>JAFZGF010000006.1 GCA_017555565.1 Oscillospiraceae bacterium
CAGTGGCGGATGAAGGGAGACGGAGGAAGGGAAAACAACGAGCAGACAAGAGGGGCTTCAGCCCGTCGCAGTATGCGACGATTGTTTTTCAGGGCCATTTATGGTTGCGATTCCCCCACACCCCTAAACGCGGAATATGTACCATATTGCCTTACAAACATAAGCGCTACTGCTCACATCCGTTCGCAACGCGCACAAGTGTTATGTGTATGTCGGCATATTCATATTTCATATTATGAGAGGCGCTACGCCCTCTCCGTTCCACCTCTCCAGCGTAGGGGACGATGCCCACATCGTCCCATTTAGCTATTAGATAAATTCAAGTTTACTGAACGATAATATGTTTCAGTTGATATAGTGCATAGCACAAAACCGACCTATTGGAGCAACAATAGATCGGTTTAACTATTTTATGAATTGTATCTTATGTTCAGGATACCATCTATATTTTCCAGAGACTTTATTATTTTCTGTGCCTGTTTGATTCCGCGCACAGAAAATTCAATATTGGCTTTTTTGTCTGGGCCGTCTGTATCTATCTGTGCCATAGCCCGGTCAATGTTTACACCACAGTCTTTCAGATGGGTAATTACGTCCAGGAAGATGTCAAGTTCAGGCCGAACAGCCAGTGCGATGTGTCTGTGCTGTATTTTTCTTTGCAGGAAGTTGGAGATAGAGTTCATCACCAGCAGAACAGCAAATACTATCACAGTAACCACTATCGCCAGCTGATAGAATCCTGCACCGATAATCAGCCCGATACAGCCTACACTCCACAGACTGGCGGCTGTTGTCAGCCCTTTTACATTGGAATCAGAATGCATAATTGTACCCGCACCCAGAAAACCTATACCTGTTATAACCTGTGCGGCAAGCCTTGGGTCATTTACTACACCGTACTGTGTGTAAGAACTTGCTGTCATCAACTGTGACAACACCATCACTGCTGCTGAAGATACACAAACCAGAGCATTTGTGCGCATACCTATAGGGTGGCCTTTCAGCTGTCTTTCCAGACCTATTGCTACACCTGCAAAAGATGCAAACAACAGTCTTGTAATAATATCATATATATCTATTGTCATATTAACTCCTTAATCAATGTTGTTTCAAGGTTGATTATATTACCACTATTTAATCGGTATTGCAATAGTAAAGTTGTAAAAAAATTGTGAATGTTGTGTTTGTGGTAATGATTTTGCACATTGAAAGCATAAAATGTTATAAATTACCAACAATTGAAAAAAAGGAGAGTTGGTATGCAGATTTTTACACAAAAAGAAACAGTTACACCCAGACAGAGACGAATTTCTGAACTTAAAGAAGAGCTGAAAAACTGTGAAAGGCTGTTGAAACAGACCGAGATGCTTTTTCATATGACTGTGGAAGAAGACCTGATCGAAGCCAGAATTTATGAACTGAAAAGTCTGGCAAAAGTAAGGGATTACCTTATAGGAAGCATAAGGCAGCTGGCACAGGCAGAAAACAGCGAAAGCGAAACAGTTCTGGCATAGGAGAATAAAATGGCAATTTTATTATTGATTTGTGGTGCTGTGGCCATCACAGCTGTCACATTTGCATTTTCCAGGGCAGAACACCCCTGGCTATCAGCTGTGCGCAGTGCAGTCACAGGTATTGGAGCGCTTTTCTTTATCAATATTACCAGCGGTGCTACCGGTTGTTATATAGCCGTAAACAGCCGGACTGTTTTTATATCCACAGTGCTGTCTCTGCCGGGAGTGTTAGCCCTCCTTGTTATGAAAATCATTTTCAATTATTGATTAAACTGCTTTTCATAATGTATAATGAATGTAATAACTACATCGGAGGCAGAAATGGAATTTAAATGGTATACATACAAAGACCCGGGCCTGCAGGACGGATTTGAAATTCGCAGGGAAGTATTCTGCAAAGAAATAGGCTTTTCAGAAGAATTTGAATTTGATGAAGAAGACAAAAATGCACTGCACCTTGTCTGTTATGACGATGGCAAAGCCGTATGCAATGCAAGAATATTTTTGGAACGGCCTGGCGTGTGGCACTTTGGCCGCCTGCGGTCACCACAGCAGTACCGCGGCAAAGGTTATGGCAAGGCCACAGTGAAAAAAGTGATCGAAAAATGCGAAGAGCTCAGCGCATTGAAAATGGTTCTTGGCGCAAAATATGATAAAAAGGGCTTTTATGAATCACTTGGTTTTTCCACATATGGTGAAATATTTGAAGAAGAAGGCATCCCTCACATTATGATGCAGATTGAAATAGACTGATTAGAGTCTAAGGGAGGTTAAAATGGACAGAAATTTATTTGATATTCCTCACCACGCCAATCTTTTCGCTCTTATCTACCGTGGGGCTGTAGAACTCTATGGCGAAAAAGGCGCCCTGGCAGCTGACGAAGGCACAAAAATCTATGGCCAGCAGCGTGGCGGCCGTATGGCACAGCGCGCTGCAAAAGATGGTGCACCACTTACAATGGAAAGCTATCTTCTCTATGGTGAATGGGCAGATAAAAATGGCCATTCAAAAAGTGAAGTAGCGGCTACACAGCCGGTTTACTGCACTAACAGTACAGTGTGCGGCTGGTGCGAAGCCTGGAAAAAGGCGGGCCTGCTGGAATACGGCAAAAACTACTGTACATATGTGGACAAAAACCTGGTTAAAGGCTTTAATCCACAGCTTACACTGGATATCAACAGTATTATTTCCCAGGGTGGAGAAGTATGTGCGTTCCAGTGGAATGGTTTTGCAATGACAGACCCTGAAGGCTATGCGGCTAAAAAAGCGTCTTTGGGTGACAAAGCCATAAAAGACTTCCTTTACCATACAGGCCACCTGCTTTCAGCTATGAAATATGCCATAGCTATGGAACTGGGCAATGAACGGGCCGAAAGGGTAGTGGCAAAAGCTTTGGTGGATTATTCTGACATGTATGGTGCTGATATGGCCCAGGCTGTTATGGAAGAAAGCCTGCAGGATTTTATTAAAGCTGATTATTGATTACAGAAAAGAGTGCATATGCACTCTTTTTTATTTCCATAAAACACTAAAAACCGCACAGTAGCGTGAATATAATATAAACTATATTAATATGAAAGTGCGGTGCAGAATATGACTGCCATATCGGGCAAATATAAAAACAGATTATACAAGAAAATAAATAATATAAAGCAGTATGATACGATGGCGTTAATACTGTTTTTTATTCTGGGTTTCTGTGCAGGACGCAGCATATGGAATGATGCTGTTATGTCCTCATTAGTTATGGTGGTGGCCACCTGCACAAAGGATATTCTGTGCCGCTATGCTGTTGTATGCGGCGGACTGCTTTCAGTTGGTATACTGGCGGTACAGGACACGTTGTACATACCATATTTTCTCGGCATTATAATTTTTGTGGTTGTAAATAATTTCGTGAAAAAAGACAGATATGCGGTTATGGCATCTTTGTTTACTACAGCTGTATCAAAATCACTGCTTGTGTATTACGGGCTTTCTTTTGAATACAGTCTGTACCGGATGTTTGAAGCGGTCGGCATTTATTTTATCGCACAGCTGGCGGTGGACGGGATAGAACAGCTAAAATCAGTAGGAAATATTCCTTCCTTTACTGATGCTGTCTGCATTTTGACAGCGGCGACGGTTGTGGCGGTATCTGTATCCGGGGCAGACAGTCATTGGATTTATCCTGGCTATGCCCTGGTTCTTGCAGCTTCCTGGTGGTATACATCTGCAGGCAGGCTGGGGCACAGCCTTATCTGCCTGATGGTAGCATTGCTTACAGTTGTAGACAAGCAGGGTTTTATACGGTTGTTCATAGCCACATCTGCTTTGTGGCTGGTGGGCTGTTATTTCAGCGAAAGGCTGTCAATAGGCATATATCCTGGGGTAGGTCTGCTGGCGCTGATTATAAACCTGATATCAGTTTCGCATCTGGGCAGTCTTGCCCTTACCGGCAGCGGCATTATGGCCTTGGTAATGTATACAGTGATACCACATATGACAGACGGTGTTTATGCGGTGGATGTACCGACACTGACAGAAGGCCGTGACTGGCGCCTGCTTATGCTCAGTATGCAAAAGCTGGAAGACAGTCTTTCATTCCTTGCAGGTTGTGTGATAGACATTTCCCGTCTTAATGAAAAACAGCTGAAATCCGACAGTCTGGAAGATATGGTGGCAGAGGATATATGCCGCAAATGCAGCAAAAATCATTATTGCTGGCAGGAAAAGTACTCTTTTACACAGCAGCAGTTCTCAGAATACGGTCAAAAAATGTATTGGGCAGGGGAGAACAGGTTTTCTGCCGGTTTCTGTGCACAGTGCATAAATGTGGGGGATGTTATAAAATCTTTTGAAGAAAACTCCCGTCTTCTGCTTTCAAAAAAATACATAGCACAGTCACAGAAAAATAATCAGAAAATGCTGCAGAACGCCTTTCTCTCCATTTCTTCTGCTGTAGGCGATATGATTTACCGCAATCAGCACAGCTATCTTTTGAACAGTACCATAACAATGGAAACCGAGCGCTTTTTGAATAATATAGGTATACAGCACACCTACTGTCTGTGCAGTCAGAATCCTGACCAGGCCAGTTTTTCGGTTCTGGAACCTATTGATGAAAAAACTGTATACAAAATACAGAACTATCTGGAAAAGCTGTATTCTGCCAGATTTCTTTCACCAGAGACAGAACAGCAAGGGGTGGAGTTGCTGTATATTTTCCGTGCACGCCCGGTTTATGAATGTGAAACTGCGCTGGAAACCAGTCGGTATAAAAATATAAACGGAGATAACCGGGACTGTTTTATACATAACGGCAAAGCATATGTGCTGTTGAGCGATGGTATGGGCACTGGCTCTGCCGCCGCCGCAGAAAGTCACACAGTTATTGCCATGGCAAAAAGTCTTATAATGACCGGCGTATCAATGAAAAATATCATAAGCATAATAAATCTTGCCATGAACCTGAAAGGCAGTGGCGAAGCAGGTGCATCAATTGATATATTGGAAACAGACCTGTTTACCGGCAAATCCACCATAACCAAGGCAGGTGCAGGTGTAAGTATGGTGATAAACCAAAAGGGTGTAACCCGCTATTACCAGGACAGTCTGCCTCTTGGCATACTGAAAGAAGTGAAACCGGTGGAATGTTCCTTTACCCTTAAAGCAGGTGACACGGTTTTGCTTATGAGTGACGGTGCTGGGGTAGTGTCAGGCAAAATAAAGGAAATGCATTCCCGGGAATGCCGGCAGATTGCCCGCTTTGTTATAGAAGAAAACAGCACAGCGGACGACAAAACTGCTATAGCACTCCGCCTGAAAATTGCGGCAGGGTAAGTTGTTGGTGGTAAACTGGAATTTTGCGGCGGGTTGTTGCTTTATGTAATCGCGTAGGGGACGATGTTCACATCGCCCCCTTTGGCTATCCGACAAATCCCAAGTGACAAAATAAAAGGCACAGCATTTGCTGTGCCTTTAAATTGCTTAAAAAAATATTAAATTTCAAAATCTTCCCGCTGGAGTACATTTATCTGTACTTTTTTGATACGGTTGTCATCGATTATCTGTACAGTGTATTTCAGATAGTCATCACTGCAGCTTTCATTCTGTTCGGGGATGCGTTCCATAATTGCCATAATATAGGCTGAAACTGTCTGTTTGCCGTCAAATGTTCTCACTCTTGTGTTGAGAATTTCTTCGTACACATCTTCCATAAAAGTTTCGCCCAGAACTTCATAGGTAGTATCATCTGCTTTGAAAATCTGCTGGGTTTCTTCATCGTGTTCATCCCAGATATCGCCTACCAGCTGTTCCAGTATATCCTCCAGTGTTACAATACCCCGTGTGCCGCCGTATTCATCGGTTACTACTGCCATATGCACCTTGTCTTTCTGCAGCATATGCATAACATCTATGATTTTCCGTTTTGGCGGAACATACCGACAGGGTTTTATCAGGCTTTCAATAGGTGCTTCAATCCCTTTGATAACAGCCGCAAAAAAGTCTTTCTGGTTGATAAAGCCCACAATTCTGTCTATGGAATTTTCATACACAGGCATACGGCTGTAATTGTGTGTCATAAACAGGTTGAGTATTTCATCTTTGGTTGATTCTTTATCAATGGCGCAGATGTCTACTCGCGGTGTCAGTATTTCACTGGCTGAAATATCGTTGAACTCAATAGCGCTCTGCACAAGGTCTGCTTCGTCTTCTTCCAGCACACCTTCATCTTCGATTTCGTCAACAATGCTTATCAGTTCCTGTTCTGTATAAGTAGGTGTTTCGTCATTGCTTTTCATCAGAAAATTCTTGAAAACATCAAGAATTTTTATAAATGGCGTCAGAATCAGCATAAGTATATGCAGTGGCTTCTGCGTGATTTTAATGAATTTTTCTGCGTTGTTGGCTGCAAAAGTTTTAGGCAATACTTCGCCAAAAATAACCAGCAATACAGTGATTACAGCTGTGGCTGCACCTACGCCACCCTCGCCAAGGATAGCGGTGAATACCACAGTTGTCAGAGAGGCCGATAATGTGTTTACTATATTGTTTGAAATAAGCAGTCCGGAAAGGGTGCTGTCGTATTTTTCTGCCAGTTTCAGCGCGCCAGCTGCCCGTTTGTCCCCATCTTCAGCCTGGTTTTTCAGCCTTATTTTGTTGGCTGCAGTAAGTGCTGTTTCACTGGCAGAAAATGTGGCGGATAATGCCATCAATACAATAAGAAATAATATCGTCGACCGGTAACTGTCCATAATTAAAATTTTCTCCTTTAAATTAAGTTAGTGTTTTTTAAACAGTTTAAAATTATACTATATTTTTTATGTGATGTAAATGTGATGAAATTACAAACAGGTAAAATAATTGTAAAATTTAATTTTACCGCCTGAATATTGTAAATAAAATCAAAATATAGTATACTATAATGTAATCAAAATTTGATAAAGGATTAAAAATGGCAAATAAACTTAAAAGTTATCTTACACGGCAGACAGCCAGTTATACAATAGCACTGTGTGCGGCAGTAGCACTTTTTATGGCACTGTCAAATCTGGGGTTTGTTGCATCTGTGCTGAAAAGTATTGTGGGTGTTCTGTCTCCGTTTATATACGCTTTTGTTCTTGCATTTGTTCTCAACCGCCCGGTTATGTGGTTTGAGAAAAAGATATTTGCATCATCAAAGCACAAAAAAGTCTACTCTATAATATGTGTATATATTATATCTATTGTTGTGGTAACAGGCCTGCTTCTGGCAGTTATCCCACAGCTGGGTCTCAGCATATCATACCTTATTGATACGCTGCCGGACATGATGCGCAGGCTGTACAGACAGGCTGTAGTGATGTTTAATGAATTCCATTGGAGTTCACAGCTCATACAGCAGGTAGAAAGTCTGTGGCAGATGGCTATCAATGCAATTACTGATTTTTCAATTACAGCTTTGCCAGGTGTGCTTAACTTCTCTTTATCTGTGGGCAGTGGCGTTGTTGACCTGCTTATGATTATTATCATTTCGGTTTATATGTTGTCCGGCAAGGATAAGCTGCTGATGCAGTTCAAAAAAGCCACATATGCATTCTTTTCCAAAGAAAAGGCAGACAGGATGGTAGAAATTGCAAACCGCTCCAACAATATATTTTCAGGCTTTATTGTGGGCAAAATGCTGGACAGCCTTATAATAGGTATACTCTGCTTTATCGGTATGCTGTTTATCAACCACGACTATACAGTTCTCATTGCTGTTATCGTAGGTGTGACAAATATGATTCCGTTCTTTGGCCCTTTTATAGGTGCCATCCCTTGCCTGTTTATTCTGCTTATGGTAAATCCTATGTCTGCAGCATTGTTTGCGGTGTTTGTATTCCTTCTGCAGCAGTTTGACGGCAATATTCTGGGCCCAAAAATCCTGGGCGACTCCCTTGGCCTTTCACCTATCTGGATACTGGCCGGCATCCTTATCGGCAACGGTTTGTTCGGTATTGTGGGTATGCTCATCGGTGTACCTACTTTTGCAGTTCTTTACAATATTGTGTCAGAAACAATTACCCACAGATTGCAGGAAAAAGGTATGTCAGCCAATTACAGCGAAAATAAAATAGAATTCAACAGTCAGGAAAGTACATTATGCAATTCAAAAGAAAATTAAAAAGATATCTGTCTGCATTTATAATGCTGGTATTATCTGCTTACACTACAATATTTATAAAAAACTATGTGGATTCTATGAATCCTGAAAAAACTCTGCCAGGCATCAGTGTTTCTATCGGTTACACACAGCCGGCTGTGGTAAGAGCAGGCTATACCTGGAAGTTTGGTCCGGGTATCGAACCTAAACTTTCTCCATATGTTTCTTCAGTTGACGCTGGCCTTATGGTTACAGACTGTTTCCCTGGCGAAATCATTGTTGTAAACTTTACCCACACCCCTGAACTGGTTACACTGTATGAAGCCCAGGGCCTTGCAAATGAAGAGTTCAGACAGATGTATGCACTGACAACCCCAAGCGAAGAGGGTGTGTATGTATATAAAATTGACGCCCAGTTTGAACAGGGTGATATACTGTACTATTTCGCAGTTGAGGTTAAAAAAGACAATATTATGCAGTAAAATTAAAACCGCTTCACTTAAAATGAAGCGGTTGTTTTGTATACAGATAACCACCAGCTATGCTGGTGGAAAATGTTTTAGCTTCAAGCATTGAGTGAAGCGAAATGTCATTCCGAGCATAAGCGAGGAATCTTTGCAATTAAAGAAACATAAAAATAATTGCTCTACAGAAAGCTGCAGAGCAAAGATTCTTCGACTCGTTACACTCGCTCAGAATGACATATTACCACTTTAGTGGTTGTAGTGCCTGTAATGCAACAGACAGACTGTCAGTGACTCTTAAGAGGTGAGCAGGTAATATGCCCTTTTAGGGCTTGTGCATACCACCAGCTTAGCTGCTGGTTTTGATTTTATTTGTTGTTTTTTCTCCAGGCCATATAGTTTTCCAGTATTACCACTGCAGCAACGGCATCCAGCACTTCTTTTCTTTTTTTGCCATAAGTGCCGCTGTCTCCCAGCATACCCAGCGCTGTTTTTGTGGTGGCTCTTTCGTCCCACATCACAGTTTCAATGCCGGACAGCTTGCTTACCTCATCAGCTACAAAAGTGCATTTTTCGGCTCTTTCTCCACGTGTGCCGTTCATATTCAGGGGATGGCCTACCACAATCTGTTCAGCTTTCAGTTCTTTTGCTTTTTCGGCTATTTTTTCTATTGCTTTCAGTGTGTTTTTTTCTTTGATGATGCACACTGGGCTGGCAAGAAATTCTGTAGGGTCGCATACAGCGATACCCGTACGGCTTTCACCATAATCTACTGCCATTATTCTCATGCTATTTCTCCAATTTCATTTCAATTTCCCACAGATTTTCATTTAATGGGATAAGTACACCTGTTTCTTTAAAACCAAATTTGCGATACATTTCTATAGCGCTGTTGTTGTTCAACACAGTCAGCATAGGGTCATCTGTACATTTACTGATAGCAAAGTTTAACAGCTTACTGCCATAACCTTTTCTGAATCTTTCAGGCAATACATAAAGATTTTCAATGAGGCTGTCTTTTATTGATACAATCCCCACAGGTATATCATCTGTCAGCATGTACACTTTTTTGCCATCTTTTATCTGCTGGCGCAGATATTCAGTTTGCCTTTCTACAGTGCGCTTTGCAATGGCTTCTGCTGATACAAAGGACTTGTGTGATTCTTTCCAGCTTTCCGCGTGGATATAGGCAGCCTGATGAATATTGTTTTCGGTTACAGGTTTGATAATCATTGTAGGCTCAATGTGTATTTGCATAACTATTTAATATACAGAATATAAATATTGCCGTCGATAAAACCACAGCCTACAGCATCAAAACTTTTCAGCACGTCGGCAAATTTGCCTTCTTCCAGATACTGTTTCAATGCATTGTTCATTTCTTCCTGGATATCGTTCCAGTCAGCTTCTTCTTCCCAACTGAAAGGGTTGTCTCGTGTGCCAAAGTCGGCAATTTCATCGCAGGCCCAGTCCTGGTCCAGTACATCAAATCTGTCTGTGGCTACCAGTTCTATGCTCCACCAGTTGTCGCCATCTTCGTAAAGGTTGAAGTTGAACGCCTTTGTGTTTTCTGGCAGCTGGCTCAATGGCAGGCTGTCTATCCATTCTTCTATTTTATTAAACATAAATATTACCTCGTTACATTTGTATAAAATCAGTATAGCATACAAAACGTCAGTATGCTATACTGAAAATAACTAAAATAAGGTGGAGGCTACTATGGATCTTTACAATTTTGAATTTTACAAAAAAAGCGCTGACTATGTAAAAGAAAGACTTCCTTTTACTCCTGAAATTGCAATAATTCTTGGCTCATCTCTGGGTAGCTTTGGAGATGAAATCGAAAATCCTGTGGTTATTGACTACAAAGATATCCCTAATTTCCTTGTTTCCACTGCGCCATTCCACGCAGGCAAACTGATTGCAGGCACTGTGGCAGGTAAAAAGGTTATCTGTATGTCTGGCCGTTTCCACGTATACGAAGGTTATGAATTTGAACAGCTGGTTATTCCAATCCGCCTGTTCAAACTGTTGGGTGTAGAAAAAACTATCCTTACAAATGCCTCTGGTGCCATCAACAAAGAATATGGCGTTGGCGATGTTATGATTATTTCTGACCACATTAAAATTTTTGGTCACAGCCCATTGCGCGGACCAAATGTGGATGAATTCGGCGAAAGATTTTTTGAAATGCGTGATGTTTACACCCCTGCATTGAGAGAAATTGCAAGAAAATGCGGTGAAAATTCTCCACTGACAATTCGCGAAGGTGTGTATATGTTTTTTGAAGGTCCACAGTATGAAACAGTGGCTGAAGCAAAAATGGCACGTTTGCTGGGTGCTGATGTTGTGGGTATGTCCACAGTTGTAGAGGCTATAACAGCTGCACACTGCGGTATGCCGATTCTGGGCCTGTCTGTTGTAACAGCTTTGCCTACAGATGTACTGGAAGTTTCGCTGTCGGCAGAAGAAGTGGACAAGGCTGCAAAACTGGTGGAAGAAAACTTCTCAAACTATGTAAAAGATATTGTTGCCAATATGTAAAACCAAAAGCCGCCATATGGCGGCTTTTTTGTTTCTTTTATTCTTCAATTGTTTCTCCGTGGAGTTTTACCCTGCATTCATCCGGGCACACACAGTCAAATTCTCTTGATTTTGAGTCACCTTTGTCCAGCATTGCTCCATTTTTTAAAGCAAATATATATGGGTACGCCACATTCCACAGTTCGTGGCACAGCGGTGGGCACAAATCTTCAACTATAAAAGTATCCCCGCTTTTAAAATATCCGCTGCGGCAGTTGCTTTCTGTTACTGTCAGTTTAATTTTTGCCATAATGCTTACCTCTTTTCTGTAATTATACAATACATCAAAGCGATGGCAAAATCAAATACTAACACACAAATTACATACTTTTCACAAATCTTTTGGTTGAAAATGGCAGTTTATGTCTTATAATAGTCTTAATAAATGATTTTCAGGAGGATATAATGGGGATTATTTCATTATTATTGGAACTTCTGATTCCTGTGCTTATCATTGGCAGCATCGGTTCAGAACTGTTCAAGGCTATAAAAAGAAAAAAAGGTACTGTATCTGTTGATGGAGAAAATGTTATTGATCTCAATATGACACGGGACCAGCAGAAAAAACTGTCAGGCGTCGGCAAAATAGCTGCAGTAGTTGTGCTGGTGCTTGCAGTTGCTCTCAATGGTATTTACACATTGGACGAAACAGAAGATGCTGTTATCACAACTTTCGGTGTGCCAACTATTGAAGAAGGCTCTGGTTTGCATTTCAAAATTCCTTTTGTGCAGAAAATTAAAAAAGTAAGTACAGAAACCCAGGGCATGCGCATCGGTTACGATGAATATGACAACACCATCGAAAACGAAGCTCTTATGATTACAAAGGATTTCAACTTTATCAATGTTGATTTCTATATAGAATGGCAGGTAACAGACCCTGTGGCATTTGTATATGCGGCAGAAGACCCAGTTACAATGCTGAAAACCCTGTCAATGAGCTATATCCGTGATACCATAGGTTCATATGGTGTTGACGAAGTTCTCACCACAGGCAAGTCACAGATTCAGTCAGAAATTAAGGACAAGCTTACCAAACGTATGGAAGACGAAGGCATAGGCGTTGCAGTACGCAATGTGTCCATCCAGGACTGTGACCCACCTACATCAGAGGTTGTGCGGGCTTTCAAAGCTGTTGAAGATGCAAAACAGAATGCCGAAACAGCGGTTTACAACGCAACAGCCGACAAAAATAAAAGAATTCTTGCCGCTGAAGCGGAAGCCAATAAAATCCTGGAAAATGCCCAGGCTGAAAAAACTGCCCGAATCAAAGAAGCAGAGGGTGAAGTTGCAAAATTCAATGCAATGTACAACGAATACATAAAATTCCCTGAAATTACCAAGGAACGTATGTATTATGAATCAATGGAAAAACTCTTGCCAGAAATCAAAGTTATTATTCAGGACGACAGCGGCAAGGTAGTAAATGTCCTGTCAGACAAATAAGGAGGTAGCTATGAAAAAGAAAATTATTGCAGCGCTGATAGCTGTTATCGCTTTTATCGGCATCTCCCAGTCGATGTTTGTTCTGGAACAGGGTGAATATGCCATTGTAAAACAGTTCGGCCAAGTTGTTGCTATCCACGACGAACCAGGCATGAAAATGAAAGTGCCATTTATTCAGTCCGTAGATACACTGCCAAACAAAGTGCTGGTTTATGACCTGCCTATCAGTGAAGTTATCACAAAGGACAAGCAGACAATGGTTGCTGACTCCTTTGCAATGTGGAGAATTTCTGACCCTATCAAGTTTATCTCCAGCCTTAATGGTTCTATCACTACAGCCACAGGCCGTATTGAATATCTGGTTTACAACGCTATGAAAAACGAAATTTCTTCCCGTACACAGGAAGAAGTTGTAAGCGACAGAACCGGGGAACTGGCACGGGATATCACAGATACAGCCAAACCAAACTTTGCACAGTATGGCATTGAACTGCTGTCTGTTGAAACAAAACACCTTGACCTGCCATATGACAACAAGGAATCTGTTTACAAACGTATGATAGCAGAAAGAAACAATATTTCTGCCACATATGCTGCAGAAGGTGAAAAAGAAGCAACAATCATCACCAACGAAGCCGCAAAAGAAGCAGCAGTACTGCTGGCAGAAGCCAAAGCCCAGGCAGAACAGCTTCGTGCAGAAGGTGAAGCAGAGTATATGAAAATTCTCTCTGAAGCATATAACAATTCTTCAAAAGCTGAATTCTACGAATTCGTACGTAGTCTGGAAGCTGCCGAAAAATCCCTTGCACAGAACGGCAATGTGCTGATTCTCAATCAGGACAGCCCATTGGTAGAACTTTTCTACGGTAAATAAAATATTAAATCAGGGTAGAGATACCCTGATTTTTAATTGGAAAGTTAACATAAGCAGACAAATTATATAAACTAACAGAGTAGTAAAATCATAGATTATATTTTGTATGTAAAAAACAGCCACGGCATTTGCCGTGGCTGTAATAGTTTATTCAGTTTTACAGAATCTTATTTAATTACAATTCTGCCGCTGCCGTTAACTGTGCCGTAGTCAACAAGCATATTTGGATATGCTGCCAGCAGTGGGCTGTTTGTTGCGCCGATTTCGCCGTTTTCAAAGCCCATAATGTAGTTTGCCAGTACCATGTAGTCAACCATTACATAGTCAACAACGTTGATGGCACCGTCAAACATAGCAAAACCGTCGCCCAGATCACGCAGTGTGTAGTTTGAACCAGCCATGCTGTACTGTGCTGCCAGGTCAAGATCTTCGTAAGCGTTTGTATCTTTGTTGTAAACTTTAACGTCTTTTACACGGTATTCGCCAGTTGGACCACCAATCCAAACACCTTTGTCATCTTTCTGAACTGTAGATGGGATAGATGAATCAACTGTGTATGTTACACCAGCAACATGCAGGAAGCCACCGCTTTCGCCAACGCCAACTGACTGTGCGCCCCATTCCAGAGCATCCAGCAGCTGCTGACCAGAGATAATCTGCAGGCAGGCTACGTTGCCGAATGTGTGGATTTCTTTAGCTGTAAGGAAGGAGAAGTCGCCTGTGAGAGCTTTGTTTCTTACGCCGCCGCCGTTCATAATAGCTACATCAACATCCAGGTCCATATCGTCAAACAGATAGTACAGAGCATCTGCTGCAAAGTCACCTGTGTTTGTTTCCTGTTTTCTTACCAGACGGTTGCCATCTGCATCGTAGTTGTCAAAAACCAGAGCTGTTTTACCGATGATAGCGCCCAGTTCGTCGTTGATTTCTTTAATCCAGCCGTCTTTCAGTTCTTTAACATCTTCAAATACTGGCCATTGGGCGCCTGCATACAGTTCGCTTACCAGTTTGTAGCCAACAACTTCTTCGATTTCTTCGCCTTTGTCGTTCAGTTTTACGTTGCCGTTTTCGTCTTTAACTTTTTCCAGAATTTCTTCGTATTCGATAAAGTCTGTTTTGATTTCGCCTTCAGCTGTAATAACCATCAGGCCCATTCTGTCAAAGTATTCACCTGTCTGTGTAAGCAGTACTTCTTTGCCGTCTTTGTCAGCAACTTTTTTGCCTTCAACAGTTGAGTGTGAGTGACCATCGATAAATGCATCCAGACCATTGATTTTAGCAATTGTTTCTTCGCTTGTCCAAGGCATTGATGCAGGGTCGTCACCCAGATGACCAAGAACGATAACTTTTGTTGCACCTGCTTTTTTAGCTTCATCAATAGCTTTCTGTACATCAGCCTGCAGGTCTTCACCATTGTCACCGCCGGAAATACCATAGATGTATTCGCCGTCTTCATTCTGGAAGTAAGCAGGTGTGGATTTTGTAAAGGATTCTGGTGTTGTAGCGCCTACAAAAGCAATTTTGTGGCCGCCGATTTCAAACATTTTGTAGCTGTCCAGAACATTTTCAGTTCTCTGGCCATTTTCCAGTTTGTAGAAGTTAGCTGAAACATATGGATATTCAGCCCATTCGATGATGTCCATTGTACCTGACATGCTGTAGTCAAATTCGTGGTTGCCCAGAGTTGCTACATCATAGCCGGCAGCGTTCATCAGTTCGATGATTGTTTCACCAAAGTCCATAGAACCATATACAGTACCCTGGCTGTGGTCACCAGCATCAACCAGCAGAACATTTTTGTACTGTGCTTTCAGTTCTTCTTTTACAGCAGCAATTACGTCATAGCTGATAGGATTGTCGATGTAGGTGTGCACGTCGTTTGTGTACAGGATTGCCACATCTTCTTTAGGTGCACCGCCGCAGGCTACCAGTGAAAATACCATAGCCAGTGACAGCACCAATGCAATCAGTTTTTTCATAATAAATTTTCCTCCGTTTATCGCGCAGATTCCTTTTCTGCACCCGCAGAAAACACCGCGCCTGTTAATTTAATGATAACATATTCATTACTTAAAAACTATGTCAAAACTGCATATAATATGGCGGATTTTAACATATAAAGTAACAAAAAATCCCCGGTGCAAACCAGGGATTTTATTTTAAATTTCAAAGGATTTGTACAGTTCTTCTTTTGTCATAATGTCAGCGTGGCCACCGATACAATAGGTAAAATCCAATGTATCCAGAATGGACAGATATTCCCTTACTTTGTTTTCGTCGTAAGGAATTTTGCCGGTTTCTTCCATAAAGTCGTCTTCGTGCTCTATGTCAAAATGCCATGGCTGACCATACAGGTCTTTGCCGTTGCTGTCCCCCAGGAAAACAAATTTTTCGCCTGGGATATAGCATATTATACTGTCTGATGAATGTGGGCCTTTTGCGTGGATAAATACACATTCCACACCACCCAGGTCCAATGTCATTTTTTCACTGAAAACTATATCTGCCCCCACTACTTTTATATCGTTGCGGTCAGAGTATTCTCTTTTTACCATTTCATTGCAGAACACAATGTCTTCGCCCTTTTCCACGCGTTTGTCCATTGATTCATCGTCCCATTTCCAGCCGGCGATTTTCAGCAGTTCACGGTTGGTTTCTTCCCCTGCAATAGTAGGCACATCCCAGGCGTGCATACCAAAGCTGTGGTCCCAGTGCCAGTGGGAAACAGCCACAAAATCCGGCTGTGGCAGGCTGTCTGCCAACAGTCTGCCTTTCAGCAGTTCCACATTTGCAGCAGAGTTGCCAGCCTCAAACATAAGTGTGTATTTATCGCCGATAACCAGCCCCACATTTGGTCTGTCTGTGAAATGCTCTGGCGGCTGGATATATATTCTGTCAGAAAACTTGTTGAACATTTTAATTTACCTCCCATCTTTTTTATGATTATACCACGATAAAGGACAATCAACAATAAAATACTATGCATTTTGCCAGTTTTAAGTTATAATGATATATTATTATCAGATTGTCTATATAAGAGGAGAATAAAATGGATGTTTTAAGATTTGTTGATTACCACAATAAAGTAGTGGAAAATTGCTCAAAAGTTATTGTGGGCAAGGATGATGTTATTTCTCTGGTTCTTACCAGCTTTGTATGCGGTGGTCACGTGCTGTTGGAAGATATTCCTGGCACTGGCAAAACAATGCTTCTGCGTGCTTTTGCAAAAACCATTGGTGGTGATTTCAAGCGTATTCAGTTTACACCGGACCTTCTGCCAAGCGATCTGACCGGTATCAATTTCTATAATCAGAAAACCGGTGAATTTGAATTCCGCCCAGGCCCACTGTTTTCCAATATTATTCTGGCAGACGAAATCAACCGTGCCACACCTCGTACACAGTCCAGCCTGCTGGAAGCAATGGAAGAAAAGCAGATTACCGTAGATGGTGTAACCAGCCAGCTGAAACCGCCTTTTATGGTTATGGCTACACAGAATCCGCTGGAATCCTATGGCACATTCCCGCTGCCAGACGCACAGATGGACCGTTTCTTTATGCGTCTGTCCCTTGGCTATATGACACGCAGCCAGGAAATGAGCGTGCTGGGCAGAAAGGATTCTGTTTCAATCATCGAAGATTTGCAGCAGGTGGTTTCAGCTGAAGAAACCGCCTATGTATGTTCTGCATATAAAGAAGTTATGGTGTCTGAAGCTGTGCTGGGCTATATTATGGATATCGTTGAAGGCACACGAACAGAAGATAACTTTATCACAGGTGTTTCCACCCGTGGCGCTATCGCTCTGTACAAAGCCAGCCAGGTTACTGCAGCTTTTGCAGGCCGTGACTATGTAATCCCAGAAGATGTAAAACTGGTGGCACCTCACGTGCTTGCCCACAGAATTTCCAAAGACAGTGGCAAGACAGCTGCTGCCATCAAATTCCTGGCAAAAATTATTGAAAATGTTCCTGTTCCACTGGAGACTTTATCATGATAGCTTTTCTCGTTATAGGCATTGCAATTGTACTGTGGTTACAGCAGTGGATGCTGGAAAATGTCACAGACTTTGTGGATGCCAACTTCTGGCCGGAAGAAAATGTGGTTGACCCGGAAGATGTATTCAACATCGTTGTTGAATTGAAGAACAAAAAGTCCTTTCCGATTTACTTTATCAGGGTTAAAATGTCTTTTCCGGAAGAGTATCTTGTGGGCCCCGACTACAAGCCTATGGTAAAAAGATATGTAAATGACAGGCAGGATGTGTTTGTTTCCACCTGGCTGAAGGCGAATCAGTCATTAAAGGTAAAAATACCAGTGGCAATTGCAAACCGCGGCAGATATTACCTGCCAAATCCAGTGCTGTATTTTGGCGACTTTTTGGGGCTGAAAGAAAAACAAAAAGAGCTTTTGCACTACCGTGAAGTAGTTGTTGCCCCTAAAACTTATGAGACAGAAGAAGTCAAGCAGGTGCTGGGTAAGTTCCTGGGGGAATATTCTGTGCGCCGTTTTATCTATGAAGACCCGGTGCTTACTGTGGGCTTCCGTGAATATTCCGGCAGGGAACCTATGAAGATGATTTCCTGGAAGCAGTCTGCACAGAAGCAACAGCTTATGGTAAAGGAATATGACCATACCATCGAGCCGGTGCTGTCAGTTGTGCTGAATGTGGAAACCAGCGGCGAAAAAACAGAAGCTTTTACAGAAAAGGCGTACTCAATTGCCCGCAGTGTATGCGGTAACTTGGAGTCAAAGGGCATATCATACGGTTTTTATATAAATGCCCAGATGCTTGGCGGCAGCGGTGATATGCATATGGTGGCAGATGGCACCGGCAATCACCACTTTGGTAAAATTATGGAGCGTATGGGCCGTGGTATGCATATCCGGGCTATGTCTTATGATAAAATACTGCAGACTGCCCGCAAAACCAGCGGTAACGAGCGAGGTCTCATCGTTATCACACCAGACAGTTCGGCTGTCTCTTACTCCGCTTTTGACAGCCAGATACTTGTACTTGATTCCAGTCAATTTTAAGGAGTTTTATTTATGATTTTTATTCACACTCTGCGAATGATGTCAGACCTGTCTGTGTATTTTTTCATCGCAGAACTTGTTGTAATATCTATGGGCGGCAAGTCACAGTTTGTGCCGTTTTTGCTGTTGGGGGCGTGCTATGGTATGATGGTGTACCTGCAAAGCAGGCAAACCGGTAAACTGTACCTGCTGCTGCCTGCGGTAGTTTTGTTGCTTCCAGCGGCAAATCTGCCTGCGCTGGTGTTGCCTATAGGGTATATATTGTATCTTGTCCATAAGGAACTGACGATTCTTTCCTGGGACAGACAGTCGGAACTTTTTTCACTCTGTGTAAAATTTTTCCCGCTTGTAAGCATACCGATTTGTTTTCTGGGTAAGTATAAAATACTGATTCAGTATTCTCTGCCAATGGCGTTTATATCTCTGGCTACATCAATTTTCCTTATGAGAATGTTGCGCCAGCCGCCATCGGTGCATCTTGATCCGGTCTATCAGCGAAAAAACGGTGTTGTTTTTGTGACGGTGCTGTTTATGGCCTGGCTGTTCAGCCGTGAATTTATGTTCAGAATAATGGCTGGATTTATGTCTTTTGTATATATGAAGGCTATTTATCCTGTGCTGAACTGCTTTATTATGCTGTTTATGGGCGTTTTAAAACTTATTATGGCGCTGTTTTCCTGGTTTAAGTTCGGTGAAGTCAGATTTACTGAAAATCACCTGGGCAGCGGGGAAATGGGCCCGTCCTTCAAGGATGCGGTTATCGAAGGCGGCTATGTGGCCACAACCGAAACTCTGCTGACAGCTGTTGTGATTATATTGCTTCTGGCCTGCGCATTTTATTTCTTCCGATGGCTTGCCCTGCACAAAGGCGAAGAAACATTTATCACCACTGGTTTTGACATTATCCGTGGCAAAGAAACTGCAAGAGTCAAAAAAGAACGTGCAACCACCACAGTTCTGCAGGTAAGAAAACAGTACCGCATTTTCCTTAAACTGTATAAAGAACACGGCGGCAAAATCGAAACAGCTTTTACCAGCGAAGATGTGCTGGAGAATTCCAAGGATATACTTGAAGAAGATTCTGCTGATATATTGGCGGAAATGCGCCGCATCTATATATCTGCCCGTTATGGTGGCATGGCCACAAAAACTGATCTGAAACGAATGAAGCAGATAAATAAAGAACTTGCGATGAGAAATTAAGCAAAAAAATGCCGAAGATGTTAAATACATCTTCGGTTTATTTTTGTTTAAGCAGTTAATTATTCGCCACGACCAAAGTTTACAACTCTGCCATTGTTCCACAGTTCTACACTGGCCAGTTCTGCTGCTTTTTTGCTTTTTTCGTCTTTGTATTCCATATGGCCTGTCCGTGCACCGCAGTCTACACATTCAATGTAAACGCACCAGCCACCAACATGGTCCATTACACCAGGGCCACCGCAGAAAGGGCAATCCTGCAGGTCATACAATTCAATATCTTTATATTTGTTATCCATAATATTCTCCTGAAATGATAGTTTAAATATGTATATATTATCTCACACAGATGAATAAAGTGCAACAAGAAATAATATGCAAAATAATCCCCCGATATTTTATCGGGGGATTATAGTAATCAATTATTTTTCAGGTTTCATTGTTGGGAACAGCAGAACATCACGGATAGATGCTGAGTCTGTCAGCAACATAACAAGTCTGTCAAAGCCGAAGCCCAGACCGCCTGTTGGTGCAAGACCGTATTCCAGTGCTGTTACATAGTCGTAGTCAACCTGTGCTTTACTGTTTGGTTCCAGAGCCAGTCTGTCAGCAACCTGTTTTTCAAAACGGCCTCTCTGGTCGATTGGGTCGTTCAGTTCGCTGAATGCGTTACCAAATTCTGTTGCATTGATAAAGTATTCAAAACGTTCTGTGTATGCTGGATCTTCTGGTTTGCGTTTTGCCAGTGGGCTGATTTCTACTGGGTAGTCGTAGATAAATGTAGGCTGGATAAGGTTTTCTTCTACATATGCATCGAAGAATTCTGCAAGGATAGCACCTTTGGAAGGTACTTCTGGCAGTTCAACGTGATGTTCTTTAGCCACTGCAATAGCTTCTTCGTCAGATTTGATTTCGTTGAAGTCAACACCGGAGTATTTTTTTACAGCTTCCAGCATTGTCATTCTTTCCCAGTTGCCCAGGTCGATAACTTTGCCCTGGTATGGTACTTCCAGTGTGCCACAAACTTTCATTGCAACTGTTTTCATCATATCTTCAACCAGGTCCATAATGTCATAGTAGTTTGCATATGCCTGGTAAAGTTCGATAGATGTGAACTCTGGGTTGTGTTTTGTATCCATACCTTCGTTACGGAAGATACGGCCAACTTCGTACACTTTATCAAAACCACCAACGATAAGACGTTTCAGGTAAAGTTCTGTTTCGATACGCAGAACCATATCCATATCCAGTGTATTGTGGTGTGTGATAAATGGTCTTGCGGAAGCACCGATTTCAAATGGTGTAAGAATTGGTGTATCTACTTCAATAAAGCCTTTTGTATCCAGGTAATTACGGATTTCGCGCAGGATCATGCTGCGTTTTACGAATGTATCTTTAACATCAGGGTTAACGATAAGGTCTACATATCTCTGACGGTAACGCATTTCTGTGTCTGTCAGACCGTGCCATTTTTCTGGCAGTGGAATCAGAGATTTGGAAAGCAGTTCGATTTCTTTTACTCTGATAGAGATTTCGCCGTGTTTTGTTTTGAAAATTTCACCTTTAACACCTGCGATGTCGCCAATGTCCCAAGTAGTGATTTCTTTGTAGTATTCTTCGCCCAGGATTTTCTGGTTCAGATACAGCTGGATTTTTCCGGAGTGGTCTCTCAGGTCCATAAATGCAGCTTTGCCCATAATACGCTTGGACATAATACGACCTGCCAGGCTTGCTGTGCCGTGATCTTCTTCATCATCATTGAAGTTTTCTACAATATCTTTTGCGTAATCAGTTACTTCGTATTTTGTTTTTACGAATGGGTCCTGGCCTTTGTCCTGCAGTGCTTTCAGCTTGCCACGACGCACCTGCATCTGTTCGCTAAGGTTTTCTTCCTGCATTTCTGGTACAAGATTTGTGTTTTCCATTACTTTACTCCTTTATATATTTTTATATTTTAAATAAATTACATATTTAATCAGTTTATTTTAACATAAAAAAGCCGCTTGTACAAGTATCAGTTATTTTAAATGAAAAAATATATGTATTAAATAAAAAAAAGAGTGCATATAAAAGCATTGATAAGCACAATATACAATTTTTGATGTGAAAATTTTGTTAGTTTATTTACAAACCATTTTTTTTATTATATAATTATCGTATATGATTTCAAAAAACGTATGATATAGAGATGAAAAGAGGTATTGCTATGGAATGGCTGGTACAGGCAGAAAAGAAATATTTATGGAGCAGTAACTGGGCTGACTGGACACTGGTAAGATTCTGTGTTTTTGCCCTGGGTATGATGACAGGTGTTCTCATCCACAAAAAAGCAAAAAAACCTGTGTTTGTTGTAGCACTGCTCACATTTATCGGCACAATTATTCCTGTTGCATACAAATATTTTAAAGTTGGCAACAGCGAATCAAAAATTTATTAATTATTGACTGCCTGAATAATCAGGCAGTTTTTTCATAGGTGAAATATGAAAAAGTTTATTAAAGAAGAATATGCGGATATTATTCTTCAGATGGCACAGCAGTATATTACCAACCACCCTGAAGAGAAGGGGAGAGAAGCCTATATTGCAATGGAGAAAACTCTGGAGACCATGGATATGTATGTGGCATGGATTAACAATATGGGCTTTATGATGCACAGAGACAGCATAGAATATATGATAGCCTATATACAATCTGCAAACGGCAGTCTCACATTTCCAAAGGAGAAACTGGAAGAAATCCGCAGTTACCTCCTTACATTATTATAAGGCAAGTAAAAAGAGCAGTGTTGTCACTGCTCTTTTGTTTTACAGCAATGCCCTGTCATACATTATTTGCCTGAGAGGCAGGGAAAGTCTGCTTTTACCCAACCTTGGAATGCTGTCTACATATTCTGTAAAATTACCAAATACCTGCTCAAGATATTGCCATGACATAGCGACTGATTCGTATGGGGAAAAGGCGTCAGCAGGTGAAACAGCAAGTGATATTCCTATCTTTTCAATCTGTGAAAACCAATCTTTTGAAAAATCTATAATTCCGTGTTGAATATCATTGAGTGTGTCATATACTCCTGTTTCGTCGCCATAAACGAAATCGTAATTTCCTTTTTTATCAAGTCTGTAGGACATTAATGTTGGAGATGTGGATGAAAACATTGCTTCAAGGCACATAACGGCAGTATTCCCAGCAAAATTATCAATAGGCATATACATATCACGGTTCTGTCCGTAATTGTAAAGATATGAATTAAGCACTCCGCTGTTTACATAATGGTTAACATCTTTTCGCATGCTTGTGGCCAGATATGCTCCAATGATTTCTATATCATTGCGCCCCATCACTTCATGTACAAAATGGCGCATCTGCAACAGAATCTGCCCGCTCCAGCCTACATCCGAAAGTACTATTTTTTTTGCGTCACCAAAACAGTAGTTAAAATATTTCTCTGCCGCTTCTCTCATAGGTGCAAATTCTGCGGAAATAATTTTCTTGTATTTATATATAAAATCACGCACAGAGCTGTATGTATTCTGATCGATAATGGTATCCGGAGACAGCTGGTTGTCTTCCAGCTTTTCAAGCAGAAATGAAAGTCCGGTTTCCTGCAAAGCATCTGCCATATTGCTGTTGGCAGCTAACGATCTGGTTTTAAAGAAGAATTTAATATATTCTTCTGTATGCAGGTCGAAAACAATCTGCCACATTGCAAATCTGGACACAATCATATACTGATGTGATATTCCGTCTATATGATTTCTGAAGATGGTTTCAAAAATTTCTGCATCTCTGGCTAAAAATAAAATTTTGTCTGCTTTATTGTCCTGTGCAAATTTTTTCAGCCAATTGCAGTACCCTATGGTTAAAATGCCACCATAAGCATAGCCGTGTCTGTAGCCAATGCTGTGATTATATACACCTGAAAACAGCTTGTTTTCAACAAGTCCGGAATAAATATTGCCGGCAGGGGAAGATGCTGATGTGTTGTGGAAATCCGAGATTTTTTTACATGAAGGATAATACAGTGATTTCCAGCCATTATTGTCACTGTTTAAAACATCGCTTATATAGTTATCGCCTACATGTATAATTGTCTGCTCAGGGTAAAGCCCCGATATATATTTATATAGCTTGCCGCTGGCTTTTGACAGACCTGTCTCATTACTTACAAATAGGTTGTCATATCCAAAGTAACCGCATTCATTCAGCATCATTTTGATTACATCCGCTGGCAAATACATATCTGTAGTGATAATTATTTTTTTGTCTGTTGCTCGCAATGTATCAAAAATTTGTTTCATATATGGATTTGCAACACACAAAGCTTTTTCTGTTTCAATTTCCCGCAGCATTGCTTTTTCCATATCAAAAGATGTCCATTCTTTTAAGATGTTGTAAATCTGTTCAAGAGACACCTCTTTGTCTTCATTGGAAGTTATTTCCCTTGCGTGTTTTTCAGCATCAATTCTGAGGGATGAAAAACTTTCAAAGCCTGTTTTCAGAGACACAATATCAAAAACATCTACAGGATTTCTGCAGTTTCTCAATATCAGCGTATCAAAAATATCGAAAGAAACTATGTCATATTTCAAAAGCTGTTCAAGCATTTTATCTATGCCTATACGATGAACAAACTCTGTATGGTCTTGTGGAAAAAAAGACTGTGCAGTGCTTTGGACAGCTTTGGCAGGCCTGAATTTGTTTATAAGATTTCGCATCCATTGCGTACTTTTCCAAAATTTTGAATTAAGAATTTTATAATACTCATTTTGCAAAGCAATTAATTCTGCTTCCATTTCTCGCAATTGCTGTTCCTTCTGCAGAATATGCATCTGAAACATACTGTTATTATTCATAAATAACGCCTCCTTTACAGGAAATTATAACTCAAAAGAGTGGTAAATGCAATACAAGATAATACTATTTACTAATTCAATAAAATAGTAAAATCTACTCAAAGGAGTTATGTTTATGGAAGCTAAAGACAGAATCAAATATTACATGAGAGAAAAAAATATTACAGAATACAAATTGGCTAAACTCAGTGGCTTATCTCAAAGCACAATCTCAAATATTTTTTTAAGGAATACATCACCTACAATTCCTACTGTTGAAGCAATATGTTCGGGATTAGGCATTACAATGTCACAGTTTTTTGCGGGTCCTGACGAAAAAAATGTTCACCTTACAGACGAAGAGTTTCATACCTTCTGTAAATGGATGACATTGACACAAAAACAAAAAAGTGTAATAAAAGAACTGATAGAAGTTTTGAGCTCAGAAAATTGAAATGAAAAAAGGAACACCATACGGTGTTCCTTTTTTGATATTTTCTTTTAAAATTATCTGCGTACTTCAACTGATTTGATTGTCAGTTTCATTGTAGCACCTGTAGGAAGTTCTACAGTTACTGTTTCGCCTGCTTTGTGGCCTTTCAGTGCTGCACCAACAGGGGAGTCTTCACTGATTTTACCATTGAGTGGGTCAAATTCTGTGCTGCCTACGATATCGTATGCTTCTTCAAAATCATCTTCGTCAACTACAACAACGTGTACGCCTACGCCTACTTTGCTAACGTCCATATTGTCTTTGTTTACGATTTTTGCATTTTTGATTGTAGCTTCCAGTTCAAGAATACGCTGTTCCACAAGACCCTGTTCATTTTTGGCTTCATCGTATTCGCTGTTTTCAGACAGGTCGCCGAAGCCGCGGGCCACTTTGATTTTTTCAGCCAGCTCTGCACGTTTTTCAGTTTTCAGATATTCCAGTTCATTTACCAGTGCTTCGTAGCCGGACTGTGTAAGTAATACTTCTCTTGCCAATTTGGTAATCTCCTTTTCAATAAACATTGTTTATCACAATGCATTATATTATATATGTATTAAAAGTTAATGTCAATATAAAAAAGTGTAAAAGTATAGTAAATAATAGCATTTTAGCCAACTTTTTTACATAAAGCGGTAAAAAAATTGGTTTTAATGCAAATGAAAAACTTCCCTTGCGGGAAGTTTTTCGTTCTGTGGGGAAAGAATATTAAGACTATTCTTCGTCGTATTTTGCAACAATAAATTTCTTGGCTTCTTCGATAACTTTGCCTTCCATATGGCTTGGCAGCTGTTCGTATCTTGTGAATTCAAGAGTAAAGTGGCCTCTGCCTGCTGTCAGTGAGCGGATGTATGTTGTAAAGTCGGACATTTCGCTCATTGGACATTCAGCGCTAACTTTCTGCATGCCGTCGCCAACTGGTTCGATACCCAGAACACGACCGCGGCGTTTGTTAACTTCGCCCATTACGTCGCCGGCGTTGTTGTCTGGAACATATGCATCCAGAGTGCCGATTGGTTCAAGCAGACAAGGTGAAGCATCTTTCAGACCTGCTTTGTATGCCAGTGTAGCAGCAAGTTTGAATGCCATTTCAGAAGAGTCAACTGGGTGGTAAGAACCGTCCAGCAGAGTAGCTTTAAGACCTACTACTGGGTAACCAGCCAGAACGCCGAATTTCTTAGCGTCCTGCAGACCTTTTTCAACTGCAGGGAAGTAGTTCTTTGGAACTGCGCCGCCGAATACTTTTTCTTCAAATACCAGTTCATCGCCTTCTGTTGGTGAGAATTCAATCCAAACGTGACCGTACTGACCGTGACCGCCGGACTGTTTCTTGTGTTTACCTTCAGCTTTAACTGTTTTTCTGATAGTTTCTCTGTAAGCAACTCTTGGTTTAGCAAGTTCAGCTTCAACACCGAATTTGCCTTTCATTTTTGCCAGAACAACGTCCAGATGCTGTTCGCCCAGACCTTTGATCAGCTGCTGAGCTGTTTCAGGGTCCTGACGGTAGCTAACTGTGCAGTCTTCTTCCATGATTCTCTGCAGAGCGGAAGAAATTTTTGCTTCGTCGCCTTTGTTCTTTGGACGGATAGCCATTTCCATTGTAGGATTTGGGAATTCGTTTCTGGATGCTTTATAGTCATTCTGTGGGTCACACAGGATATCGCCTGTTTTTGTGTTTGCCAGTTTTGTTACTGCACCGATGTCGCCAGCTTTGATGTATTCAGCGTCCATCTGTTTTTTGCCGCGAACAAACAGCAGCTTGCCCAGTCTTTCAGGACCGCCAACAGTTGTGTTAACTACGTTGGAGTCAGCTTTCAGGTTGCCGGACAGAACTTTAACGTAAGACAGTTTGCCTACGAATGGGTCAGCAACAGTTTTGAATACGAGAGCAGCAACCTGGCTGTTTTCGTTGAATGGAAGAACAACTTCTGTTGAACCCAGTTCAAGAGCTGTGCCTTCTGTATCTTCTGGAGATGGTGCCAGTTCGTTGATAACATCCATCAGCATATCGATACCTTCCAGTTTTGTTGTAGCGCCACAAACTACTGGAGTGATTGTACCTGCTTTGATACCTTTTTTGATACCGCCTGTGATTTCAGCTTTTGTAAACTGTTCACCGGAGAAGTATTTTTCAAAGAGTTCTTCATCTGTTTCAGCAACAGCTTCGTTGATAGCTGTTACCAGACCGTCAAGACGGTGACCTGTAGCAGGCATTACAACTTCTTCAGCTTTGCCGTTTTTGTACTGGTAAGCTTTGAATTCCATCAGGTTGATGTATGTAACTTTACCATTGTTTACAACAGGAACGATGATAGGACAAACCTGTGGACCGAATTCAGCTTTCAGTTCTTCAAATACGTTGTAGAAGTCAGCGTTTTCAACGTCAACTTTTGAAACGTAAATCATTGTGGAGCGACCGTATTTATTGCTCAGTTTGTATGCTTTCTGTGTGCCTACTTCAACGCCGTCTTTTGCACTTACTGTAATAAGTGTTGTTTCGCAGGCTTTCACACCTTCGTACATACCCAGTTCAAAGTCGAACAGACCAGGTACGTCAACAAGGTTAACTTTCACACCATTGTGTTCGTATGGAGCGATTGCACTTGACAGTGAGCAAGCTCTTTTAATTTCTTCACCGTCAAAGTCGGATACTGTGTTGCCATCTTCTACGCGGCCCTGGCGGTCTGTTGTTTTTGTTGCCCACAGCAATGCTTCAACAAGGCTTGTTTTACCGCTGCCTGCGTGACCGGCTACCATCACGTTTTTTATTTTCAGATTTTTGTAGTCCATGATAAAAATGAACCCCCTTTTAAAGATTTTTAATACGTCTTAATATCCCTTTTGTGCCATCTTGCACAAACATTACAAAAATTGTACCATACAGAGCGCTTTTTTTAAATATTTTTCACATATTTTTTTAGCGTTTTAGTGTAGAAATTGCAAGCCAGCTATTGTTGATATTTACTAAACACTTTCAAAAATTAAATAAAATTTAATATAATTGTATAAAATTTAACAAACTTTTTGAAAATGTGACTAAGGTACTAAACAAATCGATAAAATTGTGATAGAATATAACTGTAATCTACAGAGGAGGCGAAAATTTATGAAAAAAGCATTGATAGTAGTAGATTATCAGAATGATTTTGTAGACGGTGCTCTTGGTTTTCTGGCGGCTGAAAATATTTCAGACAAAATTTATAGTCTTGTAGCAAATGCCGTAGCATCAAAAGATTTTATCGTATTTACAAAAGATACCCATTACGACAATTATATGGAAACAAGAGAGGGTAAATTCCTGCCTGTTC
This sequence comes from Oscillospiraceae bacterium, assembly GCA_017555565.1. Classification (GTDB taxonomy): domain Bacteria; phylum Bacillota; class Clostridia; order Oscillospirales; family Ruminococcaceae; genus RGIG3102. Next base: position 28,356 of record JAFZGF010000006.1, read on the forward strand.
CACACTGTATCAAGGGTACACCTGGTCACGACCTTTATGGTCGACTGGCGGATTTTGAAGAGGTGGTTACACCTAATGCAGTAATTATAGAAAAAGAAACATTCGGCAGCGACAGACTGTGCGCTGTAATCGAAGAAGCTTTTTCAGGTGAACCTGATGTGATAGAATTCTGCGGTGTTGTAACAAATATCTGTGTTTTGTCCAACGTGGTGCTGTGCCAGACATATTTTAAAAATGCAAAAATAGTAGTGCACGAAGACGCCACTGCCGCAATAGGCAAACAGCAGGATTATGCAATCGAAGTTATGAAGGGTCTTGGGGTAGAAATTGTATAAACGAAAAAGAAAAACAGATAATTGATACATCAAGAAAAATTATATGGATGATGATTGTAATAAAGTGTTGGTGGCTTATACATGAAAAAAAGTATTTTTCCCCAAAAGGATATGTGTCACACATTTGGTGTTCAGAATGACATTTGAGATAACACGATTCCTCGGCAGGCTTGGAATGACACAATTATCTGTTGTTGTATATAACTGATGGCTTACAGATGCCCTTACACGGTTCGTAGAATGATTCGGACGGTCGGAGAGCAAGCACTGCCAATCTGTGATATAAGGCATATACTTTTGACCAAGGCAGAGATAATATAAGATATGTATAACAAAGGAATAGATAAATGAACAGTTTGATTGGTAAAAGAAAAATAAGAATAGCTTTTGCTGGGGCGATTATAGGGGTAATTACTTTTTTAATATTGTACGGAATCACCCCATTAAGTGTAACAAATGACAGTTGGATATTACAGGGCTATGATGAGCTTGATATACTTCAGCATTATGCCGGCTGGCTGCATTTCAGAAACAGCCCATGGACATTCCCACTGATGCAGGCGGAAACACTGGCTTATCCTACAGGTACAATAATTTCTTTTACAGACTCAATACCTCTGGTGGCACTTGTGTTTAAATTGCTTACAAATCTTTTACCGGATACTTTTCAGTATTTTGGGATTTTCACATTGATGTGCTATATGTTGCAGGGGCTATTTGCAGCATTGCTGGCAGAATTGTTTATAGATAATGAGAAATATATTGCAGTTGCAGTTCCTTTTTTTACCTTTGCTCCAATATTGATGGAAAGAGCTTTCAGACATACAGCTCTTGGTTCTCAATGGCTTATACTGGCGGCATTGTATTTGTATTTTGGAAACAGGGATAAGGAAAAAGGTGTATCTGTAGATATAAAATTCACACTGCTCACCTTGTTGTCTATAGGCATACATCCGTATTTTTTACCGATGGTGTATGGAATCTATTTTTTCTACATTGCAGAGAGGGTATGGCGCAATTCTTTCAAATTCAGATATACCATAAAAAGAGCAGCAATGCTTTTTATCAGCCTTATGGTAACAGTGGCCGAAGGATATGTTCTTGGTACATTGGGTGTAAATGAAGTGCGGAGGTGGGGTTACTCTATATATTCCATGAATCTTAATGCTTTGTGGAATCCAACATCAGTTGGCGGATACAAATGGTCATTGTTTCTTGCCAAACAGAATCAATTTTCGGGACAGTATGACGGCTTTAATTACGTTGGACTGGGTATCCTGTTTGCAACTGTGCGGTGTGCCATATACATAATATCAATGTTTAATATGGATAAAATAAAATTATTTATAAAAAATTACATTGGTATTATTTTTCTTTCCTTGTGCTTTACCGCTTTTGCAGTAACAAATGTAATCACTTTCAACAGCGCAGCCATTACAATACCTATACCTGAATATTTGTTGAATTTATGCAGTATTTTCAGGTCAAGCGGCAGACTTTTCTATCCTGTTTACTATCTGATAATTTTATTTGTAATAGTATTTATATATAACAATCTGAATATTAAAAACAGCAGAAAAATGGTAGTGATATCCCTTGTTCTGTGCTTGCAGTTGGGTGATATGATGCCTGTACTGTTAGGCAAGCATCTCCATTTTTTAAATGAGCCACAGCTTACAATAATTGATGACAGTTATCTTATGGAACGGATTAAAGGAAAAGAACTTGTGGTGTCTATGCTGTCGGCTGATGATTTTGAACTGGTATGTTTTGCAGGTAAAAACAATGTAGCCACTAACCGGTCATGTGCCAATACAGGGGATTATTCCCGTGCGTTTGGTATGGGTGCCAAGGAATATGAAAAAATTGTAAACGGAGAGTTTGAAAAAGATAAACTGTATGTAACAACAGACCCCTTGGCTGTAGCTGAGCTTAAATATGTACTGGCATCAAATACAGATGCTACGCTGTATGAAACTGGAAGATTTTTGTTTGTAATTCCGAATTAAGACATACGGATGTGAATTGATTAACTGAATACATCAGTGTCTATACACGAAATTTATACACTAAAAAACGGCACAGTGATTGTCACTGTGCCGTTTTTTGTATTACTGTGGCAGTGGGTCAGCGCCTGGTTTGCCGTGGCAGTGTTTGTATTTTTTACCACTACCGCAAGGACAAGGGTCGTTTCTGCCTATTTTTTTGCCTGCTCTTACAGGCTGTTTTTTGATGCTGTTGTCACCGCCGCCGGAAGTGCCTGTTACTTTGGCTACCCGTTTGCGCTGCAGTGCTTCGCCGTTGTTTGTTCTTATCTGTGCGGCTACCAGCATTTTTGCTGTATCCTGGCGGATGCTTTCAACCATTTCGTCAAACATTGAGAAACCTTCCATACGGTATGCAGCGTATGGGTCGTGCTGGCCATAGCTTCTCAGACCCATACCACGGCGCAGTTCGTCCATGGCGTCGATGTGGTCCATCCACTTGCTGTCAACATTGCGCAGAAGAACGATTCTTTCAAATTCTCTCATCTGTTCAGAGCCGATAAGCTGTTCTTTTTCGTTCAGGATAGTCTGTGCTTTTTCTGTCAGCAGTTCTACCAGCTGGTCAACAGTCAGTCTGGCCTGTTCATCATCTGTAAAGTTCAGGTCTTCATCGCCCAGAAGCCAACCACGGTATGTGTCTTTAAGGCTGTGCAGGTTCCATTCCATTGGGTTTTCGCCACTGCAGAACATTTCTACATTGTCGCGGATAGACTGTGTCAGCATATTGTGTACGCTTTCAGAAACATCACTGCCGGAAAGCACATCACCACGCTGTTTGTAGATGATTTCTCTCTGGGTGTTGAGAACATCGTCATACTGCAGAACATTTTTACGGATATCAAAGTTTCTGCCTTCGATACGTTTCTGTGCAGATTCGATGGAGTTGGAAATCATTTTGTTTTCAATCGGCATATCATCTGTATAGCCGAATTTTTCCATAATCTGTGTTGTTTTTTCACCGCCGAACAGACGCATAAGGTCATCTTCCAGTGAAACGTAGAATCTTGTCATACCAGGGTCGCCCTGACGGCCTGCACGGCCACGGAGCTGGTTGTCGATACGGCGTGATTCGTGTCTTTCAGTACCCAGAATCAGCAGGCCGCCTGCTTCTCTTACAGCCTGTGCATTTGGTGCCAGCTGTTCTTTATATTTTTCTTTCAGCTGTGAGAAAGTATTTCTTGCATCCAGAATTTCCTGGTTTTGTGTTTCAAAGAATGCTGTGGAAGCTTCGATCATTTCTTCGTCAAAGCCCATTCTTCGCATTTCTGTTTTAGCCATAAATTCTGCATTACCGCCCAGGATAATGTCAGTACCACGGCCGGCCATGTTTGTAGCGATTGTTACAGCGCCTTTCTGGCCTGCCTGTGCTACGATTTCAGCTTCTTTATCGTGGTATTTGGCGTTGAGAACTTCGTGTTTTACACCGCGGCGTTTCAGCATTTTGCTCAGCTGTTCGCTCTTTTCGATAGAGATTGTACCGATAAGAACTGGCTGACCTTTTGCGTGTGCAGCTGCAGCTTCTTCAATAACAGCGTTGAATTTACCCATTTCTGTTTTGTAAACAACGTCGTTCATATCTTTTCTTGCCAGAGGTCTGTTTGTAGGGATTTCCACAACAGACAGACCATAAATCTGCAGGAATTCTTCAGCTTCACTGAGAGCTGTACCGGTCATACCGGACAGTTTTTTGTACATTCTGAAGTAGTTCTGGAATGTGATGGAAGCCAGAGTTTTGCTTTCGTGGGCAATTTTTACATTTTCTTTTGCTTCGATAGCCTGGTGCAGACCTGCTGAATAACGGCGGCCTTCCATAAGACGACCTGTAAATTCGTCAACAATAACGACTTCACCGTCTCTTACAACATAGTCGATGTCGCGTTTCATAATGGAGTTTGCCTGGATAGCCTGGCTTATGTGATGTGCCAGGGACATATTGTCAGCATCAGAATAGTTTTCGATGTTGAAATATTTTTCCGCCTTGGCAATACCGTTCTTTGTCAGTGTAGCCTGGCGTGCTTTTTCATCAACGATAACATCCTGTGTCACGTCGTCCAGTTCTTCCTTGCTGTTGTGCTCAGCAATTCTGAAATATGTCAGACCTCTTGCAAAGCTGTTGGCCATTTTGTACAGGTCAGTGGATTTTTCGCCCTGGCCTGAAATAATCAGCGGTGTTCTTGCTTCGTCAATAAGAATGGAGTCAACTTCGTCAACGATGGCATAGTTGAAGCCACGCTGTACCATATCCTTTTTGTACAGCGCCATATTATCACGCAGATAGTCAAAGCCGAATTCGTTGTTTGTGCCGTATGTGATATCAGCATTGTATGCTGCGCGTTTTTCTTCGCTGGTCATACCGTGCACAACAAGACCTACAGACAGGCCCAGATAGTTGTACAGCTTGCCCATCCACTGGCTGTCACGGCTTGCAAGGTAGTCGTTTACTGTTACAACGTGCACACCTTTGCCTTCCAGGGCGTTCAGATATGCAGGCAGTGTGGCCACCAGAGTTTTACCTTCACCTGTTTTCATTTCAGCAATATTGCTTCTGTGCAGGGCAATACCACCTGCGATTTGCACAGGGAAGTGCTTCATTTCCAGCACACGCCATGCGGCTTCACGGCAAACAGCAAATGCATCAGGCAGGATGTTGTCCAGAGTTTCACCTTTTGCCAGACGGCCTTTCAGTACATCAGTCTGGCCTTTCAGCTCTTCTTCGCTCATAGCCCGATATTTGCTTTCCAGGTTCAATACTGCTTTTTTGATAGGTTCAATCTTTTTCAGCTCTTTTGTTTCATAGCTGCCGAAAAGTTTATTGATAAAAGACATTTTTGCTCCTTTAAAATATATAGCTTAATTTTATTTATTTTACATCTAATATATTATTTTAATATAATGTCAGAATTGTGTCAAACCCTTTATTTCGATAATTCATATTTATAATATATTTATGATGTGAAATCTGTTGAAAAAAGGCATTGCGGATAATATAATATAGCTAACGAACATAAAGAGGTGCTTTTTATGAATAGACTGTTAGGTATAATTCTGGTTGTATGTATGCTTTTTACAGCCTGTTCGTCACAGCCACAGGAAAAATATCCTCCACAGAAAATGGATTTTGGTGGCGGCAATTATTCCTGGCATTACTTTGATGACAAAGGTCAGCGCATAAAATACGAAAGCTATGAAAAAGATGTGCTGAAAGAAATCCATTATATTGAATTTGATGAAGAAGGCCACAAAATAAAAGATACCACCACAGACCCTGATGGCAATGAACTTAGCAGAACAGAAACCACCTGGGAAAACGGCAAAACAACATATGAAGTGCGCTACAAAAACGGACTGATGTCCCTGGAAGATTTTTACGATAAAAATGAAAACAATTACCTGTCCAAATCCTATGACAAGGGTGTGCTGTACAGCTGGACCGAAAGTTTTTATGATGAAAACAACAGAGCCACTATATCTGTGGGCTACCGAGCCGATGGCACGATAAGCTGGATGAATGAGTACGGCGAAGATGAAAATGGTAATTTTGTAACACAGACCTCAGAGTTTAATGAAAATGAAGAACTGCTGAAAGTTGTACGCAAAACCAGCATCCCTAACGGCTTCAGAGAAGAAATACTTTTTGAAAAATAAAACAAAAGCTGTCACTTGTTGTGACAGCTTTTTTAATTTAATCTGGATTGTTTGGAAAAATTTCGTTGTTGTTTATATCATAGAATGTAACACTGCCATTGTTTTCTATAATGTGGACAAAGGGCAGGCCTGGTATTTCGAATATAAACTGGTCATTGCTGGGCTCAGTAATTGCAATATCACATCTGTTCATTGAAAGCACCGCGGTATTGCTGCCACTTTTATATGTCATTACATTTTCCTGAACTGCTGAAAGACTGCCACCGTATATAAAGCGGTAGCGATTAAACAGCTTATTGTCTCTTGCGTATATTGAAAAAATATGGTCACTTTTGTCAGGGGTGTAAAACAGTATGGCCACCATATCCTTGCTTTCGGCTTTTTGTACTAAATAATGCCCAGGTACATTTTGGTTTTTTACAGCATCAAATTCAATTGTTTTACGGGAAACTGTTCCCGAAAATACATATGCTGTCAATGCAAAGCCCAACACAAGAAATAAAGCAGCAATAATGGTTTTTTTATTATTCATTTTATTTCACCCCGGATTATATGTAGTCATCAGTCTGGAATAATCTTCGTTTACACCATTGTTATCGGATACACCGGAAATGGACAGCCCCTTGCCCTGGACAATGATTCGAAAATAAATTTCTTCTCCATTTTCAAGCAGGGCAGATGCATTGGCCTGCGCAATACCGTCATCACCCCACAATTTATCGCAGTGTATTTCTTTAAACTCAATACCGCAGTCCTGCATATCCTGTGCCCATTTACTGCGGGCGGCTTTGATGTCGCTTTTGCCGTAGAAGCTTAAAAAGTTGCTGGCGTAGGTGAAATTTTCTTTTTCAAGGGCTGATATAAGCTTTTCGGATTTGTTCTGATATAAAAGGGCGGATGTGATGCCTTCACTTTCCAGAACTGTCAGTGCGAAAAGCAGGATTACAGTTATAAAAAATACAATAGCCTTTTTCATACCATACCTCCGTCTGTTATTAAAGCAGATTATAGCACAAAACATAAAAAAATAAAACCGCCACATATTAATGTGACGGTTTTGTTATATTCAGTTAAAATTTGTTGTAAACTGCAACATCTTCAAATGCTTTTCTTGGGCGTGGGTTTGGTGCTTCGTCAGGGTAACCAACTGTAACAACTGTGATTACTCTTGTGCCTTCTGGACAGCCAACGATTTCTGTTGCCATATCAGGGTCAAAAGAACCGATCCAGCAAGAGCCCAGGCCCATACCGAATGTAGCAAGGTGCAGGTATGTGGATGCGATAGATGCATCGATTGTACCGCGGTTGTAGCCGGAATCGTTCATCTGTTCATATTCTGTTGCACAGATACAGAAAATCAGTGGTGCAGTCATTGCAGGGCCGCGGCTTTCGCAGGCAACTCTCATTTTCTTCAGCTGTTCTTCGTCTGTGATAGCAACAAATTTCCATTCCTGTCTGTTTGCGGCACTTGGTGCGATACGCATAAGGTCGATAAGTTCATCGATTTTTTCCTGTTCAACAGGGATGTCTTTGTACTTGCGGATAGAGATTCTGCTGCGCATAACGTCAAAAAATTCCATAATAAATCCTCCATAAAATATAGACGTGTTTTGATGTTTTAATTATATCACACTGCGGATACTTTAACAAATGAGTTAACCTGAACTTATGTAGAAAAAACATCTGTAAATATATCTTATTGCACAAAAAAGCAAAGGGGAAATACCCTTTTGCTTAAAATAATATGTTTGTTATCCGATAATGCTGTCAGCAGCATAGGTGCCTGGCAGCCTTTATGTTCTGTGCCATCCAGCAGGAACACTTCGGTTTTGTTTGTGTATGAGTGGGGATAAATTACTTGTCAAATCTTTCGGCAACAAGTTTAAGTCCGTCAATAATTGCCAGGTGCTGTGGGCAGGCGCTTTCACACTGGCCGCAACCGATACACCGGCTGGCTGTTGGCAGGTTTACAGTCATATTTGTGTAGTATGTC
>JAFZGF010000007.1 GCA_017555565.1 Oscillospiraceae bacterium
ATGTTTTTCGAGGTAGTTCTGAATAGCACCAGACAATTCCTGCGGCAGATTTTCCTCATAATCCTGAAGCATCTTCAGGCGGAGTTTTACGATTATCTCAATATCATTTTTCGTTGCTAACCTTATTACCATAAAAACCTCCAAATTTATATTTTGCTTAATATGTTCTATTAAATATTCCCAATTAACATCCTCTGACAGTTAGATAAATTGGGATTTGACTATTTTGATGTGTCTGTATTCTGTAAACTTTCAAACAGTTTATTCTCGATTTCTTTCATTGCTTCAAAGGTATGACCATAGCTATTGTTGACCATGCCGGCTACACAAAGGTCTTCCTTCAGGGAGAATCTCCAAAATGTAAGGAAACCCTCGTTTCCACCGTAATGATATGCGGTATCCCCATCGCGGAACAGACAAAGCCCACAGTCACCTAATATAGGAGTTGCCATTCGTTCAGCAGTCTTCTGTTCAAGCAACCCCCGTTTGCGGAAGCTTCTCGAAAGCGCAATACCGACCTTCGTCATCTCTATAGGCGTTGTCCAAAGACCTGCTGCAGCGTGTTCCGGATAGTAGTGATAACCATGGGCGGAATCTTCTTTTTTTCTGTATGCGAGCCTACCTCCAAACGCGGCATTAGCAACCAAATCCTCGTCAAGCGGTTGGAAATAACCGGTTCTGGTTAAGCATAGAGGCTCGGCGACTTCTTTCTGAAAAGCATCCCTGAGCGATGTTCCCGCAAGTCGCGTAAAGGCAAGCTCAGCCAGCGTAATGCCACCGCCAGAATATCTGTACTGCTTTCCGTAGGGCTTGATTTTGACGACCTTCTTTGAGTTGCCGCGTCCTGCAATCACATCCTCCAACGACAGTAACGGGGCGTCGGCGCGATATCCCATGAATCCGCCAACGCTGTACCCTGCTGTGTGGGATAGCAGTGCAGGGAAAGTCACAGGAGGCTTCTTAACAAAATCGCTGAGAATACCCGAAATATCCGCATCTAAATCGATGAGTCCTTTGTCCACATATCGAAGGAGCGTCAGTGCAAACATGGGCTTACTGATAGAACCGGCCTGGAACAGCATGTCAGGATTTACCGGGAAGTCCTGTCCGTATCTGCCACTGCCAGAACAGTATGTCTCGATTTCGTCGCCTTTGACAACGGCAAGGGAGATGCCGTAACCTCGTTTTCCTTTAATTTTCAATAGACGTTCCACATCGATAGCGTGAAAAAAACGCATGAATTATTCCCTCCTACAAATTCTTATTTTCCTGACTGTTCGACAAATTCAAGTTTGGTTAACTGACTATATGCTATCAAAATTTGTCCAGATATGCAAGAACAGCCCCGGCAGGGCTACCTGCCGGGGCTGTAACTGTTTTACGAGCACCCGCTATTTGCGCCTTGTCTTTATTGATATCTGACTATTTCCAGGTTGGTGGAATCCAGTCGTGTGGCATTTTTACCACTGGTGGCAAAACATATCCATTCAGTTCAACTGTTACCTTTTCGATAACCTGCGGCTGTATAGGTGTGTCTACCACATAGCCTTCAATAGCTGTCTGCACCGGTGTGGTTTCCACTCTTTCAAGACGATAAATTTCGTCCATTCCTTCCAATACTTTGCCGAAAACAGGATAGATTCCCTTATGTTCAGGACAGTCTTTCAGCGGGAAGAAAGGTTCACAGCCTGCGTTGCCCTTTTCACCATAGCCACCCATACATACACAGCCTGGGTGTGAATCCAGCGGTGTTATTTCAGGGTGGAGGTCAGCTTCGCGGGGGATAAGGTATCTGCAGTCTTCGCTGTGGAAGGCTGTGTAGGAAAAATCCACCCATTTGCCAGGCACTATTCTTTCTATAGCGTGGCCATCCAGTGCGCCTTTCTGCACACAGGACACAAAGCTGGCCACTGTGTTTGGTGCAGCCTCCGGCAGAAGCTGGATAACAATTTTGTTTCCGTTTTTCATATGAAATGTTGCTATAGGATTCATAAAATCTCCTCCCGTTTGTTGTTTTTATTTTTTATTCCGGTAAGCAGAGCACCGAAATATCCTTTTTCTTTCAGAAAAGCGTCCAGACTGTGACCATAGTAATCCGGGCCTTTTGACTGTCGGTATGTATTATAGCCCACAAAACCTTTGTCGGTGTATTTCACAGCCACAAAGTGCGCACCGATTTTAAAGCCATTGCGCCACCAGAAATACACAATGTTCACATCAGACTGTTTTGCAAGACTGTCAAAGTCTTTTCGTCTGGTTGTTGTACTTACAGAAAAGCCCTGCTGTTTAAAAAACATTGCAGGCCCCAGCACAAAAGTGCCGGTGTTGCCGTTCAGTACTGGCAGCTGTTTTTCAAAATATCTGATTATGCTTTGGGGAAATGCCTTATACCCCATCAACAGCAAGGCATTGTAGGTGGCTATCCAGCCACAGCCGGTAGCCGCGCTGGAGCGCAGGCCGTAGCGCCATTTGTCTTTTGGTATATCTCGCTGGCAGTAAATAAAATCTTTCATAATATTTCACCGATTACAATCTCTTTACTACAGTTTATCAAAAAACAGAATTGATGGCAATAAAAAAGACGGTATGTTTCCATACCGTCTGAATTTATATAATTACATAAGTTTGAGGAACAGTTCTTTGATTTCTTCAACAGATGTTTCTCTTGGGTTGCCTGGACGGCAAGCGTCTGCAAATGCGCTTTCTGACAGGAAGTCAACATCTTCAGGTTTTACGATGTCTTTCAGGTCAGCTGGGATACCTACATCGCTGGACAGTTTTTTAACTGCATTTACTGCTGCTGCGCGGTATTCTTCAACTGTCATTGTTTCTGTACCTTCAACACCCAGAGCTTTTGCGATTTCTCTGTATTTTTCGCCTGTTGCAGGTGCGTTGTATTCCATAACTGTTGGCAGCAGGATAGCGTTTGCTACACCGTGTGGTGTGTCATACATAGCGCCAAGTGTGTGTGCCATTGAGTGAACAATACCCAGACCTACATTGGAGAAGCCCATACCGGCAACATACTGACCCAGAGCCATACCTTCTCTGCCTTCGTCTGTGTTTTCTACTGCACCGCGGAGGCTGCGGCCGATGATTTCGATAGCTTTAAGATGGAACATATCGCTGAGTTCCCAGGCACCTGCTGTGATGTAGCCTTCGATAGCGTGTGTAAGAGCGTCCATACCTGTTGCAGCTGTCAGGCCTTTTGGCATAGAAGACATCATATCAGGGTCTACAATAGCAACTACAGGAATGTCGTTAACGTCTACACAAACCATTTTTTTGTTGTTTTCAACGTCTGTGATAACATAGTTGATTGTAACTTCAGCAGCTGTGCCAGCTGTTGTAGGAACAGCGATGATTGGCACGCAAGGATTTTTTGTAGGTGCTACGCCTTCGAGAGAGCGAACATCTGCAAATTCTGGGTTTCTTACGATGATGCCGATAGCTTTTGCTGTATCCATTGGGCTGCCGCCGCCAACTGCGATGATGTAGTCAGCACCGCTGGCTTTGAATTTTTCTACACCTGTCTGTACATTTTCAATTGTTGGGTTTGGCTTGATGTTGGAATATACTTCGTATTCCATACCTGCATTATCAAGAAGGTCTGTCACTTTTTTTGTAACATTGAATTTGATAAGGTCAGGGTCTGTGCAAAGGAATGCTTTTTTAAAGCCTCTGCGTGTTGCTTCGTCAACGATTGCAGAGATAGCGCCTTTACCGTGGTAGCTTGTTTCGTTAAGAACAAATCTGTTTGCCATAATAGTTTCTCCTTTTGATAAATAAATAGATACTTTTTTATTTATTGCCACATACTATTAAATCACAAACAGGCAAGCATTTCAATACAAAAGATAAATTTTTATCGATTTTATAACTTTAAACAAATTTGGTAAAAAAACAAGGACAATATGCCTAATATTGCCCTTGTTGTGTATTAACTTTTTCTGTTTTTAACCCACATTCTCAGCCACTGGGTAAGTGCAAGTGAAAAGCCCACCAAAGTGATGCCAAGCACGAAAATAACATTGTAGCTGTGTGTAAAGTCGTAGATGTATGGCAGCAGACTGCTGGAAAATGCCCCTATTGCAAAACTGAAGGTCTGGAAGTTTTTCAGGTGTTTTGTATAATCAGCTCCGTAAACATCCATAAACAGCAGTGGCGGAATGTTGGCATCAACTGCAAATATGGTGCCAAACAGCAACGCCGCAGCATACAGCAGATACCGTGAGCCTGTGCAGAATATAAACATGGCAAGAGCAGAAATTACCATAGCAAATGTAACTGTAAGGGCTGTGTAAGGCCCGGCTTTGTCCGCCAGCCAGCCGGTCAGCAGTTTGCCCACAACATTGCCTATCATAGCAAAGCTTGTCAGCATTGCACCGGTGGATACTGCATAGCCCAATTCTGCAGAATAAAGTGGTAACTGATTAAGCACCGCGCCTATAAGGCAGGCCAGACATATAAGTGCCACACACAGCGGGAAAATATATGCCGGAACGCTATAGCTTATCCGTGATGTTTCTTTTTTTGCTGATTTTTCAACAGATTCGCTGTACCCGTATGGTTTCAGGCCCATTTCTTCAGGTGTCAGCACAAGGAAAAGGGCCCCCGGCACACACACAAGCACAAAGGTTATAAGCCCCATTACAACGCATGCACCGCGCCAGCCGATCATTTCTATAAGCTTTGAACACAGCGGACTTACCACAGCCCCCAGCAAACCGGATGCAGACATAGCCAGGCCCATAACAAAGCCTTTTTTACTGTGAAACCAGTTTGCCAGCAGGACTGACAGTGCCATACCTGTGTAGCTGGTGCCTACGCCTACAACAAAGGCAGAAATATACCATTGCCACAGCTGTGTGTACAGCCCCATGGACATATATGCAAGGCAGGTAAGTGCAGTGATGCCTATCAGCACCTTTTTGCTCTGGCCTTTTCTGAAAAACCAGCCGGAAACCACCCCCAGCGCCGCCGCACGGGTAAGGGAGCGTATTGTGTAATAGATTGACAGGTCACCGCTGCGGAAACCGAATTCCTTGATAATTTCTGCAAAAATGATACCGGTACAGTTCAGCAGTACACCTACCAGGCCACCCATAATGCCAAGACATACTACAAATATAAACCAGGCGTGATGGATTTTGTTTTTTGTCATTTAATCATCTTCTCTCTTTAAAATATGGCTACATTATATACCTAAAAGTAAATGCGGGCAAATAATTTTTATTTTGATATTGTAATTGATATGTAGTTTTGTATAATCTATGATATAGAGTACAAAACCATTAAGGAAATATATGAAAGTTTTACTGAATTTTGCAAAAAAGCTGGGCACTGATATAAAAAACAGAACAAGCTACAGTATAGATTATCTTCTGAGCCACAGGGTGGAGGATTGTCTGTCTGTGGGTGGCATCGCCCTGCGCAAAGCAATATCTCCAATACTCAGAACCGCTTACCGCCATCACATAGATTATAAAGTAATTGTTGACCAGTCTGCACCTTTAAAGAAAAGCAGAAAAGGCAGGATTTTTGCTGTAAATCACCGACAGAAAGAAGATATAATCGCCAGTATGCTGGTGGCTGACAGCAGTGCCTATGTGGTGTTTGGCGGGCTGGACATAGCCCTGGACACTTTTAATGGTATAGGGCTGTGGGCATATGGAATGATACTGATTGACCGCAATAACCCACACAGCCGAAAAAGCGCCTATGACAAAATCAGATATGTAATAAACCACGGTGGCAATTTAATTATCTTCCCCGAAGGTTACTGGAACATTGCAGATGACGGTGAGAAAGATGATGTACACGGTGCAGATGGACACAACTCTGACTCCTGGCTGGTGCAGGACCTGAATATAGGTGCTTTCAGAAATAAAACATAGAATCCATAATCTCCGCATACAATTTATAAAATATTGTATGGGGAGATTTATTATGCAGGACAAACTTTATTTTGATTTTGGCGGTGAAAGAGCTGTGGCAATAGGCAGATATGTGGCAGAGACTGGATCAACTGTCAGGCAGGCCGCCGCCGTATTTGGTGTATCCAAAAGCACAGCCCACAAGGACCTGGTGACAAAACTGAAATACGAAAACTATCATCTCTACTGCCGGGTGGAAAAAATACTGCAGAAAAACAAGCGGGAAAGACATATCCGCGGCGGTATAGCCACAAAGGAAAAATATCTGCAGGTCACAAAGAAGTAGCTCTGTTTACATATCCACAATTTATGTATATTTACTGTTGATTATCCGGCTTTTTGGTAGTATACTTTGGATATATATAAATCGAGGAGAGAGAAAAATGATAGATAACAAAAAACTTTTTTCAATAGTTGATAATCTTTCTGATGTTATTGCCAAAGCCAATGACGATGTATGGCAGGCTGCTGAAGTATATTTCAAGGAATACAAATCTGCCGATGTGCTTTCCAAAGCCTGTGAAGAATACGGTTTTGCAACAGATATGGGCGTAAGTGGTATACCTACAGCATTTGTATGCAAATGGGGTGAAAAAGGCCCTAAAATCGGTATCCTGGCAGAATATGATGCTCTTGATGCACTGAGTCAGAAACCTGGCGTGGCAGAAAAGATGCCTGCTGAAGGCTGTCCTGACGGCTATCCTGGCCACGGCTGTGGACACAACAGCCTGGGCGCAGGTGCTCTGGGTGCATCCATTGCACTGAAACAGTATTGCGAAGCTGAAGGCATCGACGCACAGATTTATTTCTTCGGTTGCCCTGGTGAAGAAAACGGCAGCGGTAAAGTATTTATGGCCCGTGACGGTCTGTTTGATGATATGGATATCTGCATCACCTGGCATCCTGGTGACACAAACTCCATCACTGGTGTAGGCTCACTGGCCAACATCAGTATCAAATACAAATTCCACGGTGTAGCCAGCCACGCCGCCGCAGTGCCACATCTTGGCCGCAGTGCCCTGGATGCCTGCGAACTGATGAATGTAGGCGTAAACTACCTGCGCGAACATATTATCCCAGAGGCAAGAGTGCACTATTCCTATCTGGACGCAGGCGGAAAAGCACCTAACGTTGTTCAGGACTATGCATGCACATACTACTTTGTGCGTGCACCAAAAGCAAAAACAGCATTTGAAATCACTGACAGAGTGGACGATATCGCCCGTGGCGCTGCACTTATGACCGGCACAAAGCTGGAAATCATACATATGGACGGTTTGTCAGACTATATTCCTAACGAAACACTGGGCAATCTGATGTATGAAGCTTTCTGCGAAGTTGGCACACCGGATTACACAGAAGAAGAAATTGCAATGGCCAAGGCATACACAGATACATTTGATGCAGTAGGTCTTGAAAGTGCAAGAAAACAAGCCGCCAAAGAAGCAGGTGTTGATGTTTCTGTTTATAACAATATGTTCCTGGACAAAAACATTGCACCTTATGACCATCAGCCTGAAAAAGCAATGCCAGGCTCTACAGACGTGGGTGATGTAAGCTACTGTGCGCCTACAGCACAGTTCTCCGCCGCTACAGTTGCAGTGGGCACACCTGGTCACTCCTGGCAGATGACAGGTCAGGGCGCTGTAAACTACTGCCACAAAGGCACAGTAAACGCCGCCAAAGTACTGGCCCTCACAGCACTGAAAGCCATCGACAACCCGGAAATAATGGAAAAAGCCAAGGCAGAACACAAAAAGAACTGCCCAGACGGCTATATCTGCCCTACAGACCCTGCATTTATGCCAGACCTGGAAGGTTAATAAAAATCAGAACCACCGTATGCACAAGCCCTAAAAGGACACATTACCTGCTCACCTCTTAAGAGGCACTGAAAGTCTGTCTGTTGCATTACACGCACTACAACCACTAAAGTGGTAATATGTCATTCTGAGCGAGTGTAACGAGTCGAAGAATCTTTGCTCTACAGCTTTCTGTAGAGCAATTATTTTTATGTTTCTTTAATTGCAAAGATTC
>JAFZGF010000008.1 GCA_017555565.1 Oscillospiraceae bacterium
CACTTTACAACTGCTGTTTACATAGTAATAGTAACCATCAATCATAATCAGACCTGCATAGGTTTTTTCTCCGGCTTCATAGTAATACAATGCACCATCTTCTTCTACAATGCCGTCTTTCGCATCCATTACCATTCGACCTTGTTCGTCAAACAGATAGTATTTTCTTTCCATAAGGTCATTAGTATTCCAGATGCTGTACTTACCTGTCACCACTTTACAGCCACTGTTTACATAATAATAGTAACCGTCAATTTTGATCAGGCCTGCATAGTATCTTTCGCCGTCTCTGTAGTAGTACATAGCACCGTCTTCATTATAAATGCCATTCTTAAGCTGTAACTCGCCGATAACATAAGGAATATTATTTTCAATGGCATATTTCAGAGCATAACTGTCAGCTTCTACATAGAGTGTTACTTTATTGCAACCTTTGAATGCATCAGGGCCGATAGTTTTAACACTGCTTGGAATATAAACCTTTGTTAATTTACTGCAATTTTCAAAGGTTCTGGTACCAATATAAGTTGCACCGTCTGGAACTATAAATGTTGTTAATTCTGGAGAATTACCAAAGGCGTCTGTACCAATTTGCTTCAAAGCACTAGGCTGTCCAAGCTCAACATTTGTTACATTTGTCTTAGAGAAGAAACTTGTACCGATACGGGTAATTTCATTATCAACTACAATTCTATTAATCTGTTTTGTGTAATTACTGAAAGGTCGGTTACCGCGGTTTTCATAGCTATAAGTAGCACCAGAGCCTTCCAGCACAATTGTACCATCACTATACAGTACATACATGATATCATCACCTGCAATACCTGCATCGATTATATGTACTATATCGCTTCCAACTAGCTGACCATTTTCAAACTGACAAGTAGTTCCATCAATAATAATATCACCTTCAAGACCATAGCCGTTGTCGTCAAAGTTATAGACAATACCATCCACATACTGGCTGCCTATAGCATACTCGTTCTCAAAGAAATACATCAATAAGCCATCATCAGTTTCATAGAATCCAGTGTAAACATAATCAGAATCATATATGCCATTTTCATCGAAGTAGTACAGATATTCATCCATGTAAAGCGGACCTGTAACCATTACGCCGTCTTCATAGTAGTAAGTGTTGTCAATCCAGCCGTCCGCAATAACGCCGTCAATGTAAACTTTGCCATCTTTGATACCGTTAAACAGTTCGCCACAATTGTCACAAGTCAGTTTGCCTTTTTTGATTACATAGTTGTGGCCGGTTGCTTTGTGGATTGTACCCCATTCAACAACAGATTCACAGATATCACAATAAGTACGTCCACTGTAGCCACCCTGACAACATGTAGCAGCAATATCTTCTAATGCTTTAGCATCGTGAACGTGTGCTGTACCTCTTTCTGCTTTAAATGCTGGGTCCATAGTTCTTGCATCAGCGTACATTTCTGTATCGATAGAATATTCAGGACAAGAGAATGCATTAAGAACATTGTAAGAGTAGCCTTCAACAAATGTTATTTCACCATAGTCAATGTCAACTTCAACGTCCTGAGCCCAGAAAAGATATTCATTCCAGAAGCTTTCTGCTGTATATCCTTCTGTCTTAATGTCTGTATCGAAGTAGATAACACGGATTGGCAGAGATGCCAAAGTATGGCTACCTGTTAATTTGCTGTCTCCACAGCGTGAAATTACAACTGATGCAGTATTTGTTTTAGAATCCACTGTATATTCAGCAACAAAGCCTTCAGCCAATTCCATGTGATCCAGTTCCCAATGGTTTACAGCATTCAGGTCAATATCAAATGATACGGACTGAATAGATTCGATCACATTTGCATTAAGGTTCATCCAGTACAAGGAACCGCCGTACAGTCTGTCCAGAGTTGGATCTGCCGGTACCAGTTCAAGTGTGGATACACCTGCATTATCTGGAACTTCAATCACGCGAATAACTGTAGAAGTATTACCTGCATAATCGCTGATTTCAAATTTAACACGATGTGTACCTTTAGCCAATGCAATGTTATTTATTGACATAGCACCATTTACATATAAAACATCAACTGGAACATCATCTACATAAGCTTTAGCGCTTTCTGCGTTCACACCTGTTGCATTTGTTTTTGTAGTGTCTTCAGCAACTGTTGCAGTTACTGTAACTACATTACTGTTAGCTTTAACTGTAGTTCTCTTAACGAGGTCAACTTCTGTACCATTTTTATTAAGTGTTACAGTACGGAAGATTGGAGCTTCACGGTCATCTGCAGCTGCAGAGTAGTCCACAGTAATATCATCCACATAAATCAAGCTCTGACCATGTGGGCTGATTGTCTGGAACAATTCATTTGCGCCTGTATGCTGGCTTATCATTTCAAGGAATATGTTAGTAGAACTAATCATAATACTATCATGAGCACTTACATCGCAAGAGAAGTAATACCAGCCTGATTCTTCATAGCTATTGTAAACTTCGCCACCTTCAACAAGGTTTTCTGTGTTGGATACAGTATAGTTGCCATCAGCATCTTTAGTGTAGTAACGCATAATCAACCAGAGATTGTAGAAGTCATCTGGAATATATACCCAAGCACCGATAGATGTTGCATTTTCCAAAATGATATTTTCATCTGGGAGAATTGACAACTGTGGATAACTGCCAGCATTCGCTTTCTGAGAATCATTCAGGAAGTACAAACCTGCGGCACTGTTACCGTTATAAACTTCGCCTGTTTCGCTGTTTACTGCTTTGAACTCATAATCACAAGGTGAGTTATGATGTCTGATATGCCAGCCATCAATACCATCTTCAAAGTCTTCAAGAACAACAGAACCTTTGCCTATATTCAACTGCGCTGTTGCAACAAATTCAGGCAAGCTTATAATTTTTGCTGTAATTGTACTTGTAAGTTTAGATGGAGCTTTGTTTTCTGCTACTGCAGTAAATGTCAAGCCGTTAAATTCACCTAATTTGGAGTTATCTGTTGTAACTTTAATATCGTCTGCATTCAATACAACCTTGTTCAAGCCGTTATTGATTGTTGCATTCAATACCAATTCAACAGTTTTACCAAATGGTACAGTAATAACTTCTTGCTGGAAGCTGAATGTTTCAGGAATAACAATTTCAATTGAACATGAGCCAACAACTTTATTGTTATATACAAGCTGTGCAGTTACAGTACCTGTATTGCCGTTGGATGTAAATACACCATTTTTAATTGTGCCCATGTTTTCTTCTTTGATAGTCCATTCCGCATCGGATGGAATATCTACTTTAGTGCCGGAAATATCAGAACCTACCGCACTAAATGTTACTTTGCTACCAGGAACATAGTATTTGTTGTCCACAGTAATACTTGCTCTTGCAAATGTACCGTCAGATGGAGCTGTTGAAATAACAACGATACCTGTAGTAGTTGTTCTTTCAGTACCATCAGAAGGTGTGTTGTTTACTTTGAGTTCTTCGCCTGGACGCTGTGAAATATAAGTTGAGGTACCACCACCATCACAACGTACCGCGTAAACACAGCCCAGATTAAGCATTACTTCACCAATTTCGTAAAGGCTCATACCATTGGATTTTGGCGCCAAACGACCATCGTTCTGCATGATCACGATTGTACCATCAGCTTTAACGCCCAAAACAGACTTTGAAGCCTGGTTGCCGTGTGATTCTTTGCTTGTGTTTTTACCGTCTTTAACAACGAAATCAAAGTTACATGGGATAACCTGTTCTTCCCAGCCTGTCAAGCCATCTTTTGTGTAACGTAATTCTACTTTTGGTATAGAAGCTGGACGTGTTACGCCATCTTTCTCATCGTAATTAATTACAAGACAAGTTTCTGCAGATGTTTTTTCTGAGTAAACAGTACCATTGATTACAAGTGTACCTATTGGTTCACCAACAAGTTCTGGATGCTGAGCGTAGTAATCAGAATCATACCAGGAGAGGGATGTATTCATACCACCAACAATGTTCAGATCCATGTTATCTTCAATCCATTTTGCCTGATTATACAGTGTACCCAGTTTATAGTTGCCAACAGTTGGGTTCATGCCCATGTAACTTGGCATTACTTCTGCATATGGATTGGAAATATCAACTTCCATAATATGCACTACCTGTCTGCGTTCACCTGCTTCATTGTTAAGAACCAGTTCTGTTTCTGTAATACCAGGAGCAATGTCCCAGTTTTTCTGTGTTACAACATTGTAGTAGCCGTCACCAGGTCTGCCATATTCAAATGTTGCTTCATATTCTGTACCTTTGGATGATGCACCGCAGCAACCGCAAGAGTAGTAATATGTTGCAGGTTTTGAATATGTTTCTTTTGTGCAAAGATATTCTTCAGATGCAACTTTAGTTGTATAGTCGTGAACAATTGCACCACAGTAAGAACATACGCCGTTTACAACAATGTGTTCAGCATCTGTAGTATCACGAGCTTCCCAAAGTGCATACAATGTAACAGGAGTCATGTTTTTCACTGTATAAACATCGCCTGCTTTATATACAGTACCTGTACCTTCCTGTGTTTCTGACCAACCGATGAATTTTGCACAGTAATCACCGATATAAGGTTTGTACAAAGTAACTTCTGTACCTGGAACAACAGGCATAGAACTGATAGATTCAGCTACTTCCAAACCTGCGTCATATTTAACGTAAGCAACACCACTACCAATGCTGATTTCTTTTACAACTGCATTAACACCCTGTGAAGCTGCGTTGCTGCTGCTGCCGCAACCCAAGTATGCCATTGTAAGGCTGTTGAAATCAAATGGTGTACCATTACCGGAAGTATAGTGTAAAGCACTATCGCCACGGTGTGCAGACTGTTCAGACAATGCCAGTTTACCGATCTGTTCATCATCTACCCAGAAAGTGAATTCACCGTTCATGCAAGATACACGGTAGCTATGATACTGTGTAACGTCAAAGTTTTTGGATACAAGGATACTGTTGTAGTAATCTTCTTCAGAAACTTTGTAGTAAGTGTAATCAGAGCTTACTTTTGTACCATCGTCAGCAATAAATTCGCCTTTTCTTACAATAGACAAGTCGCCTTTAGCATTGATGTACAGGTAAGTACCGCTCAAGCCTTTGGATGTACTGAACATACCGCGAATACTGTTTTTGCCATCACCTTTTGCAACGATTTCTGCAAACCAGTTTTCACTGCTATTCAAAGTAATAGGTTTTTCAAGTTTCATAGTAGTTTTGGATGTAGCATTCAATGTGCCATTTACCAAAATATCTGAAACACTTGTTACAGAGCTGTCTTCGCTCTTAACGAGTGACAATACGTTACCACTGTCACTACCTGAAGTATTTTCTGCTTTACCTTCAGCAAAGTCCCAAACATACCAAACAGCATCTTCGTATGTTTCCTGTTCTGCTTCAGTAACTTTAATATTAACTGTTTTAATTGCTTCGCCATTCTGATTATGGATAATCAATTTGGCGTTACCAGGTTTAACACCTTTTACGATACAGTTTTCATAAATTGCAGAATTGCCTTCAACTGTAAATGTCAATTTAGCGCTGGATGGAGTTGCTTCCGGAACAACGATATATGAGCCGTTTGCAGGAAGTTCAATAGTTTCAGGTACTTCGCTTACGCCGTCTTCCTGAACAAATTTAACGCTTTCAACTGCATTAGCATCATACCAGTATTCGTACATGCTGTTAGTAATTTCAATACCCTGTACGTTGTAACCAAGCTGGCTGTAGTGAACACCGTCACCATAAACACCATTTCTCACAGTGGATGGGTTTGTATGATAGTTACCATTCTGAAGCACGCCATACATGTTAACTATTGGGTTAGCATCAAAGTATGCTTTTACGCCTGCATCAGTTGTCCAGCTACGTCCGGCTGTAGATGCCATAACAACACCTTCATTACCAAACACAGACATATAGTAGTTAATCAATTTACCGTTGTGGATATCGCCTGAACGATTGAATGCCAATGGAGCTTTGTGCATATTATCCCAACTATCCATAGAACATACGCTCCATGTAGGAACTACACCGATGCAATCAACTGTATCAACAGTATTGTCTCCATCGAAATCGTAAAGAGCCATTTCTTCCTGGAAACCATTCCACATTGAATTGAAGGATTCAGTATATTTTTCTTCTGTCCATCTCTGGTCACCGTTAGCTGTTGAGTAGTTAACGATACCAAGTTTATTCACTTTATAATGACCAGCAAGTGTTTCATTATAAAGGATTTCTTCAGCTGTAGTGAACAGTTCTACAGCGTGACGGTAGTTATAGCCGCCTTCAACCCATGTGCTGAGATTTGTGCTGCCTTTAGCTGCATTCAGCACCCATACTTTTTCGCCAGTAAGCTGAGTCCAGCGGTATGCAATAGCACTGTCTGCGCCTTTAACACCTGCACCTGAGTCAACAAGAGCATCGATCTTGGATGGTTTGTTTGCAGAGCCATAGCCGATACCCATACCTGTAACATCTTTACCTTCTACAGTACCTGCAGAGGAGTCACCTGTACAGAGTTTAAATGCATAAGCGCTTTCATTTGTGCTGTAAACCTGTCCTTCTTTATTAACGATGGACTGTTTGCCATCACCCTGTGAACCACTACCAAGGCTATGACCAGTAAGCATGATCAATGAAATGTCTGCTGGTTCTACAACAAAGTTGTAAGTTACAGCGTCGTCGCCTTCACCCCAATCCAATACTGCAGTACCAACACCAACAGCAATCAATTTGCCGTTTGCATAAGTGATTACTGCATCATCAGCTATGTCAGTACCCACTTTTTTGGATTTAACTGTCTGACTTACAACAACAGGTGCACCGCTCTGACCTAATTCAGATACAGTTACTCTGTCATCATATTTCATTACAAACTCACCTGCTGAAGAGATAGCTTCTGTTTTTGTTTTGCCACAACCTTCAGTAAGACAAGTATAGAGTCTTTCGCCATCTTCGTTGTTAGTAGGAGCTTTAACTACAACACCTTCATCCCAACTATGGCCTTTTTCTTTGATAATCCAGCTGTTTTCTGCAATTTCAGTTTCACCAGTTGCATCACCAAAGAATTTTTTACAGATTGTACATTTCCAGTATGCAGAGCTACCTGTTGTTTCACATGCTGATTCTACTGCTTCGAAAGCAATCATAGTATGTGCATGTGGCAGAACGGGAATAACTTCTATTTTTGTTGTGCTACACAAAGTACAAGTATATGTTTTTGCACCTTCAGATACTTCTGTTGGTTCTTTTGTAACCACACCTGCATTCCAAGTATGATCACCGTCTC
The DNA here is from genome assembly GCA_017555565.1 of Oscillospiraceae bacterium. Lineage (GTDB taxonomy): Bacteria > Bacillota > Clostridia > Oscillospirales > Ruminococcaceae > RGIG3102. Next base: position 7,299 of record JAFZGF010000008.1, read on the forward strand.
TTACATATTCACATCCAGCGTTGTTACATGTTTCGTCACAATCATCGCTGAATACATGACCAGTAGCAATGCTAAAATCTTTCACATTAGCAGTAAGGCCGTAAACAGCTTCGCCATCACTATTACCATTACCTACATAATTTACATTGATTTTATCAAAGCTGAATGGTGTACCATTGCCCTGTGTATACTGTGGTTTTCCGCCACCACGGCTAGCAGACTGTTCGCTCATTGATAATTTACCAATTTTTACGCCGTCCAGCCAGTAGTAGAATGAACCATTTTCGCAACGAAGTTCGTATGTATGATATTCGTTTGCATTGAAGTTTTCTATTGTTGCAATTTTTTCATTATAATCAGCATCAGAAACTTTGTAATAAGTATAATTAGAAGCTACAGTGCTGCCATCATCAGCAGTAAAGCCGCCTTTTTTAACAAGCATCATATCGCCTGTTTTGTTAATGTAAACAAATGATGAAGAAACATATTTGTCTTTATCACTAACAATAGTTCTGATAGCTTCGTCGTGAGCTTTTGCAGTAACTTTTACTGACCAGTATTTGTTGGAATCCAAAAGAATTGAATCGGACAACTTCATAATTGTCTTATTGGAAATCAATTCTCCATCAGCAATGCTTGTTGTTCCAACATGATTTTCCAAAGTAACGCCTGAAGAAGCTGTCATAGAGTTTGTGCTGAAGTCCCAAGCATGATTCTGCTCGATATTAAGCACATCTTCTGCAGTAATTGATGTTTTTACTGTTTTACCGCATCCTTCAGTTTTACATGTCTGTGTAAATTCACCGTTTGCACCAGCAGTTGGAGCTTTAGTGATTACACCATCATCCCAATCATGGCCATTTGCGCCGATAATCCAGCTGTTTTCTTCAACTTCTGTTTCACCGTTTACATCGCCAAAGTATGTGTTACATCCTGAACAGTACCAGTAAGCGCTGTTACCTTCAGTTTCACAAGCTGGAGCTTTTGCTGCATAAGCCTGCATTGTATGAGTATGATTAAGAGCAGGAATTTCCTTGTTCATTGTTGTGCCACAATTTGCACAAGTAAACTGTTTTGTACCTGCTGTTGTTTCTGTAGGTTCCAGAACAACTCTTCCTTCATCCCACTGATGTTCTACATCACGAGTATAAGTACAGCCTGCGTTGTTACATGTTGCGTCACAAGCGTTATCCCATGCATGGCCTTTGTATACAGCCATATGCTGAACATCACCGGACAAACCGTATGGAGCATTAGTAGGACCAGATGCTGAACCTATGTGTGTAAGTTTAATGCTGTCCAATTTACTGTCAAAGTAACAGCCTTCATAAGTGTAAGCATCGTTACGATTAGTACCTGATTTTGTAATAGCCAAAGGACCGATAAGCTTGCCATCCAGGTAGTAGTTGATTACTCTTGTTGGAACACCGTTTACATTAACTACTTCATTACGGAGCTGATAGTTATGATATTCTGTTACAGTGAAATCGTCAGGGATTTTTGCATAATCTGCTTCAGAAACTCTGTAGAACAAGTAACTTTCTGCTGCATTACCGCCCATAGTATCTTTTTTACCACGGCCGATCATCATATCACCTTTGGAAGTGATATATACAAATACAACTGCATTGGAACTGAAGCTTGGTATACCAGCTGATGTTGAAGAGCTGAATACACCTCTGATAGCTTCATCAGCAGTATTTCTTGCTTCAATTTCAAGTGTCCAGTCTTCACTTCTGTTAAGGGTAATTGCTTCTGACATTTTGTAAGAAATTCTATTACCGCTCAACATACCATTAGCAACAGTGTATTCATTACCTGTACTGTTAAAATATCCATAAAATGATAATTCATTTCCGTTATTGGAAACCATTGTGCCATCTTCGAAGTCCCAGATCTGATCTTTAACTACATCAACATAGTTAAGTGTAATTTCAGTTCTGCCTTCTGCGTCTGCAAAGTGAGTTTCACAGATGTCACATGACCAGTATTCGCTGTGAGCTGCATCAACACAGTTATCTGTTGTTGCTTCAGTTTTTGACATGTTGTGGCTTCCGTATGTGCCTACAACAACTTTTACATCAGTGTATATTTCACCGTTGAGTGTAACTGTACCAGTAAATGTTGTAGTTGCTTTAGTTTTACAGTCACCTGCTGTTGCATCTGTCTGTTCAACTGTTACAGCGCCTTCAACTTTATGGCCTTCTGCTTCTTCTGTACAGTTTGCACATTCTACAAAAGCAGTTGCGCTTTCACCATTTTCATCCCAAACAAAGTTTACTTCACCATACTGATGAGGTTTTTTAGCTGTAATCTGGTCTTCTGCTGTTGTCAACTGTTTTGCTTCTTCATCTGCGTAAACTTTTTCACAGATTCCGCAAGTCCAGTAAGCATTGTTACCTGTTGCTGCACATGTTGCTTCAACAGCGTCTGTTTTTGTAAGGTCGTGTTCGCCTTTTTCACCTTCTACAGTTTTTGTTGCTTTGTATTCAACTGTGCCCAATGTAATAACAGCTTCGTATGTAGCTGTACTGTTGAGTGTACAGTTGCCTGCAGTTGATGAAACTTTTTCAACCACAGCGTTACCGATAAGTGTATGTTCTTCTGTGCTTTCGTCACAAACTTTACATGTCACAGATGCAGTTGCGCTGGTTGCGTCTTCAGACCATTCAAAGATTGCTTTAGCATAATCATGGCCCAATGGGCTGCCCAAAACAACTTTTTCGTCTGTATAAGTGTTGTCGTTAAATGTTACTGTTGCAGTATATGTAACATTACCAGCTATTGTACATGTTGCGTCATTTGTTTTATAAGTGATTTCGCAAGTTACAATTTCTGTTTCATTGCTTTCACCACAAAGGAAATGAGCAGAACATTTATGGTCTTCTGTCCATACAAATGTTGGTGTGCCATATCTATGTGGTAATTTTTCTTTTTTCTGTTCTTCTACTGTTGTTAACTGTGTTGCTTCTGCGTCTGCATAAACATTGCCACAAACATCACATGTCCAGTAAGCATAGTTACCTTCTTCAAGACAAGTAGAATCTTTAGCTTCTACAGCTGTCAATGTATGTGAATGTACTGTGTATTTGCCATCAACATAGTAAACCATGTCACCAGCAGTTGTTGTAATATTCTGTAGGCCTTCAACAGCCTGGATTGTAGCTGCAGCATTATACAGGTTTACTTCACCGTCAATCTGTACATTGCCTTCTACAATAACTGTGCTGAGAACATTCATCTTAATGCCTGCAGGAACAATGAATGTTGCATCTTCAGCAATTGTAAGTATCTGACCAATGCCTGTCCACCAGTTCTGGTTAAGAGTCATAGTACCGGACAACACTGTAATATTACCTGCCTGATCAAGGAACATCACAGCATCATTGGTCTTGTAGTAATCTGCCTGTGGACCAGCCATCTTGTAGCCTTCAGCAGTAATAAGTGTACCGCCGTTCAGCTTCAGTGTGCCCAGCAGAGTACCTGTAACAGTAAAACCGTTGAAGTCAACTGTTACATTGCCTGTATACATCACATCAACTGTTGCGTCAGCGTGGAGAACAATTGTATCTGTTTCCTGTGCGTTGGCAAATGCTTCAGCAAGGGATACATATTTCTGTTCGCCAATCAAAGCTGCAGCAACAAGTTTTGTGCCGTCGTGGTTTACAGTGTAGCTGTCACCACAACCTTCTGTAGTACATGTGTATACTGTATAGCTGTCAGCATCGAATGTAGCATCAAATGTCTGGCTGCCATATGTATGTGTTGTTTCTCTTGTAACATCACAACCTTCGTTGTTACATGTTTTATCACAAGCGTGGTCCCAAGCATGTCCAGAATATACAGCCAAGTGCTGAACATCACCGGACAAACCGTAAGCAGCACTGTCACCTTTACTGTTTGTAGCACCTACATGTGTAAATGTAAGTTTATCCAGCATACTGTCAAAGTAACAGCCTTCGTAAGTGTAAGCATCATTACGGTTAGTACCTGTTTTTGTAATAGCCAAAGGACCAATAAGTTCGCCGTCCAAATAGTAGTTTATTACTCGTTTTGGAACACCGTTTACAGCAACCACTTCATTGCGGAGCTGATAGTTATGATATTCTGTTACAGTGAAATCAGCAGGGATTTTTGCGTAATCTGCTTCAGAAACTCTGTAGAACATATAACCTTCTGCTGCATTACCGCCCATATCATCTGTTTTACCACGGCCGATCATCATATCACCTTTGGAAGTGATATAGATATACACAGCTTTATCGGAGCTGAAGGTTGGTACACCAGATGAGTTTGAAGTACTGAATACACCTCTGATAGCTTCACCAGTAGTATTTCTTGCTTCAATTTCAACTGTCCAATCTTCACTTCTGTTAAGGACAATTTTTTCTTCCAATTTGTAAGAAATTTTATTGCCGCTCAACAAACCATTAGCAACAGTGTATTCGCCACCTGTATATTCTGACAATTCATTTCCTTTGTTGGAAACTGCTTTGCCATCTTCAAAGTCCCAAACATGGCCGGAGAAGCCATAAGTATATTCTACGTTTTTCACGTGGCCACAATCAGGACATTTTTCGTGCACAACACCTGTCATCAAACAGCTTGCTGTGCTGATTGTCACTTTTTCATATGTGCCATGGCCATTTGCAGGAATAACAACATTGTCAACACTTGTTGTTGCTTCAGCATCGGAGAATGTTTCATGACAAGAATCACAAGTCCAGTAAGCAATGTTACCTTCTTCTGTACATGTTGGTTCTGTTCTTGCTGTAGCAGTCAGTTCTGTATGCTGACAACCTGCAGGAATAACTTCTGTGCGGATTTTTACGCCACAACCAGAACAGTAATATGTCATTTCGCCATCAACTGTGCCTGATGGTGCAAGTGTAACTACACCTTCACCTTCTGTATGGTTTGCAGTTGTTGTTCTTGTATGTCCACAACCCGCTGTATTACATGTTGTGTCACAAGCGGAAGAATAGCTGTGGCCTGTATATACAGCCATGTGCTGAACATCACCGGACAAACCGTAAGAAGCATTAGTAGTGCTGGATGCAGAACCTATGTGTGTAAGTTGAATGCTATCCAATTTACTGTCAAAGTAACAGCCTTCGTAAGTGTAAGCATCGCTACGGTTAGTACCTGATTTTGTAATAGCCAAAGGACCGATAAGCTGGTTATCCAGGTAGTAGTTGATTACTCTTGTTGGAACACCGTTTACATTGACTACTTCATTGCGGAGCTGATAGTTATGATATTCTGTTACAGTGAAATCGTCAGGGATTTTTGCATAATCTGCTTCAGAAACTCTGTAGAACAAGTAACTTTCTGCTGCATTGCCGTCCATAGTATCTTTTTTACCACGGCCGATCATCATATCACCTTTGGAAGTGATATATACAAATACAACTGCATTGGAGCTGAAGCTTGGTATACCAGCTGAGGTTGAAGAGCTGAATACACCTCTGATAGCCTCATCAGCAGTATTTCTTGCTTCAATTTCAAGTGTCCAGTCTTCATTTCTGTTAAGGGTAATTGCTTCTGACATTTTGTAAGCAATTCTATTACCGCTCAACAAACCATTATCAACAGAGTATGAATTGCCACTTGATTTCCCATAAAATGATAATTCATTTCCGTTATTGGATTCCCAGCTGTCATTTTCAAAGTCCCAAACATGGCCGGAGAAGCCATAAGTGTATTCTACGTTTTTCACGTGGCCACAATCAGGACATTTTTCTTGTACAATACCTGTCATCAAACAGCTTGCTGTGCTGATTGTCACTTTTTCATATGTGCCATGGCCATTTGCAGGAATAACAACATTGTCAACACTTGTTGTTGCTTCAGCATCGGAGAATGTTTCATGACATACATCACAAGTCCAGTAAGCAATGTTACCTTCTTCTGTACATGTTGGTTCTGTTCTTGCTGTAGCAGTCAGTTCTGTATGCTGACAACCTGTAATAACAGCTTCTTCTTTTGTTTCCTGGCATTCAGTACAGGTATAAACAATTTTGTCGCCCTGTTTTGTGCCTTCACCCCATGTATGTTCAACTGATACCGTTCTTGTTGTTGGACAGTTTTCAGTATTACATGTTGTGTCACAAGCGCCGCTATATGTATGGCCTGTGTAAATGCCCATGTATTTTACATAACCTGCAAAACCGTAGTTAGCCGCATTTGTATCCTTAGTGCCAGAGCCTACTCGGGAAATAGACATACTTTTAAATGCGTCCAAAGCTGCTGATGTAGGGGTAGCACTTTCCGCAACACCATCACTTGCATCACGTTTATTGGTTTTTTCCCATAACGCCAGTTTACCAATGCATTTGCCATCCAGATAATACCAGAATTCGCCATCAATATAGCGCATCTGATAATTATGATAGTCCTTGCTGCTGTAATCTGCAGGAATATTGTTAACAAAGTCTGCTTCTGATACCTTGTAATAATAACCTTTACCATACTCGAGCATCAGATCGCCATCACCCTTGAGATACAAAAATGCGTTATCATAATGCTTAACAGCAAAAATACCTCTTGCCAGAGTCTGGTCTTCATGACATTTTGTCACAATTTCCATTACCCAGTCGTTATCAGCTTTTAATTCTACATTAGACTTAAAAGTTGAAGTAAGCGCATTTGATACCCAAGCACCATCTTCCAAAATAAGTTTTCTGTCAGATTCAGGAGGTTCAGGATCAGCACCTCTATGAACAAGATACTTGATATAGTTATTGCCATCTGTTGATTTAATTACTGGTGAGCCATCAACAGTTTCAATAGTTGCTTTAGTAAAGTCCCATGTAGTGCCGGAATATGCTGGAGCATATTCAAGTTTTGTAGTACCTGCAGCATCTGCATAGTAGTTACCACATTTTTTACACAGCCAGCCTGCTGCAGTGCCTGTAGTAAGGCAAGAAGCTGCTACTGCGTCAATTTTAATCATTTCATGTCCTGTGCATGTGTCTGTGTTTGTACCATTATACAAGCCAAGGTATTTTACAGAACCTACAAGGCCCAAGCCGGTTGCGGATGTACCATTACCTGCACCGATATGAGTTACTGTCAGTGTATCAAGACCAAACTTATCTTCAGTAGTAGCAAGTTCGTAATCTTCTGTGCCACGTTCGGCAGTCTGTTCATATACTGACAACTGACCAACTTTAACACCATCAAGCCAGAAATACAAATTACCATCTACACTACGGAGCTGGTAGTTTCTGAAATATCCCGTATTATTAAAGTTTTCGTTAGCAAGAACGCTGTTGTTGAAATCAGCATCTGATACTTTAAAGTAAGTAGGCGCACTTACACCATTGAGCTCCATAGTTTTTACTACGCTTAAATCACCGTTTTCAGCTATATAAACATAGATACCACTATTATCTGCTGCTGTACTTAACACTGCACCATTTGCATAGCCAGGTCTTGTAATAATTTCAATTTCAAAAGTCCAGTTTTTGGATTTTTCCAATGTTATTGGCTGAGATAATGCCAATGCAGTTCCATAGGAAACCTGGAATGTGCCACTGTTTGTTTTAATTAAATCACTTGCAGAGGTTGCACTTGTTTCTGTTGCTACAAGAGTAAGTGAATTGTTACCGTTTGTGGAGTTAACAGTTCCTTCCGAAAAATCCCAAGTGTAACCAGACAAAGCCTTTGCAGTATGAGCCAAACTGTTAATATCATTTGTGTATTCGCCTTCATCATTTACAGCAGGATCACTGCCTGAAAAACAAATACCACAAGTTGGACAACGCCAATACTCGCCAAAGCCTGCCTGCAACTCTGAAGCAGTAACAGCGTCAATTTTTACCAAATTGCCGCAGATATGTGCTTCTGTTGTAGCTTCAGGTTCTGTTAAAACCTGAATGTTCTGGAGTGTAGGAATATCTTCCGTCTTGGTTGCGCCACAATCTGCTACAGTACAGGTGTATGTTAAAACACCAGTAGTTTCTTCTGTAGGTTCAGTTGTAACCACACCATCATCCCAGACATGAGATGCAGGAATAACCCAGCTGTTTTCTTCAACAGTTGTGGTACCCTCTGCATCAGAGAAGAATGAGCCGCATTCACACAGCCAATAAGTGAGGTTGCCATCTTCTGTGCAAGTGCTGTCTTTAGCATCAACCTGTGTAATAATGTGTATGTGCTCAGTATCATGTTCGTGAGTATTATCTTGAATTTCTTCAGCGAAAACACTCAATGGCATTGAGTTCAGCAATGTCATAATACTCAAAGTTAATGCTAAAATTCTTTTGAATTTTTGTTTCATAATTTTCCTTTCTATAAATTTTCTAATTTATATAAAATCCTTTTCCAAATGTACTAATACACGAGGGCTAGATATTATATGTGTAATTTAATTGTTATACCTATTTATAATATGTATATGGTTTGTTAACATCTCAAACAATATAAGTTTGATGACTATCTATTTGCACTATGAATATCATTATTTGCAACTAATACAGCTAGATATAGATATAAATACAATTATAGTCATGAAAATTAATCTTCGATTTCATAATATAATTTAATATCAGTCGTTATGTTTCAGAAAATTCAGTAACATTATATTGTTGGTAACCATCCCGAAATAATACATCCGTGCTTTTTTTCCCAGTTCCTTTTTTGCCATAAATAATGTTCGAAAAAAATTACCTGTAGTCATCAAGTCTTTTTTAGCGTTTAATACATATTCTTTTAAAAATTCTTTTCTGATTTTATTGATAGCATATCTATGCGTCTGGATTTTACATAATTGCAAATAATCTATAATACGCTGATCTTTCGTGCTGGCAACACTTTCATTTAAATAATTGAATATTGGGAAATGTACATATAGCCTATCGTCGTCTGCGGATACATCTTGCCCTGGTCTGGCTAGCCTATAGTAATAAAGATGTTCATTTACTGCAATTATCGATTTTGCGTTTGCTAACGTTTCAACCTTAAAAGGCAGATCGTCGAACCTTCTCAAATCTGTATAAAAGTGAATTTTTGAACGATTTAAAAAATCTGTTTTATATATTCCTCTCCAAATCGCAACTCGACTGAAGGCAATCATTGGCCATATCTTATTTGGTTCTACGATGCCAAGATTATACGGCCAGCCCAAAAGGTCATCTACCTTTTTGGTTTCACCAGTATTTTCATAAAGTTCATTATAACCACAATAGCTGATTTCATAGCTGCCAATCATAGCTGCACGGAGTAATTTTCTGAACATGCTTTCATCTATATAATCATCCGGATCAATAAAACCTACATATCTGCCTTTGGCTCGGTCTAACCCCCATTGACGTGCAGAAGCACAACCGCCATTAGGCTTATCCAACAGTTTTATTCTCCTGTCTTTTTTCGCCCATTCCAAAACAATCTCTTTGGAATTATCAGGAGAACCATCATTAACAAAAAGAAACTCGATGTAATCAGCCTTCCAAGCGGTAACACTTTCAATGCATTGATCTAAGTATTTTGCAACATTGTACATGGGAAAGATAACACTTAATTCTATGTTATTATCCGTATTTTTTTTCCAGCTTAACACTTGTGCGTCCATATCAATTCTTTTTGTAACAATCAATATTTCTTCGCAAGTATTCCTATACTTTTCCCATAAAGCAAATGAAGACAGCCCCTGTTGTTTCATCTCACCAACTAAATATTTAGGGGAAAATTTCTCTAATTGGAATAGTACAGAAATATCTTCAACATTTTCAAATACTAACGCATCAACCTCTTTTTCTGTTGGTATGATTTCTTCCAGTGATATAAATTGAAGTTTACTTGGCAATCTTTGTTTATTTATTGAATCCTGCTCTATTAAAGGGGATAAAATATCTAATCCCTGTTTTTGGGTTATATCTCCTGTTATAATTATTTCATCCAGATTTGTTGTATTGATAAAATCTTTCAAACAACAACTCTGATAATCTGGACCTACATATAATATGGCTGATTTTACCATGTGGTGCGAATTCAAATACATCTCAACTTCTCGCATAATTATCTCCTTTTCAGCTTTCTTATTATACGAACACCATATTCACGTACTCTATAATCCTTTAGAATGTTGTAAAACGGACTTTTTAATAACCACGTTTTAACCATTTCTTTTCTTCTGTGTGGTGAACAAGTTTTAAAATATATCTTAAAGTTTTTATAAGGGATAGAATTAAATAATTCATGTAAATTTTTTAATAATGAACCTATATATTCAGTATTGGTAACATCTATACTCCATGTTGTAAAATTCCAAAGCATTCTTAAGATATATGCTATCTCTATTTCATTCCATCCCTCTGTAAATGCCATATCCAATGTGTCTCTAAATACAGGAATTATATCTAATCTTGATTTACCGCCACCTGAAGTTATCTGACCACCGGTGTTTACTCTATAAAAAAAACCTGTATTTTTTAAAGCAATACATCTATCTGCATGATGGATTGCATGAAAATGTGGTTTGACATCTTCCCATTTTTTACCTTCTGTATATGAAAAGCCTATTTTGCGCAAAAATTCTGTTCGATAGATTCTTCTATTTGTGCTGGCCTCTAATTCATATAAAAACTTGTTTTCTCTAGCATTGGTTACAATTGACATCTTATCTTCTTTTTCACTATTAGGAAAAAAAATTTTTTCAAAAGTATCCTTGTCATACCATTCTGTCACCTGATGGGTCACACTGTCATACAGCCATGGAAGTGTAAATATAATATCTGGTTGTTCATCGTATTTATTTACTACATTTTTTATTCGTTCAACGAACATCTGGTCCTGCCAATCATCGCTGTCAATACATGTTACAAAAGGTGTTTCTACTAACCTTAGCCCCCGGTTTCTTGCTGCACCAAGGCCTTTGTTTTCTTGATCAATCCAACTTATGAGTTCTGGATATTCATTAATATATTTTTTGATTATTTCTGCAGTGTTATCTGTAGAGCCATCATTTACCACGATAATTCTATGGTCCATTATTGTTTGATAAACAAGACTGTCCAAGCACTGTTCCAAATATTTTTCTACATTATATGCAGGCACAATAATTGTCATTAATGGCTTTTTATTTACTAAACTCATTTTATTTTCTCTTTCATCCACATTATAACTAATTATATTTTTCTTCATACATCCGATAAACTTCTTCCGTTTTGCCGAATGCTTTTAATTCACCATGATCGATCCAGGCTGATTTTTCACACAATTCTTTTACCTGTTCAGCACTATGACTTACAAATAGTAATGTTGTTCCATTTGACATTAGTTTTGCCATTCTTTCCTTACATTTCTGCTGGAATCTGAAATCACCTACTGCCAGAATTTCATCAACTACCAGAATATCTGCCTTTACAATTGTGGCTATTGCGAAACCGAGACGTGCTATCATACCAGATGAAAAGTTTTTTACAGGCACATCTACAAAGTCCCACAGTTCTGAAAATTCCATGATTTCGTCAAAGTGCTGATTCATAAAATCTCTGTCATAACCTAGTACTGCACCATTGAGATAGATATTTTCCCTTGCTGTCAGATCCATATCAAATCCTGCACCCAATTCAATAAGTGGTGCTATACTACCTTTTACATTTACAGAGCCTTTTGTCGGATACATAACACCAGCAATTATTTTCAGCATTGTACTTTTGCCACTGCCATTCACACCTATTAGAGCAACAGCTTCTCCCCTTTTTACATTAAATGAAACATCTTTTAATGCAAAAAATTCGTTAAAATGAAGCTTTCCTCTAAGCAATTTTAAAATATATTCCTTTATTGTATCTGTTTTTTCTTCTGCAAGGTTAAACCTCATGGTTACATTTTTTACTTCAATAATATTTTCTGTGTTCACCGTTGCCTCCCTACACATGAAGAATAAAATTTCTCTGTAATTTTCTAAACACTGTCAAACCAGCCATAAAGGCTACTATACTTGATACCGCACACCATATCCATGTCCATGCACCAGGAACTGTACCGTAAAGTACAATTTCTCTGAAAAATGTGATGTAGTGATACATAGGGTTGAAACTTATTACCATAGCTACATTTGCAGGTAAAGCTTCAATTGGGTAGAAAACAGGTGTAGCATACATCCAAGCCATTGTCAAAACACCATAAAGATGCATAATATCTCTGAAATATACCGATAAAGCAGATAATATCAAGCCTATTCCCATGCAGAACAACAAAAGAAAGAAAAGTGGTATAGGAAAAAGTAAGATAGACAGATTTATTTTTACTCCCGTAAATATCATTACTATCAAAATCGCTACAAGGCTAAAACCCATAGTCACAAAACTTGATAACACTCTTGACATCGGGAATATAAATTTTGGTATGTATACTTTTCTTATTAATGAACCATTAGCTACAACCGAGTACATTGCCATATTTGTACTTTCATTAAAAAAAGTCCATAATGTCTGTCCACAGATAAGGTAAAGCGGATAGTTAGGAACATCAAATCTAAACATATACGAAAACACATATGACATTACTGTCATCATCATAAGTGGATTTAATAAACTCCATACATATCCAAGAAAGCTTCTTCTATATTTAACTTTTAAATCTCGTGCAACAAGTTCGTTCATAAGAGGCTTATATTTTTTTAATTGTTGAATAAAACTACTTCTATTTTCCGTATTCATATAATTCCTTTTAATCTAAATATTCTATTTGAGGATTAAACCACAGCCCTTTAATCATGCTGCTGCTCAATACCCAACAGCGTTTTGATTTATGATCTTTTGCCTTGAAGATAATTCTGCAAAAGTTAAGACCACATTTTAATATATAATAAACAATACCTTTTATGCCTTCCTGTCTGTAAAGATAACCTTCATTGCGGAATGCATATCGGTATCGGTTTATTCTTTCCGGAACATCGGTGGCGATACTGCTGCCGGTGTTTTCTTTCATTGCGTGGATAACCTGGCTGCTCCCCACCATAAATGAGTTCATCCTGTTTCGCACCGTAATTCTACGGGTATATTCAATATCATCGCCCCAGATAAAGAAATCTTTTATCGGTAATCCAACCTTTTTAATGGTCTGTGCAGGAAACAGTAATGAAACAAATGTAGACTGTTCCACCTGAATTATACTGTCTTTCAGGTAATGCACATTTTCATAATAGGCTTTTCTGATTTTTTGGCGGTTCATTTTACATTCTGCGCCGTCTGTCCATAGTACAACACTGGACAGATAGCCATAGTTTTCAGGACCACCAAGTATTTTGTCTGCATTCATTAATTTTTCAAGGGCATCAGCATTTGGAATACAGTCATCATCCATTATCCACACATAGTCATAGCCAGCTTCTACCGCTTTTCTAATGCCGTAGTTGAAACCACCCGCCCCTCCAAGGTTGGCGCCTGTGTTAAAAAAACAGATGTTTTCTTTTTCATTGGTATACTGTTTCAGCCAAACAGCTGTTTCATCGGTGGACGCATTGTCGATAACTATAATGTCACAGTTGTGTATCTGCGCTTCAAGTGCATATATACACTTTTTCAGCATAACAAGTCGGTTGTACGTTACAACAACAGCTACTGTTTTATTCAGTTGTAACACCCCCCCTATATACCAATAAACTTTCTCTTCAGAAAATTCATAATCTTTTTAGGCCAGTTCTGGCCTTCTATATTTACAACTGGCAGTTCGAAATAGCTGATATTATTTGTTATCAGCCATACATCTAGCAAACGCTCGGACACAAAGCCGAATACGCGTTGGTCATTTGCAGAATATGATGAAATATCCAGTACGTCTTCCAGTCTGAATAGCACATCAAACAACCACTCCAGGTATCTGTCCAATATATCTTTTTTCATAATAAACATATTGAATCTGTGTCCTGATGTGCTTTTCATAACCCTATCCCAGGCCGGAATATATTCAGGGTAAACTTTCTGCAGTATTTCCAGTGTTTTATCCAGGTCCTGCTTGTTATGGGCGTGTACATACTGATCATACGTTGATTCAATAAAGTAGTCCCTTTTCTTCGGCAGGATTACATCATATTTTTTAAGCAACTGTTCTGCTTTTCTTTTTGTAAGTACGCTTTGCCATTTATCACCATTACCACCTTTAAAATGTCTACGGTAATGGACAAGACCCAGATATTCATAATCAAGGTTTTTCCAGGCCCAATAGAGTGCAGTAAGTTCACAGTAGTTTCTGTTTTTGCTGCTTATGTTAGCTCCTGTGTTATCTCCGATATATTCCGTCAGAGGTGTGCCAATCCATGTACTGTTCAGTGCGCGACCTACATGAACAGGCAGATAAATTTCATCTGATGGCATCTGGTACCGTTTATGTGTAGCAATAATTATTTTTAAATCTGATTTATTTATGTTCATTGTTATTTATATCTATTACTTCACTGTTCAAAAATCCACCAAATACTGTTTTCCACAGAATTTTGATATCCAG
>JAFZGF010000009.1 GCA_017555565.1 Oscillospiraceae bacterium
AATACGTTTAAAAGTTTTCATTTTTCCTCCAAGTTTACAGATAAACTGTAGTTCATACATAATAATTTACCAAATATGCGCAATAATGTCAATTTAATATAAAAAATAACTGTTAAATTTCACAATTATATGGTAAAATAATTTGTATTGAACAAAATAATAATCAAAAGGAATATATATGGAAATATTAGCAAAAGACAGATATGAGGAATTTGACAGATTCTGTGACAATCATCCAAAGGGTGCTTTTCAGCAGTCACCACGCTGGGGGCTGGTAAAAACAGAATGGGCAAATGAAATAGTTGTAAGCAGAAATGACGCAGGTGAAATTGTCGGCGGTATTTTTGTACTTATCAGAAAAATCGGTTTCAAGAGTATGATGTACGCCTGCCGCGGACCTGTATGTGATTATACAGACAGAGCAGTTATTATGGATTTGCTGGACGGTGTAAAACAGCTGGCAAAAAAATATAAAGCATATACCTTTATTATGGACCCGCTGGTGCTGGCAGAAGATGCAGCTACAATCGAAATGTTTAAAAGCTGCGGTCTTGATATACAGGAACACGCAGCTTTCCACGATACAATTCAGCCAAGATACAACTATATGCTGAATTATATCAAAGACTATACAACTGATATGTTGCTGGCCAAATTCAACAGCGGTACAAGATATTATATCCGCTACCCTTTCAAACACGGTGTTGTGTGCAAGAATATGGGGCTGGATGGTCTGGATGATTTTTATAAAATCTATTCCGAAACCGGCACAAGACAGCATTTTACAGTTCGCCCTAAAGAATATTTTGTAAAAATGCTGAATGGTCTGGGTGACAACTGCAGACTGTATATGTGCTATTACGAAGAAGAAAACAAACCGCTGTGTGGTGGTGTGGCTGTGCAGTATGGCGGCACAACCAGCCACGTATACGGATGTTCCACAGATGAAATGCGTAAACTGTACCCTACCTATGCGCTGCAGTGGGAACTGATGAGCTGGGCCATTGAAGGCGGATGCCATACCTATGATATGCAGGGTGTTGCACCAAGACCAGAAGACAGCGAAGAGCTGTATCGAATCCTTAACTTCAAATCCCATTTTTCTGGTGCCGTTATCGAAACAGCAGGCGAATTTACATTTACATTCGACAAGCTGTATTCAAAACTTATCGATATAGCACTGAAAATAAGAGCAAAGCTGAAACACAAATAATTAATTATTTGACAAACCTTTTTGCAGGTTGTATAATAATCTTTGTAATATTCTCAAAGGCTATGAAGAGAAGAGTAGACAGCCAGATATGTAGCAGAGAGTCCCGGATGCTGAAAAGGGATACAGAAAAAGCTGTTGAATATGGTCTCGGAGCTGCGTACCGAAGTTTTTAAAACCAAGGCTACGACGGTATCACCCGTTACAGTGACAGGCTATGACAGTAGCCGCAGAGGCTTGTGCCGTGAGGTATAAGTGAATTTAGGGTGGTAACACGAAGTTTTATACTCTCGTCCCTGAAAAGTGATTTTCAGGAACGGGAGTTTTTTATTTCCTGAAAATACATTAACCATTGTTTATTAATAAAAAATATCAAAAACGGGAAAGGAAAAAGTTATGGAAAAGAAAAAATTCTATATAACTACACCTATTTACTATCCATCTGACAACCTGCACATCGGCCACAGCTATACAACTGTTGCATGTGACTCCCTGGCAAGATACAAACGTCTGCAGGGTTACGATGTAATGTACCTGACAGGTACTGACGAACACGGCCAGAAAATTCAGGACAAGGCTATCGCTGCAGGCAAAACACCAAAACAGTATGTTGATGACATCGTTGTAGGCATCAAAGAACTGTGGGACCTGCTGGACATCAGCTATGACAGATACATCCGTACAACAGACGACTACCATGTTGAAGCTGTACAGAAAATCTTCAAAAAGCTGTATGAGCAGGGTGATATCTATAAAGGTTTCTATGAAGGTATGTACTGCAAACCTTGTGAAACATTCTGGACACAGAGCCAGCTGGTTGACGGCAAATGCCCAGACTGCGGCCGTGATGTTTATGCTGCAAAAGAAGATGCATATTTCTTTAAACTTTCCAACTATGCTGACAGACTGCTGAAACTGTATGAAGATGTACCAAACTTTATTCAGCCAGAAGCAAGAAAAAATGAAATGATCAGCTTTATCAAACAGGGCCTGCAGGACCTGTGTGTATCCAGAACAACTGTTAAATGGGGTATTCCAGTAACATTTGACCCAGACCACACAGTTTATGTTTGGGTTGACGCTCTGTCAAACTATATCACAGCGCTGGGCTATGAAAACGGACAGTACAACGATTACGACAAATACTGGCCAGCAGATATCCATATGGTTGGTAAAGAAATTCTTCGTTTCCACACAATCATCTGGCCTGCAATGCTGATGGCTCTGGACCTGCCACTGCCAAAACGTGTATTCGGTCACGGCTGGCTGCTGCTGGAAGGCGGTAAAATGAGTAAATCTGTTGGTAACGTTGTTGACCCTGTTGTTCTGTGCAAACGCTATGGCGTTGACGCAGTACGTTACTTCCTGCTGAGAGAAGTTCCATTTGGTAATGACGGCGTTTATACAAACGAAAGCCTTATCGCACGTATCAACTCTGACCTGGCAAACGACCTGGGCAACCTGGTTTCCCGTTCTGCTGCTATGATCGAAAAATACTTTGACGGTGTGCTTCCTGCAGAAAGAGAAGGCGCAGATCTGGACAAAGAACTTATCGAACTGTGCGAAGGTCTGACAGCTAAAACAGATAAATTTATGGATGACCTGTCTATCCCACAGGCTCTGGCAGAAATTTTCAAAGTTGTACAGAGAGCAAACAAATACATTGACGAAACACAGCCTTGGGTTCTGGCAAAAGACGAAGCCAACAAACCTCGCCTTGCTGCTGTTCTCTATAACCTGGTTGAAGCACTGCGTTTTGTAACAACTCTGCTGCAGGCTTATCTGCCTAACACAACTCCAAAAATTGCTGCTCAGCTGGGCTACACAGCAGAAGATCTGACTTACGAATCTCTGGCAAAATTCTGTCACCTGGCTGAAGTTAAAGTTCAGAAAGGCGAAGTAATCTTCCCAAGAATCGACGCTGCAAAAGAACTGGCTGCTATCGCTAAAGAAGAAGCTGAAAAGAAAGCTGCACGCGAAGCTGCAAAAGCTAAAGAAGAAGCAAAAGCTGAAGAACCTGCACAGGAAGAAGAAAAAGTGGCTGAAATCACTTATGATGACTTTGCAAAGGTAAATCTTATCGTTGGTGAAATCAGAGACTGCCAGCCAGTGCCAAAAGCAGACAAACTGCTGAACAACACTGTATGGGACGGCAAACGTGAAAGAACAATTCTTTCCGGTATTCACGAATGGTACGAACCAGCAGACCTTATCGGCAGAAGAGTAATCATCGTTGACAACCTGGCACCAAGAAAAATGCGTGGTTTCATCAGCGAAGGTATGCTCCTCGCTGCTGACAACCCAGACGGCAGTGCAAAAGTTATCTTTGTTGACGACATCGAACCAGGCAGCAAAGTAAGATAATTTATATCACAAACTATTACACCCACAGCATTATTGAAGTGATAAGATAAAGGTAGACACATGGAAACCACCATGTATCTACCTTTTTTGTTATGCTAAAATTAAATTGGAGGTGAAAATATGAAAAAAGGACAACATCCAAGAAAATGGAATAAAGAGCAAAAGCTGGAGATTA
>JAFZGF010000010.1 GCA_017555565.1 Oscillospiraceae bacterium
ACTGTTTTTAGCCGCAAGAGCCGAGCGCCCCAAGCGAGGCCAGTCAGTATGCAAGGCACAAAGTGCCGCCGCAGACGGCGATTCCCATCACAAGCTCCAGGAAACGGCGATATCGTCAGATATCGCTGTTTTTTATGAAAATTAACCTGGGAATCGAACCCGAGAGGGTTGCGGCGTATAAAAAACAGTATAGCATACTGTTTTTAGCCGCAAGAGCCGAGCGCCCCAAGCGAGGCCAGTCAGTATGCAAGGCACAAAGTGCCGCCGCAGACGGCGATTCCCATCGCAAGCTCCAGAAAACAGCGTTTTGTCATTCTGAAAAAATTTTAAATTTGACGAAGAATCTTTGTTTTGTAGTTATTTACAGCGCAAAGATTCTTCACTCTCTTTGTTCGTTCAGAATGACATCTCCCTTTACCAACATCTTAACCTAAAACTTTTCTCCATCATAATCAGCTGTTTTCTCAAAATATCACACAAACAAAAAAGAGATGCTCAGATAAGCATCTCTTTTATTTCAGCAATAATTAGAAGTTAGTTTTTTTAACTTCGAAGTGTGCCTGTGGATGTGCACATACTGGGCACATGCCAGGAGCTTTTTTACCATAGTGTACGTGACCGCAGTTTGCGCAGTACCATGCAACTTCTTCGTCTTTTTCGAATACTTTGCCGCCTTCTACGTTAGCAAGAAGTTTCAGGTATCTTTCTTCGTGGTCTTTTTCGATTTTGCCTACTGCTTCAAACAGGTATGCGATTCTTGCGAAGCCTTCTTCTTTAGCTTCTTCAGCCATTCTCTTGTACATATCTGTATGTTCGTAGTTTTCGCCAGCTGCTGCGTCTTTCAGGTTTTCAACAGTTGATGGGATAGCATCGCCGTGGAGAAGTTTGAACCACAGTTTTGCATGTTCTTTTTCGTTGTTAGCTGTTTCGATAAAGAGATCTGCAATCTGGTTGTAGCCTTCTTTTTTAGCCTGTGATGCATAGTAAGTATATTTGTTTCTTGCCTGGCTTTCGCCTGCGAATGCTTCCATCAGGTTAGCTTCTGTTTTTGTACCTTTTAAATTCATAATTTACCTCCGATATTAAATGCCTTTACGGCTATTTTACTGTTTTTTTAATTACTTTTTCTGACATTCTGTGCAAATGCCGTCAAATAAAATTTGGTGTGCGTTTACAATTCTGCCACCTATACCTGCACACATCTGGTTGATGTTTTCGATATATGGCAGGTCCAGGTCGCTTACTGAGCCACATTCATCACATCTGAAGTGATAATGTGATTGTAAGTTATGGTCAAACCTGTCAGCAGCCCCGAAAATCTTTACCCTTAACAGATCGCCTGAGTCACACAACTTGTTCAGGTTTCTGTACACTGTGGTGCGGCTGATTTGCGGATACTTGGTGTGAACAAAATTGTAGACATCGTCTGCGGTAGGGTGATTGGCCAGGGCGTGAACAGCATCCAGGGTGAGTGTTCTCTGGAAAGTGTTTCTCTGGTTCATATTGTTCCTCCCTTCGCTTTCCTTAATGATATAATATACCATTAACAGCAAAATGTCAATAGATATATTATAGTTATTTTAGATAAATTTGAAGAAAGGTTTTTGTATAAAACAGAAAGCAGAATGTTCTACGGCCATCAAGCCCCAAACAGCACACCGCTACTTATATTATTACTATATTATTATATATTATCCAGCATAGCCGCAAGAGATACAGCAAAGGCCTGCCGCGAATTTTTTGCCTGCCCCAGTGTAGAGCCGTGGGTGCCTATCT
This sequence comes from Oscillospiraceae bacterium, assembly GCA_017555565.1. Lineage (GTDB taxonomy): Bacteria > Bacillota > Clostridia > Oscillospirales > Ruminococcaceae > RGIG3102. The sequence continues at coordinate 1,777 of JAFZGF010000010.1, forward strand.
CCACCAGCAGACTGCCTGTAGACATATCCTGGTTATAGTGACGGTAGTCAAACAGCACGGGGCGCACAAGCCCCGGCCAGTCTTTGGCGATGGTATTTTGCAGATTGGTGGCGAATTTCAGGTTTTCGGTATAATCAGGCATATTCATATATCCGTTGTCACAGCCGCTGATTATCATTACCTGGGCATATTTCGTTCCGTTTATCCGGGTCACCGGGTTTATAACCGCACCGCCCCTTTCCACAGCATCTCGGTGAATATCCAGCACAATTTTTATTGACGGGTATTTTTCCAGCCATTTTTCCACAGTTTCCCTGCTTAAATCATAACTGCCGTTATAGGATGGATAGTCGTGGAGAGTGGTGTCCTGGACTGTATTATACCCCAATTTATTCAAAGTATCCGCCATCACCTTGCCCACTGCCACCATATTGCTGTTTTTATCGGTAGTGCGCCAGGAATAGCCTGGGTCATAGGGCATATCTGCGGTGGGCATATAGCTTTCGGTGGCGTGAGTATGGTAAATAAGTATCTGGGGCTCCTTTGAATTTTTCTCAATACTGAAGCTTACCGGCGCAAGAATCAAATTTCTGACCTCATTTTCTGAATGGTGAGTGAGATTTTTCACATAGCAGGCGTCCTTTTTCAACACTATATCACTGACTTCACTGACAAAAAATTCTTCCACCACGGTATAGTTGGGGTTGTATCCGGTACTCTGCCCCCGGTTTACAGGCAGACTTTCTTCTTTTTTTATGACAAAATCTTCAAAAGGATTGGCCGCTGAATGAATAATTGTATTATCAGCAGTAGCATTTTTCATAAATTCAAGGGCCGCCAAAGGATTCAGCGCACCGATTATTATCCCCATAAAGCTTTCGACATACATAAAAAACAGCAATGCTGGTAAAAAAATAGCCCCAATATCCAAAATTTTTACAATTTTCTGCAAAAAATCACCACCAAAATCAATTTCTTACCTTTAAATATACGAAAAAGTGTGATATAATATGACGGTTGAAAATCGAGAATTTGGCAGATTTAAAAATTGTTAAAAAAGTACAAAAAAAGTACTTGCAATTTGTAAATAAAAATGGTATTATTATTAATACTGTCACAGTAATAAAGGAGGTGGGATCATGCCAAACATTAAATCTCAGAAAGACAGAGTAGCTCAGTCCAAAAAGGAAAATCTTCGCAACAAAGCTGTGAAAAGCAACCTTAAAACAGTTATCAAAAAAGCAGACATTGCTGTAGCTGATGGTTCCGCTGACGCACAGATGGCAGTTGTAGAAGCTGTTTCTACAATCGGTAAAGCACAGTCTAAAGGTGTTCTGCACAAAAACACAGCAGCTAGAAAAATTTCCAGAATGATGAGAAAAGCTAACGCTGCAAAATAATTAATGTAAATAACAACCGCTCGTTATGAGCGGTTTTTGTTTTTTGCAGGAATTCAGATCGTAGACTGCTGGCGGCCGACAGCCGCCTATGCGCGATTATGCACAGCAACAACTCTCCCTATATACTTATTTTATCATTTAATTAAAAAATCCCCCGACTGCTACAGTCGGGGGGTATTTTTTATAATCCAAGCAATTCTTTTGCCTTCAGCAGTGCGATAATGGTTTTGCCATCTTTTATAGTGCCGTCCATACACATGTTGTAGGCCTGGGCAAAAGGCATCTTTACTGTGGTGACGAATTCGTCATCATCAGGGTGTGTTTCACCTTTGGTCAGGTCTGTGGCAAGGTAAATATAGATTTTTTCGCCGCAGTAACCCACTGTAGGCCACATTTCGCCAAGATTGAAATAGTTTTTGGCAGTAAATCCTGTTTCTTCGCTCAGTTCCCTTTTGGCCGCTTCAAAAGGATTTTCTCCTTTTTCCAGCTTGCCTGCAGGAATTTCCAGTACCTCTTCTTCAAAAGCAATGCGGTACTGGCGGATAAGATAAGCATTTTTATCTTCGTCAATTGGCAGGATAGCGGCGCCGCCGTTGTGGAGAACAACCTCTCTGCCCTGGATTTTGCCATTTTCCAGCTCTACCTGGCGGGTTTTAACAGTAAAAACCTTGCCGGCAAATATGGTTTCCTCACTGATGATTTTCTCTGTATGTGCCATTTTGTGCTCCTGATTATTATCTGAGTGTTTCCTGATATTCTTTGCTCAGGTCCATCATATTGCGGAAGAATTCCAGAGCAAACTGTCTGAATTCATCTGTGGTGTTGTCTGCCACCTTCTGCAGGATGGCTTCTTCTCTTTTTCTGTCCAGGGTTGGCAGGCCGTTTGCTTTTTTATAAGCCGCTACCTGTGCGGACAGTTCCATTCTTTTTACAAACAGAGCCAGCATTTCGTCATTGATGGCGCTGATTTCTTTTCTGATTTCTTCAAGATTATCCATTTTGTTTTAGTTCCTCCCAATATTCTTCCAGGGTCAGGTCATTGTCCATAATGTAGCGTGCCACTTCTTCGCCTACATATCTGTAGTGCCATGGCTCGTAAACAATGCCTGTAACAGCTTCTTTTGTTTTAGGGTAGCGCAGTATAAAGCCGTAATCTGCGCAGTTTTCCACCAGCCAGGTGAAATGGGCACTGTCTTCAAAATACTGGTCCAGCTCACCTTCATAGCCCACATTCACAATGTCAACCACAAGGCCCAGGTTGTGTTCGCTGGTGCCAGGCACTGCCACCCACTTGCCTGCCTCCTGTTCAGCGGCCTGCTGTGTGTAACCTGCGTTGAGATATGCCTGCACCTTGTTGGTGTACAGCATTTTCTGATAGCTGATGGTGCGATGGGCACTTCTTACTATCAGCGGGCAACCTGCATCTGCGGCGGCTGTCAGCATTGCTTCCAGCTTATCTACCGCCCTTACATCAAACTGTTTGCCGGTTTTCTGTCCGTTGCAGACAATCTCCCTTGTTTCTACAGCATAATCTTCTGTCAGAGGGTTTTCCCGGTTTACCAGCAGGGTGTAGTCATTGGGCTGTGGTATCTGTTTTGGCGTAGGCGTAGGTGCAATTGACACCTCTGGTGTAGGTGTTGGGTCAGGTGTGTTTACCCCATCCCCTTTTATAAGTCCTATAAGCCCGTTCACTGCAAAAACAGTTATCAGAGAAAACAGCAGTATAAAAATAATTCTGTTTCTTTTCTGTCTGCGGCGTCTTCTGCTTCTTGTCTGTCTGTTGCTCATAAAATCTCCTATTCCAGCTGACCAAGTGAAAACATCACCAGGCTGGCGGCGGTTACAGCCGCTGTTTCACAGCGCAGAATTCTTGCGCCCAGCACAATGTTTACAGCGCCTTTTTCCACCATCATATCCGCTTCTCGCTGGGAAAATCCACCTTCGCTGCCGATGATGATTGCCACATTTTCGCAGTCTGTGAAATCCATCTCTCTCAGTTTTTCACTGCCCTGTTCGTAAAACAGCAACACCTTGTCGTATTCCGGCAGCTGAGTGAGAATTTCCTTGAAAGTGCGGGTGGCTTCCACCACCATAGGTGCACTGCGGCCAGACTGTTTGCAGGCTTCGTCGCTTATTTTCTGCAGACGGCTGATTTTGCTGTCATCCTTTTTGCTTTTCTGAGCCACACAGTATTCGCTGACAAAAGGAACAAGGCGCACTGCACCCAGTTCGCACATTTTCTGTGTGATAAATTCCAGCTTGTCGCTTTTTGGCAGAGCCATATATACTGTCAGTTTTTTGGTAGGTTCGGCAGGATTCTTTTCCTTTGAAACAACATCAAATGTAATTTCGTCCTTGCCAACTTCTCTTGCAACGGCATTGTAGTCCCAGCCGCTTCTGTCGGTGAGAACAACACTGTCGCCCTCTTTGATGCGCATTACTTTTACGAGATGGCTGGCTTCAGCCCCCTGCACTGTGGCAATGTCACCATTGATTGTAGTTAAAAAATATCTATGTGCCATATTATTGATAATAGAACTTTCATTTTCTTTACTGCGCTGGAGAGGTGTAATGGAGAGGGCGCAGCGCCTCTCCTGATAATCAATATGTATTTGCCGTTAAATACATAAATTCTGTGCGCGTTGCGTGCGGATTGCACGCAGTAGCGCTGGCGGATGTAAGGCGATATGGTACATATTACGCGTTTAGGGGGGACGGAGTCGACCGCCGCCAGTGGCGGATGAAGGGAGACGGAGGAAGGGAAAGTTACGAGCGGACAAGAGGGGCTTCAGCCCGTCGCAGTACGCGACGATAACTTTTCAGGGCCGTCAGGCGGGGGAATCGCAACCCCCGCGTCTTTGGTTACTTTCTTCAAAGAAAGTAACGCCAGCGCAGCGCCCATATCCAAGATACCCAACGGTTATCATTTACATCTACTTATAGATATTGGAAAAACAATATTGATTTTTTAATGTGTTGCTTCGATACATACCCAGCCGTTCTTTTCGTGAACGCGGATAATTTCAAAGCCCAGGTTTTCAAGGCAGGCCAGAACTTCGTCTTTTCTTGTGTCGATAATACCGCTGGTGATGTAAAGACCGCCTTTTTTAAGGAACTGTGGTACAACGCCGGACAGCATCATAACAGCATTTGCCACGATGTTTGCCACCACGATGTCGTATGTACCGCTGGCCTGGTCAGCAAGGTCGCCAACTTTGATTGTGAATTTGTCTTCTACGCCGTTGAGCTGTGCATTTTCGATGGCAACTTTAACAGCTGTAGGGTCGATGTCAACGCCTTCTACATCAGCCGCACCCAGCAGGATAGCACCGATGCCAAGGATACCGCTGCCTGTGCCAACGTCCAGCACTCTTTCGCCGCCTTTGATTTCTCTGTCCAGCACTTCAAGGCACAGATATGTAGTTTCGTGTGTGCCTGTGCCAAAAGCCATACCTGGGTCCAGTTTCAGCACCTTGCGGTCTGTTTCATAGTTTTCCCAGCTTGGGCAAACAGCCAGATTATTGCCGATGTCCATTGGGTGATAGTATTTTTTCCAGCCTGTTTCCCAGTCTTCCTGGTTGATGTACACAACTTCACATCTGTATTCCACACCCAGTTCGTCCAGACGGTTTTCCAGAGTGAGACGGGCGTTCTGTGCGTCCAGCTCAGGTGAAATATAGTGATGAACAATGATTTCGCTTCTGTCTTTTTCCAGCAGGTCCTGTTCGATCAGATCGATATGAGCGATTTCTTCCACCTGCTGTTCCAGGTCGGAATAGTCTTCGATCTGCACACCCATCGGGCAAACTTCAGCTGATACAAAGTCAAAAATATCTTCAAATTTTTTATCTGTAATAATTTTAATATCTGTCCACTGCATAAATTAAAATCTCCTTTTCAACATTAAATTATATTATATCATATTTAAATAGATTTTCATAGAGAAAACACCCGCTTTTTGCAGCGGGTGTTTTGGTAAAATCATTCAATGCAGACAAAAATCAGCGGTTCGTCTGTAAAAGCTATATTTTCGCTGTTTTTTGCCAGTTTCTGTACTATGCCTTTTTCTATTGTGTCATCGCCGGCCAGCGGTCTGCATTTTTCCAGCAGGGTGCGGCGATACAGCTTGTTTTCAAAGTAGTTGTGCATTTCCACGCTTACCACATCGCCATCTGTCAGCTTTGTCATATATTCAGCGGCAGAAACTTTTTCCGGACGGTACATCATCAGCGGCACACCCACCTGACTCAGCAGGGTATCCCGCTGGATGCCCACATAGCCACAGCAGGCCATATCAGCATCTTCGCCGCACATATCAGTCATTTTTTCGGCAAAGAAAGGTGAGAAACAGTGCACACTGTCAATAAAGCAGACAAACTCACCCTTGGCATTGTCCAGGGCAGTTTCCAGCATATCGGAAATATCGTCAAGGCAGGTGAAATATCCGGCAGTTATGCCGCCTGCGGTAATTTCTTTGATTTCGCGACCGCCAACAACGATAACTTCATAATCTTCAAGAGACTGCAGGCTTACAGACTGCATACATCTTTCAAAAGTGGACTCGTCATAACAGTCCATTATAACAAAAGTGATTTTCATAATTTTCTCCATAAGTCTTTATTATTGATAATTATATCATTATTTAGTATACTTGCAATAGAGGTAAAAATTATGAACTATGATGTTATTTATTTTTCAAAACACAATATATCCACTGCTCTGACGGCCGCAAAAACAGCAGTTGCTGACTGGCTTCTTTTTGTTCAGGAAGGTGCGACTGTTGCGGATGCTTCTGTTACCTATCTTGAAAGTTATGTCAGTGCAGCAGATAAGAATATTGCAGCCTTTGAATTAAGGCAGACCCCTGTGGATACAGGCAGACACACAGACCCAGTCACCCTGGAAATAGATTTTGTCGATACTGCGGCAGTTCTGGTTAAACGTTTCGCATTTGAAGAAGTTGGCGGTTTTGATACAAATTTCAACCTGCTGGCATTTGTTGATTTGTCCTGGCGTCTGCGTGCCGCAGGCTATAAATTACAGACCTGCCCGCTGGCCGTGGTAAAAGACGAAACAGCATCTGACGAAAGACACGAATATATCTACGGTCAGTATGAACGTCTGCTGTTGGGTTACAAATGGGGCAGAGACAGCCAGGCAAAAGCAGAGTTTGAACAGACTTTGAAAGCACCACGTCACTTTGACGGAGTGCGCAAGGAACTGGCAAAACTGTATGCACAGCATTTTCTGAAAGTTCCTGCTCTTAAAAAATTCAGAAAAACAAAGCTGTTTAACCCCCTGGTATGTGATTTTTCACAGAATTATGGCCCTTGGCGCGGAAAGGCAGAAACATCTGACATACAGACACAGCCTCTGGTTTCTATTGTTATCCGCACACACAAACGCAAGGAGGTACT
>JAFZGF010000011.1 GCA_017555565.1 Oscillospiraceae bacterium
ATACCGTTTCAGGAGTTAGCAAAGAATATTGGTTTGCCTTTGGGCTGTCAGCAAACAGGAATGTGTATTGGAGCAATTATAACAGCTTTTCATCACAGCCGTGGGCAGCTTATAACAGTTATCATAAGAAAGCCGCAGGGAAATATGTAGTCGCAATAGATATTTCCAACCTAAACGGCAAACACTATTTCAATGCTTGCCTGCTTATTTCAGGTGACTATGCAACCTGTACATTGAATATTACTAAAATATGGATGGTGTAAATATGAAAACAATTTATCTAAACGCAAATTTTGAGTGTTCTGTAAGTAAAAAAGCTGACACAGTACAGAGCATTGAAACCGATTACTTTGATGGCAAATGCAATGCCTTTATTGAAGGTTATCGCTTTATCCCAGCAGGTCAGCAGTGGACACGAAAGGACGGCGTAGTTTTTGAAGGCGAGATGATTGCACCATTCAAAGACAGCACACAGCTGGAAATGGTGCAGAGTCTGTATGAACAGCTGAAAGGAGAATAATAAATGATTTACGGTAACGATATATCCCATCACCAGAGCGAAAAAGCGGTGAGGGAAATTGCTGCAGGTGGCAAGAGTGATTTTATTATAGTCCGCGCCACAATAGGCAGCTATACAGTGGACAAAAAGCTGGATATCTTTGAAAGAGATATCAAAGACAGTGGCCTGAAAAACAGTTATTACTGCGCCAGCTACTCTGCCAGCAGAGAGGATGCAGTGGCAGAGGCTGAATTTCTGGTGAAGACACTGGAAAAATTCGATAACAAACCGGAGCTGGCTGTGTTCTTTGACTGGGAATATTTCAGTGCAAACTATATCAAAGAACAGTTTGGCATTGATACAACTCCCCAGCTGGTGCAGGGGGTTACAGAGGCTTTCTGCGAAAGAATTAAAGCTCTGGGATATACTGCAGGTGTATATCTGAACAAAGACTACTGGGACAGATTTTATACAGATGCTTTCTTCCGGATGCACCCGGATTATAAAATCTGGTACGCACGCCCTGGCTATTCAAAACCGGACAAACCGTGCGATATCTGGCAGTACGGCAGTGACAACGGTGCCGATTTCGGTTATACAGGCGGTGACCTGGATAAAAACATCCTGATGGGAGATTACCTGGTGGAAATTGAACCTATGAAACCTCTGTCAGACCAACTGATCAGAATGAAAATCGGCTATGCATCTGCAGGTGATATCAAAAAGCTGGTAATGAAAATCGAAGGTCTTGGCATTGCCTGTGAAACAGCAGATGGCTATATTATCACAGGCCCGGTAAGCCGTGGTGACCAGTGTTACATAATGGTGGACTGCAATGCCCTGGGTGTGCCGTATGAGATTTACACAGAACCACAGCCACCACAGGAATGTGAAAGCTGTAAAGAACTGAAAGCTGAAATGGCGCAGATGGAAAAGAATCACGAAGCAGCATTGATCGGATGCTTTGAAACAATCGATGGTTATGTTCGTGATATTCATCTGTTGGAAGGACAGAAAATCCAGCTGCAGGAAAAACTAACGGTTGCGCAGAATACAGCTGAAATTGCACGCAACCAGATGATGGAAGACAGTGCGTATATTCAGCGGTTGAAAATAGAAAACGGTGTACTGAAAGAAACAATTGTCAGCCTGCAGGAAAAAGCGGAAGAAACACAGCTGCCAAAAGAAAACCTGCTGGTAAGAATTTTCGAAAAATTCGTAAATTGGCTGAAAGGAGTATAAAATGAACGACTTTTTAACAACAGCAATGGAACTGATACATCAGCACAATATTATACTGCTGGTTGCCCTGATGGTATGCGCAGATACAATCCTGGGATTTTTCAGAGCAATCAAACAGCATAAATTCAATTCCAGTTTCGGTATTGACGGAGCAATACGCAAAATTACCATGTTACTTACACTTGTGTTCCTGGTGCTTCTGGACACGGCGGTACATATCAATCTGATTGCAATTGTACCTGCAGAAGTGCTGACGGCAATCGGGGTTGAAGTGGTAGGTACAACAGAGTTTTTCGGTATTTTATATATTTCCTATGAAGCAGTTTCTATTCTTAAAAATATGACGATGTGCGGACTGCCGGTAAAGAGTGTAGAAACGAAGCTGAGGGATTTCCTGGGCAAATACACCGATGAACTGCCAGATATAGAATAGAGGTGAAGGATATGGCTGAATTTGTAAACGGTAAATATGTAAGTCCAAGCGGCAGAGTATATTACGAAGCCGAGGAAAAACGGAAAGCGCAGAAATATGCCCAGGAAGCACTGGAAGGTAAGCGTGGCTATGTATCTGCATCACAGGTGCCAAATGCGATTATTAACGCAAATGTGCCTATTAATAAGACAGAGATTCCAGTATCTGCAGGAAGCAGTGGCGGTGGAACAGATGCGGCAATGCAGCGGTATCTTAATGAACTGAGCAGACAGAAGGCCGAAAGACAGGCAATGCTGGACGAGCAGTACAACCAGGGTAAAAAGAATATTGAAGATGCTGCAGAAAGCAGTAAAAAAGAAGCCTATGTGGCATATATGCACGGCATTAAAAATATGCCACAGGCGGCGGCTATGTATGGCAGCGGTGGTATGGCGCAAAGCCTGGCAAACAAAAGCCAGCTTAACTACGAAAACAACCGAAATAAGATAGATGCTGCAAAAATAGCTGGTCTGGCTGACCTGGAAAGTGATTACCGTGCAGGTGTAATGGATGCAGGTGAAAATTATCTGACAAGACTGTCTGCTGTTCAGGGCAAAGACACAGCTAAATCCAGTGGAGGTAAAGCAACAACAGTTGCAGGTTATAGCATTGGCAATAACAAGACTGTACATACAGGTAGTGACGAGCAGGCACTTACAGGTCTTGTAAATGAGTTGATGAGTATGGGCTTTACAAGACAGCAGGCTGAAGAATACATAAAACAGCAGATGTAAAAGAGGAATAAATATGGCTTTAAAGTTTACAGATGAAATGCTGAACAAAGCATTGGATAATGTGTATGGAAAAAATGATACATTACAAAAAGCACTGGACAACGTTTATGGGCCACAGACAAAGACAGCAGAGGTTAAACCCTCTGCTGCTTTTGAAAATTCTGTGGAAATAAATAAAACTGAAAATGAAAAGGAAAATATTCATAAATTGCCATCCCATATTGAAAATCAAGGGTATTATGGAGACCTCGATACAAAGGATGCAACATCTGCTTTTGGCGACTCCTTGGTACAGGGTGTAGGCGGTGCTATATCTAACATGCACAATGCGATTGACACTCTGAGAGCATACACAGGGGCGGCAGGTAGTACATACAACGATATTCAGGATACTTTTTATGATGTGGACAAAGCTGGGCAGGTAGCTGAAATTGTTAACCGTAACCAGCAGTTGTATGGACGTGACAGCGAATATGTGCAGAATATTCAGAAAGATATAATTGCACGAAACAACCAGCAGGCAGAAAGACTGGCAGAACTACAGGAAAAGTATAAAGACGTAAAATATGCAAACCGGGCAATTATGGCGGGGCAGGGTATAGGTAATCTGGCACCATCAATGGCTGTAGGTGCGCTTACAGGTGTTGCAGGTGCAGGTACGGCGGCATTTGGTGCCAATGTATTTGGCGGTGCTATGGGTGAAGCGCTGAGTAGTGGCGCAACTATGGAACAGGCCACAGGCTATGCGCTGGCAGATGCGGCAATGGAAACAGGCATTGAAATGCTGTTTGGTGGTATACCTTTCCTTAACAAAGGTGTAGCCAAAGTAGAAGAACTGTCTGCAAAATATCTGAAGACTGCGGCGGGTCAGTTGCTGGCAAATCGACTTATGGATATTACAGGCGAAGGTTTTGAAGAAGTAGCCAGCAGTATTATTGAACCATTCCTGAAGCGTGCTTTCTATGATAAAGACGCAGAGTTTGCCACACTGTCAGATATGGCTTCCGCATTTGGTGGCGGTGCGCTTGTGTCTGCTATTCTGGGTATTGCCAACTTTGGCGGTAATGTACGGGAATACCGTGAAATCAAAAATAAAATTGCGGAAAATAAAGAAACTGCACAAATACAGAGGATTATTTCTGGAATGGACGAAACAGAAAAATATGATTTGCTAAAAGACAAAGAATTGTCTGTTGTCGAACTTCCGAAAGATATAAATATCGATAATAATCTGAAAACAGATAATAAAAAAACAGCTAAACCAGTATTAAAGGCATTAGCTGAAAAATTTGGATTATTTAGAAAGTATGATATTGATGATGCAGAGATAACAGTAAACTATTCCAATGGAAGTCTGAATGAAAGCGTTAACAAGCAAAAAGGTTCTTTTGAAAATATGGGCAAAATGATGCCTGTATTTGACCAAGTGGTAAAAAACGCTATTGTAATAGATGCTCATAAAGACAGATACTATGGAACGGATAGAGCAGATACATCATTGGAAAATGTATATGTGCTTGTAAGTGCTTACAGAACGGATGATGGTGTTGTACCTGTAAAAATAAATGTAAAACAGTTTACAAACAAAGATAATAAATTGTATCTTGCGGTTACTTTAAGTGAAATAAAAAAAGCCGACTTCACAGCGCAGACCTTCACTGAAAACAGTGAACTGAACAACGCTCTGTCGACTTCTACTATTAAATTAGCAGATTTACTGTCAGCTGTCAAGGATGATGGTGATTTGGGCAAATATATACCATCAATGTTTGTGAAAAAACAAATAGATGAAAATATGAAAAAGCGTGCGGCTGAAAATCTGCAGACTGTGAAACAGCTGAATGAAAATGGCATTGATACCGGGAATGCTGTTCAGGAGCTGACAGAAAAAATAACTGGCGAAAAGGCAAAGCCTGTAGCAGACCCGAAGGTAGTGAAAAAAGAAAATGCCCGTGTGGCTGCTGTTGAAGAGTCGGCCAGACAGGGTATAGCCAGTGCTGAAGATGTGGAAAAGGTAAGAGCAGCTGCAACAGAAAACATCCGCCAGAGTGAAAACAAGGCTGTAGTAACACAGAAATTCGGGGATGAAGAAATAAAACGCATTGATGAGCTGGCTAAGCTGAAAGATTATAAGGTAGTGTATGAAGCTGATGACAGCGAAAATGCACCGAATGGTTATATCAAGGATGGCACCATATATATCAATATGGCCGGCAACAACCCGTATTTCAATGTGGCTGTGCACGAAGTGCTGCACGGTGTGAAAGGCAATACAGCCAAGTGGAACAAACTGGAAAATTCCATATTTCAGCTGATAGGCAGTGACGGAGATATGACAAAGTTTGCAGACAACGTGGTAGCCAAATACACAGAAAACCCAGACAGCGTATATTATAAAAGCTTGTTGACAGACGGTGTGCTGGACCAGACAAAGGTAAATGAAGAAATAGTGGCCAACTTTGTTGAAGAATATCTGCCAAAGATTGCCAAAAGCGATGCCCAGCTGATGGAAGCAATAAAAAAAGACCGTTCTCTTATAGACGGTCTGCTGGATATTATCAGGGGTATTAAGAATAATCTGGCTATTAAGTTTGCCAAGAGCGAAAAAGCAATGCTGGATGAAGCTGAAAGAAATCTGGTAAATCTGCTGAGGTCGGAGAGCCAGGAGCAGAAGCAGGCAAGATACAGTATTTCTGATCATATTATCGGCGCAAGTGGCAAGGATTATGGCAAGGGAGTTTATCTTGATTCTGCTCTTTTAGATGAGCTATCTGAAGCAGAGCAGAAACAGATGGTCAGAGAAAGAGTAAAAGAATTAAGCGGACAAACTTTTACAGCATATGATAGCAACGGCAGTTCTTTAGATGTGAGAATTGCAAGAAAAAATGAAAAATTCCGTAATAAAGCTGGAAAACTCGCAACTGTTAACCATGATTTAGATAGTAAAAACACGAATGACCCAATGAAAAGGCAGGCCGTTATATTATTAGATGAACTTATAGAAAGTGCTTCGTTTAATAGAACAGAAAAGGCAAGATATCCCCACGATTGGTTAGATAATAATGGATTAAATGACTGGGATACATGGACAGTATACTTACAGGAAAAAAATAACTCCGTATGGACAGCTGATTTGAAAATAGCTAATTCCAAAAACGGAGATAAATACCTGTATGATATTGTAAATATAAAAATGGTAGACGGCGGCGGAAAATCACCAACTACATCTACCAATAACAATATACCACAAACTGGTAATAACATCAATGGTAAAAAACAGTCTGGAAATAATTCACAGAAACGGCAGCGGAACAGCGGTTCTGCAAGCACTTCACAGGGGAAATTCAGCCGGCAGATGGACTTATATCCATATGACGGCGAAAGTGCAAAAAGCCGTGGGATACGCAAGAAGGCTGTAGACCAGCTGACAGATAATTTGGGCAGAAGGTTTGGTATTACCGGCAAGATTGGTAAAGAAGGTCTGCGCAAAGAGGCATACAGAATTGCCGATAAGGTGGAAAAGTTTGGCTTTATAACAAAGGCGGATATGGACAATTTCTTTGATGCAGCGGCACAGGCAGCAAGGTTTACCGATGAAAAGGCAGACTATGCCCCACTGAAAAAACTGATCAGAGAAACAGGCATTGAACCATTGAACGGCAGAGAATACCTTGACTTCCTGCAGAAATACAAAGGCAAGGTGAAATTCAAGCGCGGCGGTATGCCGATAGATGTGCTGTACCAGCAGCTGGCGGAAGAATATCCGGAATACATAAATGCAGATATAACAAACCCTGCAGACCAGATGTGGCGGCTGGGCAAGGTTTATGACAGCCTGCGGCGCAAGGAAATGACCGTAAGCGAATACTACGGCGACTGGGCGCAGGAATATATAAACGAAAGCTATGCCGAATATGCCAGAGAGGTTGATTTGTTTGTAGACAGAATCAACAGCGTAAGCAGATATAAAAAATCCAATGTGGATAAAAAGGCGGCGAAAGACCGGGCAAAAGGCCAGATAGCAAGAACCTATACACTGCAGGATGTGCAGAACGCATACAAAAACAGCAGTCGAATTGAAAAAGAAATCACAAAACTGATGGCGGACACTGCTCTGACTGATGCTGACAAGTCTCTGCTGGATGATCTGCAGAAAATCAAAAACCCGAATGTGCTGGCTGCTACGCTGAAGGATATGCAGGAGAACAATCCAAATGCCAAGGCTATATACAAACTGTTTAACTTGAAACAGGAGCTGGCCCAGGTGAAAGAGCCTGTGAGAGAGTACCGCAAGGCCAACAAGGAGAAAAATCGCCGGGAATTTATGGACCTGCTGACAACATCAAAGAGCTGGCGGGAAAAACACAAATTTGGCGGCCTTCGCTATAAGGCAGAAACCTTTGAAAGAATTATCGATGATATTGTCACCGATAAGAAAGCTGCAGAAAGGCTGAAAGATATGCTGCCACGTTCTATCCACAAGCACGTGGCCGAAGGTAACAGATACAAAAACGAACTGCGCGACAGAATACGCCGGCTGAATCTGGACAATGAAAAGCTGTATGAAGTTGAGTTTGAAAACAAAAACGAACAGCTGATTCAGGCGGAACTTACAGAAAGTGGTCTGGTGCAGATATACGGCGAAGGTCTTGTGACAAAAGAGTACCTGGATAAAATCGGTGCTGATGTAGTGAAAATTACAGAAGCAGCGGAAGAGTTCAGAAAAATTTACAATGAGATGATTGAAAAAATCAATGAATCCTATGTGCGAAACGGATATAAACCGATTGAGTACAGAAAAGACTACTTCCCACACTTTACTGAAGACGGCACAGATGTGTTGCTGAACAAGATGACAAGCTGGTTTGGAATTGATGCAATGAGTAAAATTCCTGCAAGCTGGCAGAGAGCGCTGGCCAGAGTAAAAGTGAAAAGCTATACAAATGATGGTATGCTGCCTACAGAGATTGCCGGCACAACATATAAGCGTTCACCAGGCAGAAAATACAATGCCCACGCACTGCAGCGTATGGGTGAAAACACTGTATATGATGCGCTGAAAGGCTTTGATAACTATCTTGAAACAGCGGCAGATGTAATCTTCCTGACAGACGATATACAGAATCTGCGCAGTTTTGAGGATACAATCCGTTACAAGTTCAGCGATAAAGGTATTCAGGATGAAATAGATTCCATTGATGAAATGGAAGAACTGTCTCCACAGGAAAAGTGGGCGCGTAAAAAGGAAATTTACGAAGATAAGCAGAAAAATAAATATCTGAATAACTTTGTAGGTTGGCTGCACAACTACACAAACCTGCTGGCGGGTAAAAAGGATTTCTCTGACCGTGTATGGGAAGAAAACCTGGGCAGAGGCGTTTACCGGCTGAGTAAGGATATGGAAAGCAGAGTGGCGGCCAATATGGTTGCAGGCAATATTTCCAGCGCGCTGACAAACTTTATACCTATTGCGCAGATGACTACACAGGTAAATGAAAAGTATGTGCTGGCGGCCATGAGCGATACTGTAAAGAATATGGGCAAGAGCAATGACGGCTTTGCCTTCCAGTCAGACTTTTTGACAAACAGATTCGGCAGTGAAAAACTGGTGAATGACAGACTGGCCAAGAAGCTGGAGAAAACACCTGGTCTGGGACAGTTGCTGGGCATTATGGAAACGGTAGATGAGTTTACATCAAATGTGGTGGTACGCGGCAGATATATGCAGAATATCAACGAAGGTATGAGCCACGAATCAGCTATGAAGGATGCAGATGAGTTTGCTGCCGGCCTGATGGCGGACAGAAGTAAAGGTGCTCTGCCGACTATTTTTGAAACAAAGAACCCTGTGGCCAAGGCAATGACAATGTTTCAGGTGGAACAGAACAACCAGCTGCAGTACCTGCTGAAGGACCTGCCGCGCAGTCTGGGCGACAAGGACGAAATAGGCAAAGTGCTGATGATGGCAATATGGAAGTATTCTCTGTATTCGTGGATATACAACTGGATGTATGAAAAGATAGCAGGCAGAAAACCTGCGTTCAGCCCGATTGACCTTATATCTGATACAGGCAGGGATTTCTACCGCGCAGCAAAAGGTGATATGAAGAAAAGCGAAGCTGTGTCAAATGCGGTTGTGAGAGCAGCAGAAGAACTGCCGTTTGCGGCGGCTCCTCTGGGTATGCTGGGTATTTCTGACGATGCAGGCCGTCTGCCTATCAGCGGCGCACTACCGGATATGGCCAATGTGTTGAAGCTGTTTGACAGTGAAATTGCACCGGAAAAGAAAAAGTCTATCCTTTACAAAGAAATGTCCAAACCGATGTATTGTCTGCTGTTCCCTGTTGCAGGCGGTCAGGTGAAGAAAACAGGTGAAGCGATGCATCAGATGGCTGTGAACAAAGGTGTAAGTTATTACACCAGCAACAAAGGCGAAAAGAATGTGCAGTTTGTAACTGACACATCAAATCCGTTGAAATGGGTACAGTCTGCAGCTTTCGGCAGATGGAGCACAGAGGAAGCCAGAGAGTATGTAAACAACGGATTTGATTACCTGAGCAAGAGTGAAAGCCGGATGTACGAATACCTTAAAGGTATTGGCATTGACAGTAGTAAGGCATATAAACAGGCTGCAGAGTCAAAGGCTGAAGCTGACAGTGACGGCAACGGATACCTGAAGACAGCAGAGGTTGTGCGGTACCTGGATAAAACAGGGATGACAAAACAGGATAAGGCGAACCTGTTTGCGATTCTGTGTCCGACAGTTAAAAATAATCCGTATAAGTAAGAAATAACAAACACCTGACAGATTGCCAGGCGTTGTCTATAACACAATTATGAAAATTCGTGTACAATTCGTGTACGGAAAAAAGAAAACCCGCTATTTTAGCGGGTTTTTTACTATTTGGTCGGGATGACGTGATTCGAACACGCGACCCCTGCGTCCCGAACGCAATGCTCTACCAAACTGAGCCACATCCCGATGAAAATATCATATAGTATTTATATGATATTTCAATGTCATTAATTCTACTACTTTACTGCCTGTCAGTCAATAGACTGTGATATATAAGTGGTTTTACATCATTTTTCGCTTTTTTCTTTACAAAAAATGTCAAATAATGTATTATTGTAGTAATTAATGTTTACAAGGGAAGTTATATGAAAAACACAAAAGGAAAACCTAAAAAAAGCTATCTGAGAGCAGGCTTTCTCCTGCCTATGCTTTATTCAGCTTTTACAGCAGTTCTTATGGGTCTGGTGTATGCTGTTAATGAAGCTCATCTTATTACTGACCCACAGTTGGCTATGTATATTCTGTCTGCCGGCCAGATTTCTGTTCTGTTCAGCCCACCTGCACTTATTGTGTTCTGTTCAATGGCTAACAAACACAAAAACAGATTTCCGCTGGAATCATTTTTCTACTGTGAAGCACCGCTTGTTTTTACAGCAATTACTGTAGGCTTTCAAGTTTTGTATCTTTTTATGTCTCGGAGAACGGGCGTTTAATGGGTTAAATATATTAAAGGAGAAAAACTATGGGCAAATTCGTTATCAAAAAAACAAATACAGGCTACAACTTCCATCTTAAAGCAGCCAACGGTGCAACAATCGCAGTAAGCGAAACTTACAGCGAACTTGCAGCCTGCCGCAATGGTGTACAGTCTGTTATCAATGCTGCATCTGCTGCAAACATTGAAGATCAGACAGTTCCAGGTTTTGAAGAACAGAAACACCCTAAATTTGAAATCTACAAAGACAAAGCTGAACAGTTCCGCTTCCGTCTTAAAGCAAGAAATGGTGAAGTTGTTGCAGTAGGCGAAGCTTACACAACAAAGGCAAACTGCAAAAACGGTGTAAACAGCATTATCAAAAATGTTGTGGAAGCAAAAGTTGTAGAAGAAATCGAATAATAATTTACAAAAAGTACAGGTTTTATTACCTGTGCTTTTTTATTTGTTGACTAATTGCTCTGTAAATTGTAAAATATATAGGTTAACTAAAAATATCAGAGGTTTAATATAAATGAAAAAATTATGGTCAATTTATAAAAAACACGAAGAAATCATCAACTATCTCATTGTTGGTGTTCTTACAACTGTTGTCAGCCTTATTTTCTATTATGCAAGTACAAGAACATTCCTTGACCCTAACAATGCATTTCAGTTGCAGGTAGCCAACCTTATCAAATGGATTTCCGGCGTACTTTTTGCATATGTTACAAACAGAATTTTTGTGTTTAAAAGCAAAAGAAAAGATATCGGCAAAGAATTTGTACAGTTTACATCTTCCCGTGTGGCAACATTGTTTCTTGATATGTTTGTAATGTGGCTGATGGTTACAAAAATGGGTATTTTCGATCTTATCGCTACCCTCGTTTCACAGGTTCTTGTTACAGTAGGCAACTATCTTATCAGCAAACTTTTTGTTTTCAGGAAAAAAGCCTGATACCATTGACCAGAGGAAAGGATAAAAAATGAAATATACCCTTGTTGCTCCTTGCTATTTCGGTACAGAATCTGTGCTGAACTACGAAATCAAAAAAATCGGCGGCGAAGATATTCAGGTATCTGATGGCAGAATTGTTTTCAGCGGTGATGAACACGTTATCGCTGCAGCAAACATCAACCTGCGCACAGCAGAAAGAGTGCTTATTCTTATCAAAGAATTCAAAGCAAAAACTTTTGACGAACTGTTTGATGGTATTCATGCTATCGACTGGAAATCACTTCTTCCCGTTGACTGTCAGTTCCCTGTAAAAGGTTCTTCACTGTCTTCCACACTTTCCAGCGTGCCAGCATGCCAGAGTATTGTAAAAAAAGCTGTAGTTGAAAAACTGCGCAAACAGTACAAAACAACTATTCTGCCAGAAACAGGCAATCTGTATAAACTGCGTTTCTCTATCAGAAAAGATGTAGTATCAGTAATGCTGGACACATCCGGTGATGGTCTGCACAAACGCGGCTACCGCAGAAACTCCGGCGATGCACCTATCAAAGAAACTCTGGCAGCTACAATTGTTGACCTTGCAAGAGTAAGAAAAGACTCTGTTGTGCAGGACCCATTCTGCGGCAGCGGCACACTGCTTATAGAAGCAGCACAGAAAGCACTGAACATCGCACCAGGTCTCAAAAGAAAATTTGCGGCAGAACAGTATGCGTTTATTCCAAAGGAAGTATGGGCAGAAGAAAGACAGAAAGCAAAAGATGCCATCATCAAAGATGCAGACTTCCGTGCCTATGGCTTTGATATTGACCCACTTGTTCTGGAAATTGCCAAGAAAAATGCTGACAAAGCAGGCGTTGCAAAATATGTTAAGTTCTTTGAAGCTGATGTAAAGAAATTTGCACCGGAAGAAAACACAGTGGTTATCACAAACCCACCATACGGCGAACGTCTGGGCGATATTGAAACAGCCACAAAGCTGGAAAAAACACTGTCAAAACGCCTGGAAGAAAACCCTGTAAAAGCGGCATACATTATCACAGCAGACAGCGAATTTGAAACAAACTACGGCAAAAAAGCAAACAAAAGAAGAAAACTGTACAACGGTATGATTCCTTGTCAGGTTTATATGTATTATTAAAATAAAAAGCACCCATCAGGGTGCTTTTGTTTTATCTATATTTTCACTATTTTGTTTGTAAAATCCTGTCTTGGCTCGCCGCTGAATTTGCAGAATGTTGCCTGCATATCACAGGCGCGGCTTTCTGCCATAGCAATTATGCGACACTCTTCACTCTTTTCACTCAGAATTTTTGCAGAGTGAGAAATCGGCAGGGAAGATACCTTTGAAATTTCTTTCAGATATTGTTCGCCTTTTTTGTCAAAACCCAACAGACGTATATATTGGATATCCTTTGGCATATCATTTTTTACGTCAAGAAATGCGGCCAGAATTATTCTGTTCAGCCTTGCTCTTGTATATCTTTTGGTAGGCAGATTTTCAAACAGCATTTCCATACTGCTGCTGATGGCAGCGGCTTTTTCCAGGCTGTTTGCCAGCTCACTGTTGCAGTCTGTAATTTCAATAAAATCCTGTGCTGTTTTGTTTCTTAAAGAAAATAGCACAGCTTTTTCCCACCGGTTATCTGGCAAAAAGTAGTTGCCACGGTCAAGGCAGGTTTCCAGCACAGATGCAGATTCTTCCGGAACAAATCTGAAGGCATTGTCATATCGGTATTCGGAAATCATTTTTCTTATACCGCTGGCAGAGGCAAAACCATCTTTTTCACTTTTTTGGTTGTAGGCCGCACCCACACGTTTAAGCGGTATTATTTCAGGCCGCCAGCCCAGCTTTTTGCAGGCTTTTATATATTCTATGGCAAGTATATCGTTTGAAGCACTTACGGTTTCTTTGTTAAAACTGAATTTGTCAAAAATTGCTTTTTCTCTTGCAGTGGGAAAAGGTAATTTTTGCTCAAGATATTTCTGCAGGGAATTTTCATATTCTTCTGTCAGCAGATATGCAGCTATCTCTTCCAGCATTTTTCCGTCACCGCTTTCACTTCCAAAGCATACAGCTTCTACATTCAATGCTTTCAGTGTCTGTATACCGGCCATGGCATAGCCTTCTGCACTCATTGATGAGAAAGGATATGGAATTTCGGCCACCATATTAACACCGCTACACAGTGCCATTTTCGCTCTTTCGTGTTTATTTATCAGTGCAGGCAGGCCTCTCTGTACCCGGCTACCGCTCATAGCCACCACAACAGTATCAAAACCATTTTGTTTCAGACAGTCAATCTGATACTTATGCCCTGTATGAAAAGGGTTATATTCTGCCACAATTCCCACAGATTTAGACATAAAATTCTCCTTTAATCTTGAAAATTTCTTAATGGTATTATATAATAAAGTAGTTGAATAAACAATAAAAATTATTTGGAGGACACACCAATGAAAATCTTAGTTATTAACTGCGGTTCCAGTTCACTGAAATATCAGCTGATTGATATGACAGACGAAAGCGTTATCTGTAAAGGTAACTGTGAAAGAATTGGCATCGACGGCTCATTCATCACACATAAAGCAAACGGCGGCGAATGGAAAGTAGAAGTTGACTTCCCAACACACAAAGAAGCATTCAACAAAGTTGTTGATATGATGACAGTTGGCGAAGGCAAAGTTATCGAAAGCAAATCCGAAATCGACGCTATCGGCCACCGTATCGTTCAGGGTGCTGAAAAATTCAGCGAACCATGCCTTGTTAACGATGAAGTTATCCAGATCATCGACGATCTGTCCGTTCTGGCTCCAGCTCATAACAAAGCTCATGCTATCGGTCTGCGTTCTGCAAAAGAAGTTTTCGGTGCTGACGTTCCAAACGTTGTAGTATTCGACACAGCTTTCCACGCAACAATGCCACCTAAAGCTTACATGTACGCTGTTCCATACGAATTCTATGAAAAATATGCTGTTCGTCGTTACGGCTTCCACGGCACATCTCACAAATTCGTATCCAGAGCTGCTGCAGAATATCTGGGCAAAAAACCAGAAGAACTGAAAATGATCACACTTCACCTTGGTAACGGTGCTTCCCTGGCAGCTGTTGACGGTGGTAAAGTAGTAGACACATCTATGGGTCTCACACCACTTGGCGGCTTTATGATGGGTTCACGTTCTGGTGACCTTGACCCTTCAGTTGTAGGCTACATCTCTGAAGTTACAGGTATCAAAGGTAACGACCTGACAGACTACCTCACAAAGAAAGCTGGCTTCCTGGGCGTTTCCGGTATCTCCAGCGACTGCCGTGACATCGAAGTTGCAGCAGAACAGGGCAATGAAAAAGCTAAACTGGTTCTGGATATGTACTTCTACCAGCTGCAGAAATTCGTTGGCTCTTACACAGCAGCTATGAACGGTCTTGATGTAATGGTATTTACAGCAGGTATCGGTGAAAACTCTGCAAACGTACGTGAAGGCGTATGTGAAGGTCTGGGCTACTTCGGCGTAGAAATCGACAAAGAACAGAACAAAAAACGCGGCCTTGCTGTTAACGACATCACAGGTCCTAACTCTAAAGTTAAAGTTCTTGTTGTTGCTACAAACGAAGAACTGATGATTGCTCGCGACACAATGAACGTTGTAAACGCAAAATAATCATACATAAAATCAATGCGGTGAGATTTCTCACCGCATTTTTTGTTTTGCAAGATAAAACACCGGCTGTGAGAGCCGGTGTTTTTCTTATTCAATATTGAACAGTCTTCTTGCGTTTTCGTTTGTTATACGTATGATTTCTTCTTTGGTCAGCCCAAGTTCATCGGCCATTTTCTGTGCCACAAAATGCAGCATTGAAGAATCACAGCGCTTGCCGCGGTTTGGTTCAGGTGCCATATATGGACAGTCTGTTTCTATCAGCAGTCTGTCCAGTGGCACAACTTTCAGGCTTTCCAGTGCTCTGCGGGCGTTTTTAAATGTAATTACGCCTGTAAAACCGATGTATAGCCCCATTTTTACCAGCTGTTTACAGCTTTCCCGGCTGCCTGAATAACAGTGTACCACACCGCTTTTCAGTGGGTGTTCTTCCAGAATATTCAGTGTGTCCAGCATTGCATCACGGGTGTGGATAATCAAAGGCTTGTTGTATTTGTTTGCCAGTTTAATCTGTTTGATAAATGCTTCTTTCTGCACTTCAGGCGACCAGGAATCATCAAAATGATAGTCCAGTCCGGCCTCGCCTACAGCTACAGCTTTCGGATGGTTCAGCATTTCTTCGATTTCTGCCATAATTGCTTCATCTCTTGCCTGGATAGCATCGTGTGGGTGAATGCCTGCAGAAAAATACATAAATTCATTTTCTTCTGCCTGCTTTTTTGCAAGACGGGCAGATTCAATATCCGCACCCACATTTATTACATTGCCTACACCGCTGTCCTGAATGTGTTGCAAAACTTCCTTGTAATCATCTTTAAAGGAAGAATCATTGTAGTGGCTGTGGCTGTCAAAAATTTTGTTCATATAAAATACTTCCTGATTAACAAATAATGTGAATAACATTATACTATAAATTCACCAATTAGACAACAGTATACCACAATATCTGCAAACAGAACAACTCACATAAAACTAACACTTGCTAACACAATTCTCATTTCAGACCTAAACTCTATATGATATACTTGTGAACAATCAACAGGGGAGAAAGACAGATGATTAAAGATTTTTTTATACATTTTTTCGGACAAGGTGATCAGCCGGAGTTCGCTATATTTACACTTGCCCATTTAATGCCGATATTGATGCTTGTTATAGCTATATTTTTAATGTATCGCTATAAAGAAAAATTAAAACAGTCAAAGTATGAAACAAGTTTCCGTTATGCATTGGCATTTGCACTGATTATATGCGATATGTCATATTATTGGAGGCTGTCAGCTTTGCCGGGTCTTTCCAACGGTGCTGTGGAACACCTTCCTATCGGTGTGTGTGCCTGGTCGGTTATTTTCTGTTCCTTTATGCTGATAGGCAAAAGCCAGCGACTGTTTGATATTGTGTATTTCTGGGTGCTGGGCTGTTCTGTGTTCGCATTGCTGACACCTACAGTGCTCACATACTGCGGTCCTACAAGATTTCGCTATTATCAGTTCTGGTTGGAACATACACTGACATATATAGCAATATTTTATATGATTTTTGTCCACAATATGCGTCCTGTATTCCGATCATATATCCGTTCAGCATCTGCGCTGACAGTTATGGTAATTTTCGCCGCATGGGTAAACAGTATGATTCCGGGGGCCAACTATCTGTATATGGCACGTCCTGAAAGTGCACCGTCAGTACTTGATATTTTGCCGCCAAACTACGCATTGAGAATTGCTGTAATGATGTTTGCAATAACAGCGATGTTTGGCCTGGCATACCTGCCATGGTATTTAAAAGACAAAAAGAATATTATTACAACAAAATAATTTTTATAAATAAACACCCACAGCATAATTGCAATAGTCAAGCAAAAGTAGACACAATAAAACCACAGTTAAGCAAACCCTTGTTCAATTTTAAATTGGACAGGGGTTTTGTAGTTCAATTTGTAAGAAAGACGATGATTGTTAAAGTAATATACATAATCATCTATGAA
>JAFZGF010000012.1 GCA_017555565.1 Oscillospiraceae bacterium
AGACCTGTAAAAAATAAGGAGTGATACTATGCTGGTATTAGAACAGGTGCGTTGCCCTCAGTGTCAGAAGTTACTTGGGGCGCTGAACGGACAGGCACAGATTAAGTGTGGTCGATGTAAAGCTCTTATCGACATCGACACCGAAAAAAGAACAATCAAAATAATTAAAGAGCGTCAGAAATAGTAGAACGCCAGTTACCGAGGATAACTCGATAGCTGGCGTTTTTTATTTATATAGCTGAGTGGAGCAGGGGTAGCTCGTCAGGTTCATACCCTGAAGGTCGCGGGTTCGATTCCCGTCTTAGCAACCAGAACGTTCAGAGAAGAACTGAAAACCCGAAACTAAATCAGAGAGAACTGTAAACCCACAATCAAGTGAGAGAACACATTAAAACCCACAGGAGAGATTCTTATGAAATTCAACATCGAAAATTACGAAAACATGACCGCAGAGGAAAAAGTAGCAGCACTGGAAGCGTACGAGTTTGATATGTCAGGCTATGTTGCGAAAAGTGTATTTGATAAAAAAGCCAGCGAAGCTGCTGAACTGTCAAAACAGCTCAAAGCAAGGATGACAGAAGAAGAAGTGACTAAGGCGAAAGAAGCAGAAGAAAGAGAAGCTCTGCTTGCAAAACTTAAAGCGCTTGAAACAGAGAAAACACTGAACACTTACGTGAACAGTTATCTGGCAATGGGCTACGATGAAAAACTTGCTAAATCCACAGCTCAGGCTATGGTAGACGGCGATATGGAAACTGTGTTTAAAAATCAGAAAACACACGTAGAAGCCGAAAAGAAAGCACTGAGAACTGAGTTGCTGAAACAGACACCTCCACCAAGCTCAACCGGCAATGGTGACGGCGCGGTTACACTCGAAACACTTAAAAATATGACTGCACAGGAGAGATATGAGTTTTCTCAGAAAAATCCTGACCAGTATAAAGCACTTTACGGAGGTAACAACTAATGGCACACACAATTTATGACAATTTCTTCCTTTCTAACGAAGTAGAAGATCAGTTTAACTCCCACCTTGACCTTCAGCAGTTCTGCACAATCGACAGAACACTCGAAGGCGTAGCTGGTATGGTAAGAAAAATCAACGTATACCGCGCTACAGATGGTACAGAAAAACTGGAAATGGGCGAAGGTAACACAAAATCTATCGAAGTTTCCTACACACCAGAAGAATACAAAATCCTGCTCGCACAGAACAGATTCGACTACTTTGATGAACAGGCTATGACAGATCCTAACCTCGTACCAGTAGGCGTACGCCACATGGGTACAGATATGTTCAACACTGTAAACGCTGACGTTTTTGCAGAGTTCAACAAAACATCTCTGTCTGTAGCGGCTACAGCACCTGACTTCGCAGCATTTGTTGACGCTCAGGCTGCTCTGGGTATCGAAAACGTTGAAGGCGTTTCCGTATTCGGTTTCGTATCTATCAAAGATATGGCTAAAGTTCGCAAAGCACTGAAAGATGACCTGAAATATGTTGAAGCATTTGCTAAACAGGGTTATGTAGGTACAGTTGCTGGCGTAAACCTGTACACAAAGAAAGACGCTGTTGAAGGCACAATCGTTGTTGGTACAAAAGACGCTGTAACACTCTTTGTTAAAAAAGGTACAGAAGTTGAACAGCCACAGAGAGCTGCAGATGAAGCTAACGTTCGTCAGAACTCTATCTTCTCTCGCAAATACTATGTTGCTGCACTGACAGACGAAACAAAAGCAGTAAAAATCACAATCGGTTAATTTAACTTAGGAGGCTGTTGACGATGGATAAAATCAAAAGTTTTAAAAATTTAATACAGCCTGATGTGGTTACTGACGAGCTTGCTAACGAGCTTATTAATGCAGCAGGCAACATTGTTTTGAACCGCAGATTTCCATTTGGCTATGCTGTGGGTACATCAGTACCTGCACAGTATGAGTACATACAGGTAAGAATTGCGGTTGAACTGTACAGCAAGATGGGTGCAGAAGGTCAGACTGTCCATAACGAAAACGGCATTAGCCGTTCATGGGAGGCTGGCGATGTAAGCCCATCACTGCTGAAGCAGATACTGCCCGGTTGTGGGAGCGTGGTGTAATGAGAACACTTAATCGAAATAAGCGTCAAATTTACTATGCTCTTTATTTAGGCGAAACCGCCCTTGTAGACGAACGGGGCAAGGAAACAGGCGAATACGCACAAACCTACGGCGACAAGGTATCACTTATGGTAAATATCTCAGCCTCCGCTGGTGAGGAAGCAGTAAACGCTTTTGGTGGTTTTACAGATTACAGTAGGGCAATTACTGTTGCAGGTCAATGCGAAATGGACGAGAACACTGTTATCTGGTTCGGCGTTGATCCGCAGACAGAACCTTATAACTATATTGTTACCCGCAAGGCTGACAGTAAGAACGGTGTTATCTACGCTTTACAGGAAGTTAAAGTAGGGTAATGAAAATAGTTATAAACCCGTTTGACAAAGACTCAATCAACAAGGCGTTAAAACAAGTTCGAGCCTATCAGAAAGATTTTAAGAAGAAAGAGCAAGAATTTATAAAACGCCTTGCTGAGATTGGTGTATCGGTAGCGACAGCGGGCTTTGAGGCTGCTGCTTATGACGGCACTAAAGATGTTTCAGTTCGTATGGAACGGCGTGGTAATAAAGTAGCTGTAATAGCTGAGGGCGAAACAGTTGGCTTTATTGAGTTTGGTACAGGTAAATTCAACCCTGAGTATAACTCAGCGGGCTTAGAATATACACCGCCACCACACGGTTCATACGGGCAGGGCAAAGGTAAACAAAAGTCTTGGGGTTACTACGGTGATCCGGGAACTAACGGCAAGGTAGTCACAAATAGCAAAGGCAGAGATGTTGTTATCACTAAAGGTAATCCACCTGCCGAAGCTATGTTGGCTGCACGAAATGAAATGATAAGCAAAGTAACACAGATAGCAAGGGAGGTATGGCGTTAATATGATAGACGTAATCAACGAGATTTTCGATACTCTTGCTAAAGGTGTACGCGAAAAACATTCAGATGTGACAGTGACAGGTGAATATACTCGTAGCCCATCTAAGTTCCCAGCGGTTACTTTTGACGAAACAGAAAACGTGACCGTGGATAGCTTAGTGGATTCATCCGACGTAGAAAAATTCGCTGGTGTAAGATACCGCTTGCAGGTGTTTAGCAATAAGCAGTCAGGCAGAAAAGCTGAAGCGAGAGCGATATTTTCCACAGCAGATGAACTGCTGTTGAGAATGGGCCTGCGCCGAAAAACATATACCACTACACCAGATTATTACAACTCAACAATTTATTCTATCGAGGCTACATACGAGGGCATAATTTCGGCAGAGGGGATAATGTACGCAAGATAAAAGATTTTGTGTATACCGACATATATTCCCTAACGGCAAAGTCTATATAGGCTACACAGGTCGAAAGCCCGAAGAAAGATGGGAGCGCGGTAACGGATATAAACATCAAACGCTGGTTTACAGAGCTATACAACGCTATGGGTGGGATAACATAATTCACGAAATAGTGGCGCAAAAGCTGACGAAAAACGAAGCCTGCGCATTAGAGATAGCTCTGATAGCAGCGAATAGAAGTAATAACAGACAGTATGGTTACAACATCACAAGTGGTGGCGAAGGCGGTAGTTTTACCGCAACGAGCAAAGGGAAACCGATAATTCAATACTCGTTAGATGGCGAGGTTGTAAAAGAATGGCCTAACGCAAGAACGGCATTCTTACACACCCGCATTGACGCAGCCCACATAAACCATGTCTGTCACAACAAACGCAAAACCGCGGGCGGTTTTGTTTGGAAATTCAAATAATTTTTCTCGGAGGAATTTATTATGGCAATTAGCACACTTGGCGTTGCGCTGAAAATTGGCGAACAGGAAGTTGTAATTAAAGATTTCCCTTCCCTTCTCGGTAAAAGAAGCGCTCTTGAAACAACTACACTTTCCGATGACGCTCAGACTTATATTGCAGGCATTCGTCAGCAGGAAGAATCTTTCGATTTCCTTGCTAACTATGACGCAACAGTTTATCAGACACTGAACGCAATCGCAGAAGCACAGAACTGCGAACTGTCATTCTCTGACGGTTCTAAATACGCTTGGGAAGGTACAGTTTCCGTTAGCGTTAATGAAGGTGGCGTAGACGAAGTTATCGAAATGACAATTTCTATCACACCATCTACAGTGCCAGTATGGTCTAAAGGCGCTTAATTAAAGCAAAAGTAAAGGCGGGTTTATCCCGCCTTAAATTTAAATATCTATAAAGGAGAGTACATTATGAGTACCCAGATTACTATTGAACACAAAAAGCAGAAATACACACTTGAATACTCCCGCCAGTCTGTAAAGCAGATGGAACAGCAGGGTTTCTCTATTGAACACATGGACGAAAAACCAATGACAATGATCCCTATGCTGTTTCAGGGTGCGTTCATCAAAAACCATAAAGGCGTAAAACGTGCTGTTATGGACGAAATCTACGATGGTATCACAGACAGATTTAACGAAGAAGGCACAGGCTTTATTCAGGTACTGGCTGAAATGTATGCAGAAACACTGAATACCCTTATCGAAGCTAAGGAAGTTGACGAGGGAAACGCGGTGAGCTGGAAAGTGGTGAAGGGCTAACCACTTATACAGAGGTATTCGAACAGCTCTGTCCGTGGTATATGTCAATAGGAATGACCTATGAGGATTTCTGGTACAGTGATGTACGCCTTGTAGAGTTCTACCGAAAGGCAGACGAACTAAAAACGAAAAGGCGAAATGAAACGCTATGGTTACAAGGCGCTTATTTCTATGAGGCGTTATGTGACGCTTCACCGCTTTTCAGAATGAGTTTCTCAAGAAAAGCAGTAGAGCCAAGACCATACGTGAAAGAGCCTTATCCAATGACTGAACTCGAACTGAGAGAACGTGAACAGCGTGAAGCTAAGAAACGAGAAGAACGCATGAAAGCTGAGTTCGCCCGGTTCGTAAACGGTATGATTGAACGAAAGAAGCTCACCGAAGCTCACGAGGACAAAGGTGGGTGATATGAATGTCCACTACTATTGATTCTCTGTCCATAGAGATTCAAAGCAATTCTGCCAGTGCAGCTCAAGGGATAGATGAACTGGCGAAGTCTTTAGGAAAACTAAAGCAGAATGGTGCGGTTAGTGTGGCAGTCAAAAACATAACCGCGCTTAAAACTGCGTTGTCCGGTTTCAAGGTAGACAACGAAGCCGTAAACAGCGTAGGCCGTTTGGTTGATAATCTTCGGAGATTGAAAGAAGTAAAATCAGGCGGTTTAGGTACAATGGTGAATAGCCTTGCGAAACTGCAAAAAGTAACAGACGGTCTTAATGACGATGTTATTGAGGCGTTCACTGCAAAAGTTAAAAAACTTACGGAAGCGCTGACACCGCTTTCCGATAAAATGACTACTGTTAAACAAGCGTTTAGCGGTATCAATTCAATGTCAAAAAAAACCAGTAATTCGTTCAGAGACGCAGGCGATGGTATAAATACCACAACGCTGAATATGTCGAGTTTTATTACTGTGGCGCAAGCTGCGGTACAGGCGTTGGCGAAGCTGATTGAAAAGCTGGCTGAATATATCAGTTTGGCTATGGAATGGGATGGTGTATCAGCCCGTTTCGGCAGAGGTTTCGGCGAACACGCAGAAGAAACTTATGCATGGATTCAGCGCTTAAACGAAGAAATGGGTATTAATATCCAGCAGTTTATGCAGTACAGTTCCATTTATGCCACAATGCTTCAGGGCTTTGGCGTAAACGGCGAAGATAGTGCCAAGATGGCGCTGGGCTACACAGAGCTGACATATGATATATGGGCTGGCTACAACGATATTTACAAGACATACAGTGACGCAGCAGACGCTGTTAAATCAGCGATTGCGGGCGAAGTAGAGCCTATCCGTAAGGCTGGTTTTACTATCATCGAATCCACACTGGAACAGACCGCGGCTAACCACGGTTTGAGCATTAGTCTTGAAAACGCCACAGAAGCGCAGAAATCATACTTGCGTTATCTGACACTGGTAGAACAGGCACACTCACAGAATCTTGTAGGTACATACGCAAAAGAACTGAACACAGCCGAAGGTCTTACTCGTACACTGTCACAGCAGTTAAAATCTCTGGCACAGTCATTCGGTAGTTTGTTCCTGCCAGTGCTGGTAAAGGTAATCCCTTATATTCAGGCATTTGTTGATCTGCTGACAGAAGCAGTGAGAAAAATCGCGTCCTTCTTCGGCATTACAATTCAAGCTGTTGACTGGAGTGGTTATGGCGCTGGTATAAGTGGTGCTGCGGAAAGCACTGACGGATTAGCTGATTCTGCGAACAGCGCAGCTAAGGCGGCCAAAGACCTGAAAAAAGCTACTATCGGCATTGATGAGCTGAATATCATCAGCCCACCAGAACCAACAAGTGGCAAAACTCCGAGCGTAGGTGCTGGCGGTGCAGGTTTTGGCGGCCTTGACGTTGACAGCCTGTGGGATGAAAGTATTTTCGACAGCATCAACAGTCAAGTTGATGAACTGAAAAAGAAAATAAAAGATATGCTTCCTGTGGCCGCTGGCATAGCATTAGCTATCGCTGGTTGGAGCTTAGCTACATTCAGTGACGATTTAACAGATAATTTTAAACTGCTCAAAAAGTTCAGCAAGCATATTAAAACATTAGGAAAAGCTGTAGCGGTTCTTGGCATTTCAATAGCTGTAGGTAAGCTCGCGTGGGATTTCACAGGTGCTTACTTAGAGGGCATTGATAAAAATGGCTTACTGAAATCTATTGGCACTACAGTATTGGGTGCAGCAGTGGCTGGCTGGTTAGCTGGTGGCGCTGGCGCAGGTATTGTACTCACAACATCTGGTGTTGTGAAGCTGTCAAGATTATGGGTAGAACTCAAAGAAGGCAGTGTGAAGCTGTCTGATCCTAAAGCACTGGCGACAATGTTCGTTGGTGTAGTTGAATCCGTATTAGGTGGTGCGCTTGTAATTGACGCACTGAAAGGCGGCAAATGGACTACTACTATAACACACTGGCTTTCAAACGGTCTTAAAAATGTTTTCATCTCAGGCGCAACCAAAGGCTTGGGCGCAGTCGACTGGTTGAAAAATTTGGTAGTACCAATGGGAACTAAGATACTCGGCGCGCTGGGTAAATTAGGCACAATCATCGGTGGCTCACTGTCAGGCTGGGCTATAGCTGCAATCGCGGCGATTGTAGGCGTAATTACATTAGGTATTGTAGATTACGATTTCACAAGCATTGGCGAAAAATTCGGTTCTGCAATGGCTAAGGTGCTGGGGAAACCGATTATTTGGTTAGGTAATGTTGGTAAAGCTATCAAAGACGGTTTTAACTCAGCCATCAAGTGGATAACAGAAACATTCACTTGGGATAACATTACTGCGTTTTTGGCTAAAGTTTTCAGTGTTGACTGGTGGACTGATACAGTCTGGCCGTGGATGAAACAGATAGGCAACAACATTGTCGAAGGTCTGTGGTCTGGCATTACTGGCTGGTGGAGAAATCTTAAACAGAACATCAAAGAATTTATAGATGGTTTTGTTAAAGGTTGGAACGACGAGCTTGAAATCAACAGCCCATCAAAAGTTTTTGAACGAATGGGTGGTTATCTGATTGCGGGCTTGTGGAATGGTATCACAGGTTGGTTTGAAAAACTGATAGCAAACGTTTCCACATTCGTAACAAATACTATCACTAAAGTAAAATCTTTCTTTGGTATTACAGGTAACACATCAAGCACATTTAAAACTATCGGTGGCAACCTTGTACAAGGTGTTATCGATGGTATTACTGGTAAGGCGAGCGCATTGTGGAGCAGTCTTAAAAGCTGGGCTGATGGCGTAATCAGCAGTATCAAAGGGTTCTTTGGTATTCACTCACCATCTACAGTAGCTAAAAAGCAGATTGGTAGCAATATCGCTGCTGGTGTAGTAGAGGGTGTAAGCGAAAAAGCAAATGCACTTGTACAGCCAATTAAAAACATGTGGAATAACGCCAAGAACTGGTGGAACAGAAGCAAAGGCAATTTGACATTTACTCCATCTGTTGGCAATCTCACAACCGGTTTGAAAAACGCTTGGAACACAGCTAAAAGCTGGTGGAATAAAAACGTTAAACTTTCTATTCCTTCACTTAGTTTGAAAGTAACTTATGATACCAAAGGCTTAGGCTCTATCAAAAAAGGTATTGTAAAAGCTCTTAATCTTCCGGGCTGGCCTTCACTGAAATTCGCTGCTAACGGCGGTATGTTCAGTCAGGGTTCAATGATTTGGGCTGGTGAACGTGGTGCTGAAATCGTAGCGAATGCTCACGGTGGTAAGACTGGCGTTATGAACGTAGAGCAGATGCAACAGGCAGTATACGAAGGTGTGCTGGCGGCTATGATGGCTACACAGAGAGGTTCTGGTGGCAATGGTGGTGGCGAAATCAAAGTTTACCTTGACGGCAGACAGATTAACGCTTCTATCGAAAGACAGCAGAAAGAACGTGGCGTTTCCATCATGGGTAGAGAAGTTTACAGTTATTAATAAGAGCGTCGAGAACGCCACTTTTTAAAAGAGGTGATTTGTATGACAGCTCTTGTAACGGTGGGCGGTTATGAATTTCCAGAGCCATCTACATACAGTGCTGTGACAAGCACTATCGTAGATTCAGGGCGAAATGTTAATGGCTATGTTGTGGGTAGCGTAGTGCGACACGATGTAGCGAAAATAGAATTGTCTTGGAGATACTTGACCGCAGAACAGTGGGCGAAAGTTTTATCTTGTTTTACAAGTAGCTTTTACAACACTGTCACTTTTTATAATCAGGCTACAGCAGGGTACACCACAAGAACGATGTATGTTTCCGACAGAAACGCAGGTATGTGGCGCAGAAACCCAGCAACTGGCGAGGTAATGGGTTGGACTAACCCGTCGCTGTCACTCGTAGAGGTGTAGCCCATGATTAAAGTATCTGACAGATGGGAGCAGAAGCAAAGAGAACTGCTTGCTCCTGAAGGATATATACAGTTAGTCGTAGGCGTATCAGAAGCGGGCTTGCAAGACGAGGTGACACCGAGTTCAACAAACGAGGCGACATTCTCTAATATTGAAGCTGTCACAGATATGTATGGTAATTATCTTACATATCCGTGGGCTACGACTGAACTGAACTTTTGGTCTTTAGACGGCACAAAACAGGTTCTCAATAGCAATGATTACAAAGGCTATGCGAGTAAAAATCTTGACAGTGGCGACATAACACTGACAGTAGCGAAAGTTCACGAACAGGCAATACCGGGGTTGAAAATCACTTGGTGTGAGGAACTCGGTGAATACGCAACAAAATTCACAATAACCGCATACAACGGCGACACAGTAGTTTCCACTTTGACAGTCGCAGGTAACACATCCGTGACAACAGAAGTTGAAATGGAAATTGCTAATTATGACAGCATAAAAATCGTTGTAAACGAATGGTGCTTACCACAGCATAGAGCAAGAATAGATAAAATTCAGTTAGGCTTAGATACTGTATATCTTAAAAAAGATATTATGAGTTTCAAACACGAACAGTTCGGCTCAGTAGTAAGTGGCGAACTGCCAAAAAATAGCATTGAATTTTCTCTCGATAACTCTAACGGGCTATGGTCGCCTAATAACCCTGTCGGTCAGGGCAAATACCTGTCTGAACGACAGGAAATCAAAGCATATTATGGTTTTGATATAGACGGCACGATTGAATGGGCTAAGGCGGGTACATTCTACTTATCAGAATGGCGCACTCCATCAAACGGCCTTGAAGCTACATTCGTAGCGCGTGATGTTTTGGAATATATGATCGGTGAAACATATACGGGTATCACAAGCGGTACACTGCTCGAAATTGCTACGGCTGCAATCGAGCAGGCTGACCTTCCAGACAACGTGAAAATAGTTCTTGATGAACGCTTAGGTAATTATTCTGCGAG
>JAFZGF010000013.1 GCA_017555565.1 Oscillospiraceae bacterium
AATTACTTGTCAAATCTTTCGGCAACAAGTTTAAGTCCGTCAATAATTGCCAGGTGCTGTGGGCAGGCGCTTTCACACTGGCCGCAACCGATACACCGGCTGGCTGTTGGCAGGTTTACAGTCATATTTGTGTAGTATGTCATCTGTGTGGAGAATCCCTTGTTCAGTGCCTGCAGGTCAGCATTGTAAAGTGCAAAGTATTTTGGAATTGGAATACCCACAGGGCAACCGTCTACACAGTAGCCGCAGGCTGTGCAAGGGATAGCGATGGAAGAGTTGATGATATCCACCACTTTGTCGATGATTTTGTATTCATCGTCACACAGCGGTACAAAATTTTCCATATATGATGTGTTGTCTTCCACGTGGTCCATATTGCTCATACCGGACAGTACCATCATCACGTTGTCCAGGCTGGCGGCATATCTTACTGCCCAGCTGGCAACAGAAGCATCCGGGGCATAGTCTTTCAACAGTTTTTCAGCTTCCTGTGGAATATCCACCAGGCTGCCACCTTTGATAGGCTCCATAACGATTACCGGTTTGCCCAGTTTTGTACACAGCTCATAACATTCCTTTGCCTGGATGGATGGATTTTCCCAGTCGATATAGTTTATCTGCAGCTGTACAAATTCTGTTTCTGGCCACAGAGTCAGCATTTCTTCCAGCAGTTTCACATCGTCGTGGAATGAGAAACCGATGTGTCTGATTTTGCCTTCAGCTTTCATCTTTTTCAGAAATTCAAAGCTGCCGTATTTTTTTGCCTTTTCAAATCTTTCACTGTTCATTGCGTGCAGCAGGTAATAGTCAAAATATTCCACACCGCATTTTTCCAGTTCTTCATTGAACAGTTTTTCGTTGTCTCTGGCGCTGTTTACCTTTGGCATAGGCAGTTTGGTGGCAATTTTAAAGCTGTCGCGTGGGTATCTTTCCACCAGAGCCTTGCGCAGGAAAATTTCACTCTGTTCTTTGTGGTAAACATAGGCTGTGTCAAAATATGTAAAGCCCTTCTCCATAAATCTGTCTACCATACGGCACAGCTGTTCAAAATCCACTTTTGATGCGTCATTTGGATCCAGAACAGGCAGTCGCATAAAACCAAAACCAAGTTTTTTCATAATATTCTCCTTTATGTACATATGTATTTAGTATATCACAACTATCAATATATTGTAATCTTGATTTTTGTAACGAAAAAAGGTAGAATATATTGTATATTTTATCTGTCTCCGTAGCTCAGTAGGATAGAGCGGACGCCTCCTAAGCGTCAGGCCGCAGGTTCGATTCCTGTCGGGGACGCCAGACCTGCACTTTATGTGCAGGTTTTTTATTTATCCCAAATATGCAGTTTTTTATAGTGGTAAAAAGTTACTGTAATTTTTATTGTGGTCTGTGGAATCATAATTATCAACTTTAAAAAGAAAAGGAGAATTGTTATGAAATACATCTGCGATGTCTGCGGCTGGGAATATGACGAAGATGAAGGCTATCCGGAAGGTGGTATAGCCCCAGGCACTCCCTGGGAAAATGTACCGGAAGACTTTGAATGTCCCCTTTGTTTTGTGGGCAAAGATCAGTTTTCACCTGCTGAATAAAAATAAAACTGTGGCTCTTATGGGCCACAGTTTTATTTGTTTTTAAGATATGCAGAAAGCAGA
The DNA here is from genome assembly GCA_017555565.1 of Oscillospiraceae bacterium. GTDB lineage: Bacteria > Bacillota > Clostridia > Oscillospirales > Ruminococcaceae > RGIG3102. The sequence goes on from JAFZGF010000013.1 coordinate 1,659, forward strand.
TAAAGATTCTGACCAGAGACAAGGGCACAGGCTGAAACAGCATTTTTAAATCCAATCAGAAATTTTTGTAATGTATAGCTGTAATCGCCGAAAATCAGTTTGGCAATATGAGTGGTAGTAATAATTTCACCGGTATTTTTTGCCTGGAAATAGTTTGTCCCCAAACTTACAGAAACCAGCGTAATACATATCAGGGAGATAAGGGCAATTATTTGAAGTTTCTTTATATCAGGCAGATTTATTGATGCCAGTTTGTACACTGATATGCCTGACACTGCAAAAGCAAAAACAATAGCGATGAGTTTTGCTGTTCCGTCACCGAAAAACGAAGCCACTATAAGAAAAATCAGACATATGACAAATGTGTAAAAACATACAGTCTGTTTTTTCCCCATTTCGTTATAATTTTTTGCAACATTAATAATTAAATCATTTTTTGTTATTGGGGATTCAACATTGATGTTTTCTCCTGCAAAAAATTCTGTAGCTGATATACCCAATACACTGCACAAATCGGGCACAGTGGCGATATCCGGCAATCCTTTTGCAGTTTCCCATTTTGATACAGCTTTAGGTGTAACATTTAATATGTCTGCCACTTGCTGCTGTGTAAGGTTTTTCTCTTTTCTTTTCTGAGATATGAAATTTGATATTTTTCTGTTATCCATATAATTCATCCAACTTTCTGTATGGGAATATTGTACACCAATACATATAAAAAGACTATCTACGAAAAGTAGACAGTCTTTTTTAATCTGTATTTACTGTTTAAAAGTCTGAATTTTGTTTTAAAAGCCTTATGGAGGGGCTGATACTGCGCTTTCTTTCAGTAAGAAAAAATATCTGATAAGCAATCATGCATATAAGCAGTGCTACTATGATATCCAGAACGGAATGTTGCTTTAAGAACACAGTGGAGATACTGATGAAAAATGTTGTTATGGCAAAAAAAGTTTTCCATTTTTTGCTTTCCAGCCCCTTCGTATGCCAGGCTGTATGCATAACTGCAAAAGAACCTACTACATGGAGAGAGGGGCATACATTCGTATTGGTATCAAAAGTATAAAACCAGGCCATAAAATCTGTCAGTACATTCTGCCTTTCGAATACAGCAGGTCTTAGCAGTTGGCAGGTCGGAAACATAAAAAATATAATCAACCCCAATGTATATGTGAAAATTATATATTTCATCAGTTTTTTGAAAGATTCTACATCATAAAAAAATGTGTATATATGTATTCCAATCAAATAAAAGTACCACAGTACATATGGGAATACGAACAGTTCACAAAAAGGTATCAAACTGTCCAGTGGTGTGTAAACCACATAGTATCTGGCAGCAGGGAATAATTTTTCTGCGCACCAGAACAGAAAACCGAAAACAGGCCAGTACAGAAGCATAAATATGTGTCGGTATTCAGGCGATGTTATATTGTTCAATTTCAATCTGCGATAGTCAGTTTCTGGTTTTATAAATTTCATTGCTTATTTCCTTTCCTCTGATTACGACCTGACTGTATGTTAAAACCGAAATGTGAAAAACAAAAGAAAAATATGTGAAAAATCATAACTTTAATAAATTATTAAGATTTTCATAATATACTATACAGTTTATTTTTAAACTTAATAATATTTGGTTGCCACAGCAACCGAATTGTTGTATAATTTATGCTATCATAGGATAACAAATCCACGCGCCGGGGGCGCACACAGAAAGGTTTTATAACTATGAAAAAAGTTTTAAGTTTAATTCTCGCTATGGTAATGTGTCTGTCTGTTTTTACAGCTTGCTCATCCGAAGGCGAAAACAATGTTGATACACCAGCAGCAACAGCTACATTCCGCATCGCAGGTATGAAAGGCCCTACAACAATGGGTATGACAAAACTGATGAAAGATGCCCAGGCTAACAACGCTGATGAAGCATACGAAGGCAACATCTACAATGTAGAAATGTTCGGTACAGCGCAGGAAATCAATCCTCTGCTTATCCAGGGCCAGCTTGACGTTGCAGCTGTTCCTGCAAACGTTGCAGCTACACTTTATGCAAAGACAGAAGGCGCTGTACAGGTAGCCGCTGTAAATACACTGGGTGTTCTGTATATGGTACAGATTGGCGATGCTGTTCAGTCAGTTGCGGATCTTGCAGGCAAAACAATCTACACAACTGGTAAAGGCACTACACCTGAATACACACTGCGCCACATTCTGTCTGAAAACGGCATCGACCCAGACAAAGATGTAACAATCGAATTCAAGAGCGAAGCTACAGAAGTAGGCGCATTGCTGGCATCAGCCGAAGGCGATATGGTAGCTATGCTTCCACAGCCATATGTAACAGCTGTTCAGGCACAGAATCAGAATGTAAAAGTTTGCCTTGATATGACAGAAGAATGGGGCAAAATTTCTGATCAGAAACTTATCACTGGCGTTCTTGTAGCAAGAAAAGCCTTTATCGAAGAAAACAAAGCAGCATTTGATGCATTCCTTGCTGACTACGCTGCTTCCACAAAATATGTTACAGAAAATGTTGACGAAGCTGCTGCATGGGTTGCAGAATACGGCATCGTTGCAAAAGAACCACTGGCTAAAAAAGCTATCCCACAGTGCAACATCACTTGCGTAACAGGTGAAGAAATGAAAGCACTGGTAAACAATTACTGCGATGTTCTGTTCAACCAGAACCCTGCATCCGTTGGAGGTACAATGCCTGATGAAGCCTTCTACTATCTGGGCTGATAAACTGAAAAAGTTAACAGGTGTATTCTTCTGGCTGGGCCTGTGGCAGTATGCCGCTATTAAAATCGGTAAAGAAGTACTGCTGGCCTCACCATTGTCTACAATTAAAGCGCTGATTTCCCTTTGCGGGCAATCAGCGTTTTGGTCTGCAATAGTTTTTTCCCTTACACGCATTATGCTTGGTTTTGTGCTGGCACTTGTGGTTGGTGTACTGCTGGCGGGGTTGTCAGCAGTTTCTGATATGGCGCGATATATATTTGCTCCGCTGTTCAGCGTTATCAAGGCTGTGCCGGTGGCATCATTTATTATTCTTGCACTGCTGTGGGTAAGAGGCGGCAATCTTTCCATCTGTATTTCGTTCCTTATGGTTCTTCCTATTATATACATAAATATGCTGGAAGGCTTTACCCAGGTAGACAGAAAACTGCTGGAAATGGCGGCAGTGTTCCGTCTGTCCAATGCAAAGAAAATCAAATATATCTACCTGCCACAGATTATGCCGTATTTCACAGCGGCCTGCACTACCTCACTTGGTCTTTGCTGGAAAAGCGGCATTGCCGCTGAAGTTATCGGCCTGCCAAACGGCTCTATGGGCAACCGGCTGTACGAAACCAAGCTGTATATGGACACAGCCGAAATGTTTGCCTGGACAGTTGTTATTGTTCTTATCAGCTTCCTTGTGGAAAAGGGCTTTTTATGGTTGCTGAATAAAATCAACGGCAAAATCACAGATGGATTTTTATAGGAGGGACATATGAATATAGAAATTAAAAATCTCTCCAAAAGTTATAACGGTACACCGGTGCTGGAAAATCTGACTCTCACACTGACAGACGATAAACCGACCTGCCTTATGGGCACTTCAGGCCGCGGCAAAACCACGCTGTTTTCTATAATTCTCGGACTGATAAAAGCAGATGAAGGGGAGATAACTGGCATAGAAAACACCAGATTTTCTGCTGTTTTCCAGGAGGACAGGCTGTGTGAAGAACTGTCTGCACTGATGAATCTTGCCATAGTTCAGGATAATCCCCACAAAGCACAGCTTTCAGAAAAACTGATAAATATGGGTCTTACAGCAGATGAAATCCGTCGCCCGGTTTCACAGCTTTCCGGCGGCCAGAAACGCCGTGTGGCTATTCTGCGTGCCCTTGTAAGTGAAAGCGATGCCGTGCTGATGGACGAACCTTTCAAAGGGCTGGACGAAGACACCCGCAGACTTGTAATTGAACAGGTAAAAGCAAACCTTGACGGCCGTCTGCTTATGGTCATCACCCACGATGAAGAAGATGCCCATCTGCTGGGTGCAGATATAATTGATTTATAGAGGTTGTTCAGTTGAGAAAATCAAATAAGATTCTTATGTTTTTAACTTTTCTTTTAACAGTTTGTATAGGCGGCTTTTTTATCTACACTTTGGATTTTTACATCGCCTACTACAGACATAATAATTACTATGACTTGCAATTGAATATACAAATAAAAAAGGACTTGCATCAGCAAGTCCTTTTAATATGCAATTTACCGTAAATTATCTTTTTACGTTGAATGCTGCCATACCTGGATATACTGCGCTTGCGCCCAGTTCTTCTTCGATTCTAAGCAGCTGGTTGTATTTAGCTACACGGTCAGAACGGCTTGGAGCACCTGTTTTGATCTGGCATGTGTTCAGAGCAACTGCCAGGTCAGCGATTGTTGTGTCAGCTGTTTCACCGGAACGGTGTGATGTAACTGCTGTGAAGCCTGCTTTATGAGCCATTTTGATAGCTTCCAGAGTTTCGGATACTGTACCGATCTGGTTCAGTTTGATAAGGATAGCGTTAGCGTTTTTGCCTTCGATACCTTTAGCAAGTCTTTCTGTGTTTGTAACGAACAGGTCGTCACCAACCAGCTGTACTCTGTCGCCGATTGTATCTGTCAGCAGTTTCCAGCCTTCCCAGTCTTCTTCATCCATACCGTCTTCCAGAGAGATGATTGGGTATCTGTCAGCCAGGTCTTTCCAGAATGCAACCAGAGATTCTGTTGTGAATTTTGTACCTGCTTTTGGCAGAACGTATTCGCCTTTAACTTCGCCTTTCCATTCGGAAGCAGCAGCGTCGATAGCGATCATAAAGTCTTTGCCTGGTACATAGCCTGCAGCTTCGATAGCTTTGCAGATGTATTTCAGAGCGTCTTCGTCAGAAGCAAGGTTTGGTGCGAAACCGCCTTCGTCACCAACAGATGTTGCCAAACCTTCAGCTTTCAGGATTTTGGACAGGTTGTGGAATACTTCAGCACACCAGCGCAGAGCTTCTTTAAAGCTTGGTGCGCCAACTGGCATTACCATAAATTCCTGAATGTCAACTGTGTTGGAAGCGTGTGCACCACCGTTGAGGATGTTCATCATTGGAACTGGCAGTCTGTTTGCGTTGAGACCACCAAGGAATCTGTACAGTGGCAGGTCGAGAGATGCAGCAGCAGCTCTTGCAGCAGCGATAGAAACAGCCAGGATAGCGTTTGCACCCAGTTTGTTTTTGCCTTTTGTGCCGTCAGCAGCGATCATAGCAGCGTCAACAGCGTAGATGTCAGAAGCATCCAGACCGATAACTGCATCAGCCAGAACTGTGTTTACATTTTCAACAGCTTTTGTTACGCCTTTGCCAAGGTATCTGGATTTGTCGCCATCGCGAAGTTCCAGAGCTTCGAAGATACCTGTGGAAGCACCGGATGGTGACATACCACGGCCGATTGTGCCGTCTGCCAGTGTTACTTCAGCTTCTACTGTTGGGTTGCCACGTGAGTCAAGAATTTCGCGACCAACTACTTTTACGATTGTTAAATAGTCTTTCATATTTAAACCCCTTTTCAAAAATTGTATTGTAATTTATTGTTGCCAAATTAAACAGCCTTATTAGACTGTGTTAATTATATCACAATCTTTTTGCAATTTCAATATTAAATGTTAAAAAAATAACGGATTTTTGAAATTTTATATCATTACCAAAAAACAAGCGGTTTAAATCAAAAAAAAGACCGGTAAAACCGGTCTTTTAAATATAAATATATTATTTCATCAGTTCAAATGCTGATTTCATTAAAAATTCTGTGCCGTAAACAAGTGCATCTTCATCAATATCGAAGCAGGAGCTGTGGTTAGCCACGTGGCCAAAGCCTTTTGCTTCGTTTGCGCAGCCGAGATTTACATAGAAACCTGGGAAGGAATCCAGCACGATAGCCATATCGTCACTGCCCATACCTTTGCCTTCTGTAAAGATTTCCATACCCATTTCTGTGGCAACCTTCTGTGCAATTTTTGTTGCTTCAGGGTCGTTTACAACAGGAATCATTGGGTCGAACATATAGTCCATTTCTCTTTCAACGCCGTAGGATTTGCATACACATTCAGAAATGTTTTCCAGCCAGTCAAAGATAGGCTGTGTCAGCTCTTTGTTGAAGTAGCGCACAGTACCCATAATAACAGCTTCATTTGGGATGATATTAGCTGCTGTACCTGCAACGATGGAACAAGTGGAGAATACTATAGGGTCCTGTGCATCAATAGCATTTGATGGCAGACTTGCCAGTTTCAGTACCAGTTCGCAGGCTGGTTTGATAGGGTCTTTTGCTGTGTGTGGTACAGAGCCGTGACCGCCTTTGCCTTTAATGATGATTCTGTATGTGATTACACCTGAAGCAAATGGACCGCTTACAATTTTCATCTGTCCTACATTTTCACTGCAGCCAACGTGTACAGAAATTGAATGATCTGCACCGCCCAGTTCTTTAACGAATTTAGCCAGTGTTCTGCCACCTTTCAGGTTTTCTTCAGCAACCTGGAAGCCCAGCAGGATTTTGCCTGGGATTTCGTCTTTGATTTCAACCAGTGATTTGCCAACACCCAGCAGCATAGCGGCGTGTGCATCGTGGCCGCAGGAGTGCATTGCATTGTCATAAATGCTGGCGTATTCAGCGCCTGTTTCTTCTTTCATTGGAAGAGCGTCAATATCTTCGCGGATAAGAATTGTTTTGCCAGGTTTACCGCTGTCAAGAACGCCTATTACAGTGTAGTCTGGGTAAACGTGGTAAGGAATGCCCATTGCTTCCAGTTCTTCACAGATGCGTTTTGATGTTTCTTTTTCCTGGGTGGAAACTTCAGCGTATTTGTGGAAATGTCTTCTCATTTTTACCACATATTCGTGGTTTTTTTCGGCAAGTAATTTAAGGTCTGCCATAATTACACCTCTCTATGTTTAAAATTTAACAATTAATGGGTATATTATATTACTTAAATATTGATTTGTAAATAAAAATATATAAAATTTGTATAAAATAAAAACAAAGACGGGTTTTTCAACCCGTCTTTGTAAAAATATACAATTTTTAATTGAAATTACATTTCGATTGCTGCGTTGAGAGCAACTTCCATCATTTCTGTAAAGCCTGTCTGTCTCTGTTCTGGTGTTGTTTCTTTGTGATCAACGATAGAGTCAGAGATTGTCAGGATACAAGCTGCTTTTTTGCCCAGATGACGAGCGTTAGCAAACAGACCGAAGGATTCCATTTCTGCACACAGCAGGTCATATGGAGCTGGTTCTCTTTCGATAGAGAAGTCTGAGTAGAAGTTGTCTGAAGAGTGAACATAACCTTTCCAGATTTTTTTGCCCAGTTTTTCAGCTGTTGCAGCAAGGATTTCGTTCAGTTCTGCAGATGGGTCCATAACATCTTCTGTGTAACCGAAAGCTTCTCTTGCGTATGTTGATTTGGAGTATGCATGTTCAACCAGAACGATGTCGAACAGGTCGATTTCTGATTTGAAAGAACCTGCTGTACCAAATCTGATGATGTTTTCTACACCGTAGAACTTGTACAGTTCGTAAGAGTAGATACCGATTGAAGGAATACCCATACCATGAGCCATGATAGAGATTTCTTTGCCTTTATATTTACCTGTGAAACCCAGCATGCCACGAACTGTGTTGAAGCATTTTGCATCTTCCAGGAATGTTTCTGCTACGAATTTAGCTCTCAGTGGGTCACCTGGCATAAGAACTGTTTTTGCGATGTCACCGAGTTTTGCGTGGTTATGGGCTGTGCCCTTGAATTCTGCCATTGGAGTAATCCGCCTTTCATTTATAATAGTAATTTTTTAGCAATTTTTTGTATCAAAAAATATGATTACATTTTGATTGCTGCATCCAGTGCGATTTCCATCATATCGATGAAGCCTGTCTGTCTCTGTTCTGGTGTTGTTTCAGTTTTGTTAACGATAGAGTCAGAGATTGTCAGGATACAAGCTGCTTTTTTGCCCAGATGACGAGCGTTGGCAAACAGACCGAAAGATTCCATTTCTGCACACAGCAGGTCGTATTTAACAGGTTCTCTTTCGATGGAGTAGTCTGAATAGAAGTTGTCGGAAGACTGGATGTAACCTTTCCAGTATTTTTTGCCCTGTTCTTCTGCAGCTGCTACCAGCAGAGCGTTCAGCTCAGCTGATGGTTCCTGTACGTCTTCTGTATAACCGAATGCTTCTTTTGCATAGCTGGATGCACTGTAAGCGTGATCAACGATAACAACGTCAAACAGGTTAAGTTCTGGTTTGAAAGCGCCTGCAGAACCGATTCTTACAACGTTTTCTACACCGTAAAATTTGAACAGTTCGTAGGAGTAGATACCGATGGATGGAATACCCATACCGGAACCCATAACAGAAACTTCTACGCCTTTCCATTTACCTGTGTAACCCAGCATACCACGAACTGTGTTGAAGCATTTTGCATCTTCCAGGAATGTTTCTGCGATCCATTTAGCTCTCAGTGGGTCACCTGGCATAAGAACTGTTTTTGCGATGTCGCCCACTTTTGCATGGTTGTGAGCAGTACCTTTAAATTCTGACATAATAATTTTACCACCTTTTCCGGCCTAAAAGCCTATTATTAATACTATTTTAGCATATAATTGTAAAAATTAAAATAGATTGCTGTAACAAAAACTATGGTTTATATTGGTTATTTTGACATATAAAACCGGCTTTATGCAAAGTCCGGTTTTTTATTATACTATTTTGTATTCTGCATATTTACTATGTGTTTGAACTTGCCGCTGTTTTCATCCTGCTGTGGTAAACTGTCAGCAAGGGTAATGGATAAACTGTGTATACCCTGGACGGCCAGGTAATCTTTAAGTGCAGTTTTTGCTTCTTCAAAGGCCTTTGTTCTGTCTTCACCGTCTTTGGTTTCAATGCGCAGTTCCACTTTGTTTTGGTTATATACAAGTACCTGAAAACGGCGCAGACTGTGTATTTCCTTTAAAGTTGCATAAACAGCCAAAGGTGGAATTTTAATTATTTTTCCATCTTCAATAAAACTGGTTACATCGTCTGTACGGCCTTCAAGTTCTATCCAGGGGGATGGATTACCGCAGCCACAGTCTTCGTGGTGCATTATCACTCGGTCGGTCACTTCATAACGGATAAAAGGCTGTGTGTAGTTGTACAGATTGGTAAGATAAATTTTATCAGACAGCACTCCGTCAGCCACGGGATTGCCATCCTTGTCCACAGGCTCCACAATCAGCCAGTCGTCGTTTATATGAAAATGCTGGTTTGTGCATTCGCAGGCAACTGTGCCGCCTTCAGTGCAGGAATAGCTGGTCTGTACATAGCAGTTGAAGGTTTCTGCCAGTCTTTTGCGCAGATCGTCAGACAGATATTCTCCACCTGTCATAATCAGAACAGGGGAGATATTCAGCCTGCCTTCATTTACTTCATCAATCAGCAGTTCCAGGTTTGATGGGTAGCCCCCCCAGCATTGCAGGCTGGAAATCATTCAGCTGTTTTACTATTGTGTCGATAGGGTACAGCGCACTGGAAACAGCAACCTGTTTTTTCTTCCAGGGCATTGTCTTCAGTTTATTGCGCACACTGCTGTTAGCCAGATAAAATCCGCCATCAGCAAAAACACCTATGGTTTTACCTTTTTTCTTTGCAAAGGCTATCAGGTCCTGCTTTCTTGCAAAACTTCTGCAGGCGGAAATACCACCCATAATATTGTTGGCATTTTTGTCCACCACAGCCACCAACGGATTACCGGTAGAGCCGGAAGTAGTGAATACCATATACTCTTTGTTGTAAAAACTGCCTATGTTTGATGTGTCTTCCATAAACCTTTCCACATCCGCCAGCTTCAGACCGCGGTCACATACCCAGTTGTCCCAGTTTTCCATAAGGGATTTTTTATCAGTAACCGGCAAATCAGAAAGAGAGAAATTGTGGGGCACATCCTTGTACAGTTGGTTGTAATAAGGGCTGTTGTTTCTTGCATGGTTTACAACATCCTTCAGCCTGTCTGAACGCAATTTTTCCCTTTGCGTGCTGTTCGTTTTTTTATAATCCATACAAAGCTTCATTGCTTTGAAAATGCCTGTTTTTTTCATACATACCTCTTGAAACAGAGAAAAACTTATCAATAAAAGAATACCATACAGCAATATCAAGGTCAATGTACCATAAATTAAAACACCACAGCAATTGCAGTTGCTGTGGTGCAGTATTGTATACAGACAACCACCAGCTAAGCAGGTGAAAAATGCTTTAGCTTCAAGCATTAAGCGAAGCGAAATGTCATTCCGAGCATAAGCGAGGAATCTTTGCAATTAAAGAAACATAAAAATAATTGCTCTACAGAAAGCTGTAGAGCAAAGATTCTTCGACTCGTTACACTCGCTCAGAATGACATATACCACTTTAGTGGTTGCAGTGCGCGTAATGCAGTTGATGGATTTTCAACACCTCTTGAGAGGTGAGTCAGTAGTACGCCCTTATAGGGCTTGTGCATACCACCAGCTTGCTGGTGGTTTTGATTAAATTATCAGTTGAAAGCGAAGATTTTCTGCGCCACTCCGTATATTGCAAGAATGGCTTTCTGGCCTGTTTTGCTTTTCAGCTGCATCATTCTGCCCATAACAGAACGTTTTACAGCTTTGAACAGGTTGATGTCTTTGTCTTTCATATATTGCCACATTTCATCTTTCTGGGCCAGGTGTTCCTTTGTGCCGGATTTGATGCACAGTACAGTTGAAACTGTAGAAATCATTGTAAGATACTTGATCATATACCGACGGCATTTTTCTTCTTCCACAGCCATCACATCACAGCAGTCGATCATCAGTCTGTTTACGCGCAGCTGCTGGTCCATACGGCCTATCATTATTTTTTCATTTACAGACTGATCCTGGCGGCCGATAAAGTATCGGTACAGGTCAATGTCCACATAGTACATTGTTTTTACATATGGCAGCGGCTGATATACAAACAGGTTGTCCACGTAGAATGTGTGTTTTGGCAACACCAATTTGCAGTCCAGCAGCATCTGTCTGCGGTAGATTACACTGTGCATAAGAATATTCTGGTGTGGCAGGAAATGCTTTGTATCACTCCAGCCGAATACTCTGTCTGTTGGCATTACATTTGTATATCGGATAACGCTCTGCTTGTTTTCGCTCACTTTTTCATATACGTAGTTGGTGATAAACATATCAACTACAGTGCCTTCAGCATACAGTTTTTTCAGCGTTTGGGCAACTTTCAGCAGGCTGTCAGTGTCAAACCAGTCGTCACTGTCCAGCACTTTGTAATACAGTCCGGTGGCATTTGCCAGCCCGGTGTTTACAGCCTGACCATGACCGCCGTTTTCCTGGTGTACACATTTTACAATGCCAGGATACTGGGTTTCATATGCTTTGCCTATTTCCAGAGTGTTATCTTTCTGTGAACCATCATCTACCACAATTATTTCAATATCATCCCCCAGTACAAGACAACTTTCTATAGCTTTTGCCATATATTCTGCTGAATTATAACAAGGGATACCTACTGACAGTAATTTCATTTCAATAAATCCTTTTGAATTATTTGTTGTAAACATTATAACACAAACTTTGGTGAGTTGTCTGTTAGTTTTGTGAAATTTAAGGAATTTTTAATTAAAATATGTTTGTTACAAAAATTTCAATGCCAATAAAAATCAGAATTACACCACCCAGCACACCTGCTTTGCCAGCCAGTTTTGTGCCGAATTTTTTGCCGATGGCAATGCCGCCAAAGCAGATGAAAAATGTAACAACTGCAATCAGCAGTGCAGCTACAACAGCCATAAGCAGGTTATACTCTGCAATGGTGAAACCTACGGAAAGAGCATCGATAGATGTGGCAATACCCTGCACGATAAGCTGTTTAAAATCCACATCACCACAACATTCTTCACCTTCGCCACAGCCACACAGGCAGTCTTTCAGCATATTGCCACCGATATAGCACAGCAGAATCAGTGCAATCCAAGGAATAAGTTTTTCAAAGGCGGTAAAATACTGCATAACTGTATGTACACAAACCCAACCTATAAGAGGCATAGCCCCCTGAAAACCTGCGAATATACCTGCCATAGTCAGCATTCTGCCGGTTTTCATTCTTGGTTCATTCAGACCATTGGCCAGAGAAACAGAAAAAGCGTCCATAGCCAGACCAATGCCCAGCATAATGCTGTTGAAAAAGAATACAAAGTTCCATTCCATATAAAAAATCCTCCAAATTGTATAAAAAAACGGGTATGGCACGCCATACCCGGTACTTATCTACAAAAAAGGGCAGACCAGTGCATAGCAATGCTAATACACATAAGTCTCGCAATTTAAAACAAGCCAGGTCAGAAACCAGTATGTTGACTTGCTACGCACAGCGCTTGCTACTCCCTTATCCATATCAAAAAGATTATATCATAAAAATTGGTAAAGTCAAACAGAAAATAGCGTATACAACAGTATATTCTACATTTCTTCCCTATATCCCGGAGGAGTGGATGTGTTCCAGTTGCTGCCTTCAGGTTTTACAGGTTTTTCCTGCTTTGGTTCTTTTACGGTTTCAGGTTTGTTTGGGATTTCTTTCATCATAGGGCATAACTCCTTAAATCAATATTCCTGTATCCATTATAACAGAAAATATATGGCTTGTAAAATATGAAGATAGGTAGTATAATATGGATAAATAATTATCGAATAAGGAGAAGCAATATGAAACTCAAAGATAAAGTAGCAATAGTAACCGGCGGTGCAATGGGCAACGGTCTGGGTATCGTAAAAGTATTTCTTAAATACGGCGCAAAAGTAGCAATTTTTGACTACAGCGAAAAAGTATACGAAACAGTAAAAGAACTGTCTGACCAGGGCTATGATGTAAGCGGTTATCTGTGCGATGTACGCGACAACGATATGATTAAAAAATGTGTTGCTGACGTTATGGAAAAATACGGCACAATAGATGTGCTGGTAAACAATGCAGGCATCGCCTGGCTGGACAGCTTTATGAACACAGACGACAAACTGCGTGACGCACATTTTGACATCAATATCAAAGGCTGCTGGAATATGTGCAAAGCTGTTTGCCCAGTAATGATGGAAAACAAAAAAGGTGCAATTGTCAATCTGTCCAGCGTAACAGGTCCTATGGTTGCAGACCCTGGCGAAGTGGCATATGCCACAACAAAAGCCGCACTTATGGGCTTTACAAAAGGTCTGGCTGCTGAAATGGTACACCATGGTATCAGAGTAAATGCAATTCAGCCAGGTTATATTATGACCCCTATGGTTGAAGGTATTGCCAACGCTTCAGACGCTGCAAATCCGGACAGCGTTATTGAAGGCATCCGCGCAGGCATCCCAATGGGCAGACTGGGTGATATTGAAGAACTGGGCGAACTGGCTGCATTCCTGGCTTCTGATGAATCCAGCTATATCACAGCCCAGGGCATTGTAATCGATGGCGGCAGCACACTGCCAGAAACAATGAGCGTAGGCGTAAACTGATACTGTATCAGTGTTTGATATTCAATTATCATAATTTTTCACCTCCCCTGCAAGATGGGGAGGTTTTTTATTGGGCAAAGTAAACAACTTTTAGTCAGCCGTTTTTAATTGCTTTATATCCGATTTTATCGTACAATGAAACTAAATTTAACCGTACAAATTATATGGAGGTATAAAATGAAAAAACTGGCTCTTACAGATTTTTATAACTACACATTCCTTTCCGGCCTCACTTTTTCACCGGATAAAAGCAAAGCTTTGCTGATGACAAAGAAATGCGACAAAGAAAACAACGGCTACAAAAGTAATTTGTGGCTGTTTACACCTGCTGACAAAAAGGTGAAACCTCTTACAAGCGCAGGTGATGTAGGTAATTTCACCTGGCTGAATGACGAAGAAATCATCTTTACAGCTATGCGTGACCCTGCGCTTAAAAACAAAGTTGCCGCAGGCGAAACCTGGACATCTGTTTACAAGCTGGCTCTTGGTGGTGGCGAAGCTGAGGAATACTTCCGCCTGCCAGAAATCGTTACAGGCATCAAAGTACTGGACGATGAAAACTTTGTGCTGACAATCAGCAACAATTCAAACAGACCTGACATTGAATCAATGGAAGGTGACGAAAAGGCAAAAGCACTGGCAAAACAGAAAGCAGACAAAGACTATGAAGTTGTGGACGAACTGCCATTCTGGGGCAATGGTATGGGATTTACCAACGGCAAACGCAGTGAAATCCACCTGTTCAACAAAAATGAAGGCAAGCTGAAACCTGTTTCTGTTTATCCGCTGTCTTCCCGTGTTGCAGATGTTAAAGACGGCAAAATTCTGTACATCGTTTCAGATTTTGTAAAAGGTCTTGCAGCCCGCAAAAACAGTCTGTGGCTGTATGACATTGAAAAAGGTGAAAACGAAAAACTGGTTGCCAAAGACAAGTGGGCCATCCGCAATGCAGGATTTACAGGTGTGGACAAAATCTTTGTGCAGGCAACTGACAATGCAAAACACGGTATGAACGAAAACGCGCTGATTTATCTGCTGGAAGATGGCGAAATGACACCTTGGTGTTCTGACGATATTTCCTGGGGTTCCAGCGTAGGCAGCGACTGCCGTCTTGGTGGTGGCAAATCTCTGTACAGTTGCGAACACGGCGTAGCCTTTATTACCACAGAAAGATTCAATTCTGTTATCAATACACTTACACTGGCTGGCAAACGTGAAATCCTGCCAATGAAAAATGGTTCTGTTGACTGTTTCGACAAAGGCGGCGACGGTGTGCTGTACTTTATCGGTATGCGTGACAACAAACTGCAGGAACTGTACAGCTACAAAAACGGCGTGGAAGAAAAACTGACTTCTTTCAACGACGCTGCTTATGAAGATGTTTCTACAGTTGTGCCAGACTATTTCACATATGAAAACGATGGCGTTGAGCTGGACGGCTGGGTGCTGAAACCTGTTGATTTTGATGAAAATAAAAAATATCCTGCAATTTTTGATATCCACGGCGGTCCAAAAACTGTATTTGGTGATGTAATTTATCACGAAATGCAGGTATGGGCAAATATGGGTTACTTTGTATTCTTCACAAACCCACGCGGCGGTGATGGCAGAGGCAATGAATTTGCAGATATCCGCGGCAGATATGGCAAAGAAGACTACTCCGATCTGATGAAGTTCACAGATGTTGTTCTGGAAAAATATCCACAGATTGACAAAGAAAAAGTAGGCGTTACAGGCGGTAGCTACGGCGGCTTTATGACAAACTGGATTATCGGTCATACAGACAGATTTGCAGCAGCTGCCAGCCAGAGAAGTATTTCCAACTGGGTTTCCATGGCTTATATCAGCGACATCGGCTACTATTTCGCCGAAGACCAGGTGGCTTCAACTCCTTGGACTGATATGAATCTGATGTGGGAACAGTCACCGCTGAAATACGCAGACAAAGTGGTTACACCAACTCTGTTTATCCACTCTGACGAAGACTACCGTTGCCCAATCGCAGAAGGCTGGCAGATGTTCAGCGCGCTGAAATATCACGGCATCGAATCCCGTCTGTGTATGTTCAAAGGCGAAAACCACGAACTGTCCCGCGGCGGCAAGCCACTGCACAGACAGCGCCGTCTGGACGAAATTACAGACTGGTTTGAAAAATATCTGAAAAACTAGTTCAGATACAAACAGATAAATTTATATTTAATTAAATACTGTTTTATCCATTTAAATTAAAACAAAAACCTTTCAATTCCTTGCAATTGAAAGGTTTTTTATTGACAAAGGTAGATTGATGTTTTAAAATATAGGGTAGTGATTTTTCGGGAGGGTTTATATGCACCACTCACAGATTATACAGCGAATGGAAGATTGCCCTGTAATTGCTGCCGTTCACGACAGTGAATGGGACAGGGTGCTTGACTCACCTGTGGAAATCATTTTTTATCTGGACGCAAACCTGCTGACAATAAAAGACAGGGTTGAACGGGCACACAATGCTGGCAAAGCTTTGTTTGTACACGTTGACCTTGCCAATGGTATTGCCAAGGATAAAACAGCAGTTGAATATCTGGCAAACTGCGGTGTGGACGGCATATTGTCCACACGACCACAGATGATTCGACGGGCAAAGGAATGTGGCATCGTGGCTGTGCAGAGATTTTTTGTTGTAGACAGCCAGGGTATCAACAGCATCCGAGAAATGATAAAAACATCAGCACCGCATATAATTGAAATTATGCCTGGTGTGATTACAAAAGTTATAAAACAGTTCCGGAAACTGGATGTACCTGTTATTGCAGGTGGTCTGTTGGAAACAAAGGCAGAAGTTACAGCGGCTCTGGGAGCAGGTGCCGGCGGGGTATCTACCAGCAGGGAAGAGCTGTGGTATCTGTAAAAATTAATATAACCGCAAGAGATTTAGAGAGACGGAGAAAGAAGGACACATTTATGTGACCTCTTTTTCCGTTTTGTTTTTTTAAAAAAAACAGTATTGACTGTGTAAATATAAGGAGTAAATTATGGAAAAATTTGATATTCTGATTGCAGGCGCCGGTGTTACTGGCGGTATGATTGCAAGAGAATTGTCCCGTTACCAGCTGACTGTATGTCTGCTGGACAAAGCAAACGATGTAGCAACAGGTGCTACAAAAGCAAACAGCGGCATTGTTCACGGTGGCTATGACCCAGAACCAGGCACACTGAAAGCACAGCTGAATGCCAGCGGTGTTGAACTGCTGTTTGAAGCGGCAAAACAGCTGAATGTACCACATAAAAGAAATGGCTCTATGGTTTGTGCATTTGCTCAGGAAGAAAACCATATCATTGACCAGCTGTACGAAAGAGGGCTGGAAAATGGCATTGAAGGACTGTCAGTAATCACAGGTGACCAGGCAAGAGAGCTGGAACCTGAACTTTCAGACAAAGTGACAAAAGCCCTGCTGGTAACAAACAGCGGTATTGTGTGCCCTTACGAACTGACAATTGCCGCAGTAGGCAATGCTATGGATAACGGCGTGGAACTGAAAAGAAACTTTGCGATCAGCGATATTGCAAAAATTGGTGAAGGCTTTGTGGTTTCTGCCGCAGATGGCAGAAAAGTACAGGGCAAATATCTTATCAACTGTGCAGGCAGTTTTGCCGATGATCTGGCTGCCATGGTTGGTGATAAATTCTATCAGATTATTCCAAGAGCCGGCGAATATATGCTGCTGGACAAGGCAGAAGGTGTACGCGTAAGCCGCACTATCTTCCAGACACCTGGCAAAGAAGGCAAAGGCATTCTTGTTACACCTACAAATCACGGCAATCTGCTGACAGGCCCTACTGCCACCGAGGTTGAACACGGTGAAAGCACAGAAACAACAGGTGCACAGCTGGCTTATGTACAGCGAATGGGTGCAAAAAGTGTTCCCGGTGTAAATTTCCGCCAGGTTATCACATCCTTTACAGGCGTGCGCGCGTCTGTGGCAGGCGGCGACTTTATCATAAAAATGTCTGATAAAGTAGACGGCTTTGTTCACGTTGCCGGTATAGACTCACCTGGCCTTACCTGCTGTGTATCCATTGCAAAATATGTTCTGGATATCCTTAAAAATGCAGGTGTACAGCTGACAGAAAAAGAAAACTGGAATGGCACCAGAGAGGATATGCACGCTTTTGCAAAAATGTCCATTGAAGAAAAGAACGAAGTTATTAAAAATAACCCGTCCTATGGCAAGATCATCTGCCGCTGTGAAACAGTGACAGAGGGTGAAATCATTGCAGCTATCACAAAAAATCCTGTTGCCCTGGATATTGACGGTGTAAAACGCCGTACGCGTTCTGGTATGGGCAGATGTCAGGGTGGTTTCTGCTCATCCTATGTTATGAAACTTATTGCACAGCACACAGGCACAGATATGACAGATGTTACCAAAAATGGCGCTGGTTCATATATGCTGACTGAAAAAATGTAAGGGGGAAGAAGAATGCTTAATCACGATATAGTAATTGTTGGCGGCGGTCCTGCCGGTATGGCTGCGGCTGTTGCGGCATATGACAACGGTGTAAAAGATGTAGTTATCCTTGACCGCGACGATGACCTGGGCGGTATCCTGCGCCAGTGTATCCACAATGGATTTGGTCTGCACAAACTGGGCGAAGAACTGACAGGTCCGGAATATGCAGCTGTATATAAAGCAAAAGTAGAAGAACGCGGTATCACAGTATACAAAAATACAATGGTCCTGGATGTTTCCAAAGACAGGGTGGTTACAGCCACAAACCGCGATGGCATTATGCAGATTCAGGCAAAGGCTGTGGTTCTGGCTATGGGTTGCCGTGAAAGAAGCCGTGGCGCACTGAACACTCCTGGCACACGTCCTGCGGGCGTTTATTCAGCAGGTACAGCACAGAAACTTATCAACTGCGAAGGCTATATGGTTGGTAAAAAAGTTGTCATCCTTGGCAGTGGCGACATCGGTCTTATTATGGCGCGCCGTATGTCCCTTGAAGGTGCAAAAGTTGAGGCTGTATGCGAAATTATGCCTTACTCCGGCGGTCTTACAAGAAATATTGTGCAGTGTCTGGAAGATTTTGATATCCCTCTTTATCTCTCCACAACAGTGGCACAGATTCACGGCCAAAAGCGCCTTGAGGGTGTGACAATTGCCCAGGTGGACGAAAACCGCAATGTTATCGAAGAAACAAAACGCTTTATCGAATGTGATACACTTCTGCTGTCTGTTGGTCTTATTCCTGAAAATGAACTGACAGTCCAGGCTGGTATTTCTATGGACAGAATTACAAGCGGTGCCATGGTAGACGAAAACTGTGAAACAGATGCAGAAGGTATTTTTGCCTGCGGCAATGTTCTTCATGTACACGACCTTGTTGACTATGTTTCTGATGAAGCTGAACGTGCAGGCAAAGGTGCTGCAAACTATGTTAAAAATGGCAGCAACAAAACAGAGTACATCCCTGTAAAAGCTGTAGGCGGTGTAAGATATGTTATGCCACAGCATATTCACGCACAGCCAGGGGAAGAAGTTTCACTGTTCATGCGTGTGGGTCAGCCATATGGCAAAGTTCGCCTGACAGCAAAATGCGGTGACAAGGTGATGGCTCAGGCTGTAAAACTTAAGGTTGCACCAGGCGAAATGGAAAAACTGGTTATAAAAACAGACAAATTCGCTGATCTGACAGGCGAAATTACAGTAACACTGGAAGAAATGTAAGGAGGAAAAGGAAATGGAAAGAAAACTTACATGTATTATCTGCCCTCGCGGATGCCAGCTGACAGTGAGCGGTGAAGCGGACAATCTGACAGTAACAGGTCATGCCTGCCCAAGAGGTCAGGTTTATGGCATAAACGAAGTATCAAACCCTGTGCGCACAATCACATCCATTGTAAGGGTGGCCAACAGAGAAGATACCATGGTAAGTGTCAAAACAGCACAGCCAGTACCAAAGGGTGCAATTTTTGAAGTTATGAGTCTTATCAGAAACACAACAGTGAATGCACCTGTAAAAATCGGTGATGTTATTATTGATAGTGTCTATGGTACGCAGGTAATAGCAACCAAAAATATAGACTGATTTAATACTTATTATACAAATAAGTTCACAGCAGTACCTATTTGTTGACAATATTGGTAGTATTTGATATATTGAATATGTTATTTTAATTAAAAAGCGATGTAGGTGTTACACCTTACATCGCTTTTATATGTGAATTTTATAAATTTGAGAAAAAGTGAGGAAAATTCAATGAGTGGTAGAAGAATTCTTATTGACGACCGTGTAAAGCCGTCAACCACCATATTTCTGCTGGCATGGCCTGTTCTGGTAGAACAGATTCTGTCAACACTGGTACACTCTGTTGACACTGCAATGGTTGGTTCCCTTGGTGCAGTTGCCACAGCTTCAGTTTCCATCAGTGGCACACCTATGATGCTTATCAACGGTATCGTAATGTCTTTCGGCATGGGTTTCACTGCCCTTATAGCCCGTAGTGTAGGTGCTCAGGACTATGAACGTGCAAGAGGTCTGACAAGACAGGCTCTGGTTACAGTTCTTATGATGGGTATTCCTATTTCAATTCTTTGTTATTCCCTGTCAGAAACTATCCCACGTCTGATGGGGGCAGAACCGGATGTTCTGGTTCTGGCTACACAGTACAACAAAATTATGGCTTTGGCTATGATTTTCCGTACACTTACAATGGTTCTGTCTGCTATTTACCGTGGTTACGGTGATACAAAAACACCAATGGTTATCAACACCTGTGTTAACCTGGCAAATGTAGTAGGTAACTACCTGCTTATTTACCCAACACACGAAGTTAACCTGTTTGGCAATACATTCACTGTATGGGGCGCCGGCTGGGGCGTAGCAGGTGCTGCTGCTTCCACAACTGGTACAATCATCATCGGTGCTACAGTAATGCTGCTGATGACATTCCTCAGAAAAGCTCCACAGCAGATTCATCTGGGCGAAAGCTATCGACTGGTAAAAAGAGACATCCAGGCCGTTATGAGAATCAGCGTTCCTATGATGTTTGAAAGATTTGTAATGGGTGGTGCATCCGTTATCATTGCATCCACAGTTGCTTCCCTGGGTACAATTGCTCTGGCTTCCAACTCCCTGGCTGCAACAGTTGAATCCTTCTCTCTGATGCCTGGTTTTGCATTCGGTTCTGCATGTACAACATTGGTTGGTCAGTCACTTGGTGCTGAAAGACCAGATATGGTTGACAGATATGTAAACACAACTATCAAAATTTCTGTAACAATAATGGGTATTGCATCTGTGCTGATGTTTATCTTCTCACCACAGCTGGTAAGCCTGTTTACTCCTGATGCTGCTGTTATCAAAACAGGCGGCGAACTGGTTAAACTGCTGGCTCTTATCCAGGTGCCTTACATCATCTCCCAGATTCACTCCGGTGCTCTCCGCGGTGCTGGCGAAACAAAGAGCCTGTTTGTTATCACTCTTATCTCCATGTGGGGTGTTCGTGTTCTTGGCGCAACAATTCTTGTTCGCGTTCTGGGCTGGGGCATTCACTGGGTTGTTATCGCTATGGATACAGATAACATCGTACGTATGGTACTGTACTGGATCCGCTACAAACGTGACGACTGGAAATATCTTAAATTCTGATAAAATCAAAAGTCATTGGTTAACAGCCAATGACTTTTGTTTTGTAGTTTTATTTTAATTTTATGGATAATAGTTGTAAAAATGTTGGTTTTATGGTATAATCTTACATTATGAAAACTTATTGGCAGGAATATAAATGGAACAGAAAAGATTAGAAGAAAATATAAAGTATCTTACACTTCTTGCGAAGGACTACCCTACAGCACAGCGTGCCGCAGCAGAAATAATCAGTCTTGAGGCGCAGCTGAAACTGCCTAAAGGCACAGAGATGTATATGTCTGACATACACGGCGAAGATATAGCCTTCAGCCATATGATGAACAACGCCTCAGGTGTAATCAGAGAAAAAATAGACGTGGCCCTGGCAGGCAACACTACAGATGAACAGCGCGCAATATACGCCAGTCTTATCTATTATCCTGCAGAAAAACTGGCTGAAATCAAAAGCAAAGAAAGAAATATGGAGGGCTGGTACAAGGTTACATTATACCGCCTTATCGACGTGTGCCGCCACGTGGCCAGCAAAAACACCCGCCGGTCAGTGCGCCAGGCCATACCTGAAGGGTTCAAGTTTATTATTGACGAACTTCTCCACGCGCATTTTGAAGACCATAACAAAGAGGCTTATTACAACCAGTTTATATCAGCTATCGTAAACAACGGAATGTCAGACAGTTTTATCGAAGCCATCAGTCTGGTAATAAAACGTCTGGCGGTACATAAACTGCATATTGTAGGCGACCTTTTTGACCGCGGTGCAAGACCAGACCTTGTCATAGACAGACTGATAAATCATCACGCAGTGGATATTCAGTGGGGTAACCACGATGTACTGTGGATGTGCGGTGCCACCGGCTCACCTCTGGGTGTGGCCAGTGTTGTGCGCATCTGTGCGGCTTATAACAACCTGGAAGCTCTGGAAGACGGCTATGGTATCAATCTGCGCCCACTGGCACGTTTTGCCCGGAATACCTATGGCGACTGCTCTATATGGAAACCACGAAAAGCCATCGGCTATGTAACTGATGACGAAATTGCTGTGGCAAAAATCCACAAGGCTATCTCAGTGATTATGTACAAGCTGGAATGCCAGGTCATCGCCCGTAACCCTAATTTTGATATGGCTGACCGACGGCTGATGCTTAAAACTGATTTCAAAAAAGGCACAGTAAATATTGATGGTGTGGATTATGAGCTTAAAGACAAGGATTTCCCAACAGTTGATCCTGATAATCCCGCCAAACTCACCAACGAAGAAATTGATGTTATCACAAAGCTGTGCCGGGGTTTTGTAAACTCTGCCCGTCTGCAGGAACACACCCGCTTCCTTTATTCCCACGGTTCTGCCTACAAGGTGGAAAACGGAATTCTTATGTATCATGGTGTTATTCCGCTGAATGAAGACGGCTCTTTCCGCACAGTCAGCTTTGGCGGCCGCGGTTACAAAGGCAAGGCTCTTATGGACTATGTGGACTATATGTGCCGTATAGCTTACTTCGGTGATGAAGGCAGCCTGGTTAAACGTATGGGCCAGGATATACTGTGGTATCTGTGGTGCGGCAAAAACAGCCCTATGTTTGGCCGTAGTAAAATGACTACTTTTGAAAATGTTCTTCTGAACGAAAAAGAACTTAAGGTAGAAGGCAAAGACCCATACTATCTCTATCAGGAAGACAGCGTAGTGGCTGATGCCATTCTGGCAGAATTCGGCCTTTCCGGTTCCAAATGCCGCATAATCAACGGCCACGTACCTGTAAAAGTTATCAGCGGTGAAGACCCGATAAAAGCAGGGGGCAAGATTATTGTTATTGACGGTGGCTTCTCCCGTGCATATCACAGCAAAACCGGTATAGCAGGTTACACTATGGTTTATTCATCCCGCGGTGTTTCACTGCGCGCCCACCAGCCGTTTACAAGCCTGCAGGAAGTAGTTTTCAACAATACTGATATCCAAAGTAAAGTAAATGTTTTTGAAACTATGGCCAACCGTATGCTGGTAGGGGATACTGATGAAGGCAAGGCTATAAAAGAACTTATCCTTGACCTGAGACAGCTTATCCAGGCATATAACAAAGGATATATAAAACAGGAAAAAGAACAGTTTTAAAGTTGACAGCACCTGTATATAAAGTTAAAATTATTACAGTAAATAATATTTCAGCGGCAGCTTGCCTCTGGTAAGGAGTATAATATGAAAATTTTGGTATTTGGTTCCCTTAACATCGACCGCAGATACATTGTAGACCACTTTGTACAGCCAGGCGAAACACTTTCATCTCTGGATGTTGGCACATTCTCCGGCGGTAAAGGCCTTAACCAGGCTATCGCTTGCAAAAAAGCTGGCAGCGATGTTTATATGGCTGGTAAAATCGGTAAAGACGGCGCATTTCTGCTGGCTGAGCTGAAAGATGCAGACGTTTCCACAAAACACGTTTTCATTGATGAAAATATGATGTCCGGCCACGCTATCATTCAGGTTGACACAAACGGCCAGAACTGTATCATCACTTACGGCGGCACAAACAGAGCTATCACAAAAGAAGAAATTGACGAAGTTCTGGCAGATTTCTCTGCAGGCGATATTATCCTGATGCAGAACGAAATCAACTCAATGGAATACATCATTGAACAGGCACACGCAAAAGGTATGCTGGTTGCCCTCAACCCATCACCTATTGATGATGCACTGATGAACAGCGACCTGTCAAAAGTTACATACTTCATTATGAACGAAGTTGAAGCAGCAAAAATCAGCGGCAAAGCAGACGTAACAGAAGCATTTGATGTTCTTCGCGCAAAATACCCACAGTCCAAAATTGTTATCACAATGGGCGGCGACGGTTCAATGTTCTTTGATGGCGAAAAAATCTGGCGTCACGGCATTTACAAAGTAAAAGCAGTTGATACAACAGCAGCAGGTGACACATTCACAGGCTATTTCCTCAACGGTCTGCTGGAAGGCCTGCAGCCACTGGAAATTATGTCTCAGGCAGCCAAAGCATCAGCTATCGCAGTTTCACAGCCAGGTGCAGCAGACTCCATCCCAACAAAAGATGTTGTTCTTGCCACACAGCTGGAACTTAAATAAAATTTTTACAGCCTCTGAATGTATTTCAGAGGCTGTTGCTTTTTTAAACGTCTATATGGTATCATTGTTTTTATGAAAGGCAGGTGTATATTGTGGAAAATAAAAGTATTCTGGAGAAGATGCTGTCACTTTTGGTTCTGGCAGGTAAAATATTTTTTGTGTTCCCAATGGCCTTTGCCTTTTGTGGAGCAACAGCATATATGCTGTATGATTTTGTTCATCTGATTTTCGCATTTGCCAAATATTCCGTTTACCCATTGGCACATATATTGTCACAGCTTTGTATGGCAATTGGGGCCGCAATGATAGCCCTGGCTTTTATAAAACTGCTTTTTTCACAGAAGCTGAAAAAGATACAATACGGAAAAATACTAATGCTTTTTGCTGTGTTTATGGTAGCCTCTGCAGTATTTTCCTTGGTGGATGACGCAGAAAGACAGAACTTTGATGTTTACTATTATCCGCCTTACATCACCACCTGGCAGACAAAATATGCCTATGAAGAACTGGAATGTGATTATTCCGCTGAAGTAATACAACTCCAGGGCAGCTTTGTAACTGCCCGTGACGGCTTCCGCCGCGGAGACAGTATACAGCTTGTAACATCAGAAGATATGACCGACCGATACCGAGTAGAAATCATCTACAAGGGTAAGGATGCAGAGATGTATATGTTCCATAACGACTATGCGACTGATGAATATGGGGTATACACCGACAGCATAAACATCTGGCCGAAAGATTATGATTATGAGCTGTCGGCTGAAGATGTGGCCTATATGTACAAGCACAAAATTGACCTTGAATACAGCGAGCCACTTGTAGTGGAAAAAATAATCATATACACAGCATATCCCGAAAAATTTGATACATCTGAAATATGGTTTCAGCATTAAAAAACAGCCACCTGCGGGTGGCTGGTTTATTTTGAATCTGTTAGAGAAATAGGGATTTTATGAATATATAAAGGGGACGATATAGGCATTGTCCTCTACACTGGAGAGGTGAAACGGAGAGGGCGTAGCGCCTCTCCTTATAATAAATATGTATATGCCGATACACACATAAATCTTGTGCGCGTTGCGAACGGATGTGAGCAGAAGCGCTACTGTTTGTAAGGCAATATGGTACATATTCCGCGTTTAGGGGTGCGGGGGAATCGCAACCCCCGCGCTTTTGGTTACTTTTGGCACCAAAAGTAACGCCAGCGCAGCGTGGTAAAGAGTTTGTGCTTGCTAAAGTGCAAAGATTCTTCACTTCGTTCAGAATAATGATTCAACCGTCTTTTGATGTGCTACAATCTATTCGACCTATTCAAATTTTTCGCATATTTGCTATTCCACATATTCTCATACAGCTGATATCTTAAGCAGATAAAAAGGGATAAATCATTTGATTTATCCCTTAGAATATAGTGTTTTATCAGTATTTTTTTGCAAATGCGGCCAGCATTGTCAGCCCCATAAAGCCAAAGCTCAACAGCAACAGACTCAACAGCGGCAGGTGCATAATTGTCTGTGACCAGGTGAACATCAGCGCAAGTACTGCCCCGATAACCACGCTGGCTATCTGAATCATACTACAGATATTTTCAGCACTTTTTGCACTTTCTGCACTGCAGAAACCAGCCACCAGTGATGGCAGACTGTCCAGATGAGCCATGCAGGCTTCGCTTTCAGGTGCATACTCTGTAAACTGTGCCAACAGAGCAGCTTCTTTCTGGTTGAGAACGCTTACAAAATCGCTTGGAATATCATAGATTTCTTCAATAAGATGTTCGTCGATATTGAAGTCTGTGGATGAAAGGATAATGCTTACGCCTTTGTCCATCAGCTTGTCCAGGTTTTCTTTTACAATGCTCTCTGCTCTGTAGCTGATTACAAACATACCAAACAGCTTACCGCCCACAGCCAGATATACAGGTTTGCGGCCCTGTTTTGTAAACTTGGCTTCCAGGCTTATCGGTGGCATATTTACATCATATTTTTCCATAAGTGTGCGGTTGCCAACGATAACACGGTTATTGTTTATCCAGGAAACATAACCCTGGCGTTCGATGTATTCACAGCTGTCAACCGGGTACAGAATATCTGTTTTGCCCTCGATAACATCCATAAACACAGGTCTCATAACATCACATTTTTCAATCAAAACGCTGGCGGCATAGATAATGGCCAGGTCAATTCTTTCTTTTTCAAATGTTTTGATACCATGGAGAATTACTGTGCCGGTAGGGAACAGGTGCTTGGCGTCAAAGTTAACGTGTGTTGTTTTTGACAGCTGGTCGATGCCCTGCCATCCGTTTACCAGTGCGCCCACTTTTTCCAGGCTTTTCTGCATCAGTGCACTTGGCACGCTGTTAACAAGTGTCTGTGACAATGGTATCTGCAATGCACTGGCACCTGCGGCACAGAATACTGCTGTGGCCAGGTTTTTGGAAAGTACAAGGCCCATAACAAAGCATACTGCCGTTACCAGCCAGCTTACTACAGCCAGTTTTCTTGCAGTGTAGTCACTGTTGTGTATTGAAAAACCTGCTTTTACAAAGTTTGTAATTGCGCCGGTTTTTCTTGATACCAGAATTTTTGGCACTTTTTCATCCAGAGTTCTTGCCAGACGCTTTACTGCGTCGTTGTCGTTTATAATATAGCCTGCATTTATGCCGTCAGGCACATTTGCAAGTGTAAGATTTTTGATAATTGTTGTTGTGGCAATTTTCTTGCCCATTGCGTTAAAGCTCATTGCAAGGCATACAAAAGCGGCGAAAACAGTTACTTCGCTTACATTTACCTTGCCACTGAAAATTACCAGCACCAACAGCTGAACCATAGCCATTACTGCACCCAGGCTAATAAGACTGTCAGGGGCAGGTGCATTTTTTACAGATGCAAAGCCAGACAATACTGTAGGTAAAAATCCTACAAATGCAATGGCATATATCACTGCACAGGCAATGTAGAACAGCATAGGCTGTGCGGCAGGTGAAATAAATGCAGGCACAGGCCAGGAAGCAGCTGCGGCCATATTCAGATATGAAAGAATGCCACCGCATACAAAACCCAGCAGCATACGCATTGAAAGAGTCTGTCTGAATTCAAACAGTTCTTCTGTGATATCCACGCTTTCTTCATATGAACCATCGAAAAATTCGCTCTGAACAATATATTCTTCAAATACTTCTTCGCTTTCTTCCTCGGCTTCAGGCGGGATTACCACTGTCTGCTGTGGTGTTGTGCTTTCTTCGGATTCTTCTTCATCATCAAATTCCGGTATATAACCTGTCATCTGTTCGCTTGCCAGGGCGTCCTTTGCCTGGGCTTCGATTACTGCAGTGTAAATGTTATTGATGATGTTGTTTTCAGAAATGACATTGTCTTTTTTGTCTTCTGGTGCAGGTTTTGTAATCTCTTTTGTTGTTTCTTCTTTAACTTTAACAGCAGGAATTTCTTTGGTGATTTCCTTTGTTTCTTCCTTGATGCTGATTTCAGATTTTTCTGCAGAAATTTCAGCTGTAGAAGCCTGCTGTGATTTTTTGCGCTGTTCCAGTATGCGTTTTGCCAGGCTGTCAGGGTCTTTGTCGTCGCCCAACATAGCACTCAGGCTGTCAGCACGTTTTTTGGTTTCCCGTTTAAACACAGTTTTGGTGCTTGTATCATCAGCTTTTTCAACTGTTTTTACAGCAACTGCTGGCTGTGGTTCTTCTTTTGGAACATCCATTTCCAGCGTCCGGGCATATACATCGCCTGCAGTTTTTACAATAGGCATATCCTTTGTGATTTCATCTTTTCTGCGGGCTTTTTTCTTTCTCTTTTCTTCCTCTTCTTCCAGAGTTTCTATATTGAGAGAAAGGGAGTCTGTAATGTATTTTCTTTTGAAAAATCCGCCTTTTTTGCGTTTTACCTGCAATTCGCTGGTTTCTTCAGGGGATTTTGTTACGATAACAGACTGGGTGAAGAACTTCATAAAATTCTCATCTATGTAATCTTCACTTTTTTTGCTTACATACTCGGTGTCAGCAAACTGGGCATCCAGTTCTTCAGAAACAAAAGACTGCTGTTTTGGCTGCGGCTGAACAGGTTCGGCCTGTTTTTTCTCCGGCTGTTCTGTGTTGTTTATAAACCGTGACAGAGTAGCTTTGTCTTTTTCTGAAATCCGGCTTTGTTTCTGAGGTTCAGGGATATTCTGCCGTGGTGTTTCGTCGGCAGGTTTGTTTTCCGGCTCTATAACTGCTGTTGCAGTTGGAACAGTCTGTGTCTGTTGTCTGCGGAGCTTTATCTCCTCCAGAATTTTATCTATATCTGACTGTGGCAAATCCAGCCCTCCTTTACTCAAGAATCAAATATCTTATTTACCCAGATTTCTCTGACGGCTGATTTCGTACATGATAACGCCTGCTGCAACAGAAGCATTAAAGGAGTCAACACCTGAACCTGCGTTGTGCATTGGAATGGATACAACGTCGTCACACAGGCTTTTTACCAGTGGCTGTACACCTTTGCCTTCACTGCCTACAACCAGGGCAATAGGGCCAGTAAGATTGTGTTTGTACAGTGGCTGTGCGTTCATATCAGCAGAGTATACAAAAATATTGTTTTCTTTCAGATTTCTTACAGCCTGGGCAATGTTTGCCACTTTTGCAATTGGCAGTCTCATAGAAGCGCCTGCACTTGTTTTGTGCACTACGCTTGTTACAGAAACACCGCCGCGTTTTGGAATAATTACGCCGTGTGCACCCATCAGATATGCACTTCTGATAATTGCACCCAGGTTGTGTGGGTCTTCGATGCCGTCACACAGAATGATAAATGGGCTTTCGCCTTTTTCTTCTGCATTTCTCAGAATCTGTGCAATGGAAACATATTCCACTGTGCTGGCGTATGCAGCGATACCCTGGTGGTTGTCACTGCCGCACATATTTTTCAGTTTTACAGGGTGTACTTTTTTTACTACAGCACCGCATTCTTTTGCCAGGGCGATGTAGTAGTTCTGTGTGCTTGGGTTCAGGCTTTCGCTTATAAAAACGGTATCAACACCTTCTTTTTTCTTCAGAAGTTCTGTTACAGGGTTTTTACCGTAGATGAGTTCGTCATTGTTCTGCATAAATTGCTCCTTATATAAGATAATATAAATTCAAATACTATATTCTTTAAGTATATCAAATAAATATATTTTTTTAAAGGAGTTTTTGCCTTAAATATTGGGTTTTTAAAATATTTTTTTAAAATAATACAATCAGTAATGTGGTGACTATCGACAACATTCCCAGTAACAATGCAACTGCCTGCAGGTTTATTCTGATTCTGGGCATTCTGTCTCTTATTTTTACCTTTTGCAGAATCTCCTGGGCTTCTTTTCGGGTAGCAGCCACATCAATTTTCTGCTGGTGAGGGCTCAGGAACACCAGTATTTTCTCAATATTTTTATTTTCCGTGTCTTTTATTTCAATTACACTGTGTTGCAGACCTTTCATAGACCCTCCAAATTGTTAATATTCTGTGAATTTATGCAATCGGTAAAATTGTGAATAAAAAAGTAAAGTGAAAATTACAGTTTGTTAACTTGTCGAAAACTTTATTTGTTGAAAACTCTGTTGAAAAGGTTGAAAAGTCCTTAAAAATAAGGGTTTTTTCATCAGTTTTATATGTTGAAAGCCAAGAGTTTTCAACACAGTGTGGAAAACTGTGTTTAAAACTTTTTGTAATATGTCAACAAGTCAATTGTTATTTGCAACAAAATTTATATAGAAAGTTTGGCTTTTTATGTCTTGATTTATTCAAAAGTAAATTTTCCATATTTTGCACAGTTTGTAAAAATATGGTATAATGTATACAAAATATGCAAAGAAGTGAGAAAAATATGAATATAAACAGTGTATATGCAGAAAATACAGTTGTTTTCAAGGGAATAGTAGACTATGACCTGGCCCAGACTTTTAACTGTGGGCAGTGCTTCCGCTGGGATGAAAACAACGGAATCTGGCAGGGTTTTGCCGGAAAATACCCGTGCAAAGTCTGGATAAAAGAAACTGAGCTGTATGTTGAAAGTCTGACAGATGTTGAAAACAGCGCAGAGTTTAAAGAATATATGGCACATTACTTGGGGCTGGACCTTGATTACGCCCGGCTGAAACAGCAGTTTGCTGCTGATGCCACAATGGCCCAGGCCATAGAGTATGCACCAGGCATCAGAGTGCTGAATCAGCCTTTCTTTGAAACCCTGCTTACTTTTATTATCAGTCGGAACAACAATATTCCCCGCATAAAGAAAATCGTGGACCGGATGGCACAGACTTACGGCACAAAAACCGGTGATTTGTGGGCTTTCCCAACAGCAGAACAGCTGAAGAATGTTTCAATTGAAGAATATAACCAATTGCGAATGGGCTTCCGTTCAAAATATATATTTGATGCGGTGCAGAAAGTGTTGAGCGGTGAAATAGACGAAGCCACAGTAAAAAGCCTGCCTTATGCCGAGGCCCAGAAATATCTGATGAAAATCAAGGGCGTAGGGCCAAAGGTGGCAGACTGTGTACTGCTGTTTTCCTGCGAGAAGTACGAAAGCTTCCCTAAAGATGTGTGGATAAACCGTGCCCTGGCCCAGATGTTCCCGCAGGGCCTGCCAGAATGTATCAAAGGTATGGAAGGCATCGCCCAACAATATATTTTCCATTATGCAAGATTTAATCTTGAAAAATAACAACGGAAGTGTTATTATATAATCAAAACATAGATATTTTTTTAACAAAGGAGATATATTATGCTCGTTAATGCAAGAGACATGCTTATCAAAGCAAGAAAAGAAGGTTATGCGGTTGGTCAGTTCAACATCAATAACCTGGAATGGACAAAGGCAGTTCTGCTGACAGCACAGGAATGCAACAGCCCTGTTATCCTGGGTGTTTCTGAAGGTGCTGGCAAATATATGACTGGCTTCAAAACAGTTGCAGCAATGGTTAAAGCTATGGTTGAAGAACTGAACATCACAGTTCCAGTAGCACTCCACCTTGACCACGGCACATACGAAGGCGCACAGAAATGCATCGAAGCTGGCTTTACATCAGTTATGTTTGACGGCAGCCACTACGGTATTGAAGAAAACATCGCAAAGACAAAAGAAATCGTTGCTATGGCACACGCAAAAGGTATTTCTGTTGAAGCAGAAGTTGGCTCTATCGGCGGCGAAGAAGACGGCGTAACAGGTAAAGGCGAAGTTGCAGATGCACAGGAATGTGCAATGATCGCAGGCCTTGGTATCGACTTCCTGGCAGCAGGTATCGGCAATATCCACGGCAAATACCCAGCAAACTGGCAGGGTCTTGATTTTGAAGCTCTGGAAAAAATCATGAACGCTACAGACGGTATGCCACTGGTTCTTCACGGCGGTACAGGTATCCCAGCTGAAATGATTCAGAAATCTATCGCTCTGGGCGTTGCAAAAATCAATGTAAACACAGAATGTCAGCTGTCATTTGCTGAAGCTACAAGAAAATACATCGAAGCAGGCAAAGACCAGCAGGGTAAAGGCTATGACCCAAGAAAACTGCTTGCACCTGGTTTTGAAGGTATCAAAGCTACAGTAAAAGAAAAAATGGAACTGTTCGGTTCAGTAGGCAAAGCTTAATTCAATATTTAAAGGCGCTGTTTCCAGCGCCTTTTGTTTTATGACGTTAAATCTATGCTCTTTTTAGCCATTCTACTGTTAATCGGTTGATAAATTTACACCTCACTGTTAAGATTACATACAGAGGAGAGGTGAATTATGACAAATTACAATTTGAACAAAACAGAATTCGGCAATTTTGTAAGCAACCTTAGAAAAGAAAAAGGAATAACACAAAAGGAACTGGCACGGCAGTTGTTTGTGTCGGATAAGGCTGTATCAAAATGGGAGACTGGTCAGAGTATACCTGACGTAGCATTGTTGATACCATTGGCAGAGATACTTGGCGTAACAGTTACAGAGTTGCTGGAATGTCATAGGATGGAAAAAACACTTCGGGCAGAAGATGTGGAAAAAATAGTGAAAAAAGCTGTTTCATATAAGGAAACAGAAAAAAATACAGTAAATAAAAAATGGATTAT
Source organism: Oscillospiraceae bacterium (assembly GCA_017555565.1). Classification (GTDB taxonomy): domain Bacteria; phylum Bacillota; class Clostridia; order Oscillospirales; family Ruminococcaceae; genus RGIG3102. The sequence continues at coordinate 34,035 of JAFZGF010000013.1, forward strand.
TCCATATAGTATTTGTGCAATAATCGCCATAGTGCAAATGTATTATTTCAGATACGTTGTTGCCCTTGGACCTCTGATGGCAAATATGCTTGTACCTCACCTGCTGTCTGTGCTTTTTGGCGCATATTTCTGCCTTTTTGCAAAAAGAAAACTGCCTGAATTTTATGATGAAAACAGAATAAGTTTTATTTCAGATGGTATTCTGCGAATGAATATCCCTGGTGTCGCTTTTAATAATTCAAACTGGCCAAATATTGTGGGGTATATCCGTATGTGGTGCATTGTGTGTATGGTGTTTTTGCCTGCCATTTTTATATTGTGTGACAGTGCAATCATTGATGTACTTTTTGAAATAGGATTGCACACAGATGCGGCAATCAATATGTCAACAATGGGGTTTACAATGGCTTTTCTGTTGTTTACGTTGGTTATACCGATATATTTTATAGGTAGAAAATACGAATAATACAGGCAACTCTGTTTCGGCGGAGTTGCCCTTTTTTATAAATATGTTAGAATATAGGTATCAACTATGAAAGGCTCATTACTATGGCAAACAAAACACCACGCATCTGTCAGTTGGAAACTCCTTTTGAAAAAGACACACAGTTTTCCTGGCAGGATTACCCACGCCCACAGCTTAAACGTGACAGCTACATTTCACTTTGCGGTGTATGGCAGCTGGCAGTTAAAAAATATAAGGTAAAAGTAAAACAGTACAGCCGTTTTGCAGGCATTGCCCGCGAATATCAGACCGATGATTTTGAACAGACAGAACTGGGCGGAATAATGGTGCCTTACCCACCGGAAAGCAGGATTTCTGGCGTCGAAAGACCACTGGGTGAAAACGAAACCTATCTGTACACAAGACAATTCACCCTGACTGAAGAATTTATAAACGATAAAGTGCTTATCCATTTTGGTGCTGTAGATACCAATACTGTGGTTATGGTAAACGGCAAGCTGGCGGGTGTACACCGTGGTGGTTATCTGCCGTTTTCTTTTGACATTACAGAGTTGATAGCAGCGGGCGAAAATACCATCACAGTTGAAGTGGAAGACACCCTGGATATAGAGCTTGCCTACGGCAAACAGCGCAAAGACCGCGGCGGTATGTGGTACACACCTATCAGCGGTATCTGGCAGCCTGTGTGGCTGGAAAGTGTACCGGAAAATTACATAGAATCAATTCGTCTTACACCATCACTTGAAGATATTGCAATAGAAGTCAAAGGCGGCGCAGAGGAAAAAACTGTGATTATCAGCACTGAAAACGGATACATAACAAAAGTTTTCAGCGGAGAAAATGTTACCATTCCAATTGAAAATCCACAGCATTGGTCACCGGAAAAACCATATCTTTACAATTTTGAGATTATCAGCGGCAAAGACAGAGTGCAGTCATATTTTGCATTGCGCACAGTTTCAATAGAAGATGTAAAAGGGCAGAAGTACATCTGTCTAAACGGCAAACCATACTTTTTCCACGGCTTGTTGGACCAGGGCTATTTTGCCGATGGCATCTACACACCATTTACACCTGCAGGCTTTGTGTGGGACATTGTGGAGATGAAAAAACTGGGTTTCAACACCTTGAGAAAGCATATCAAGATTGAGCCAGACCTTTTCTACTATTACTGCGATAAATACGGTATGCTGGTTTTCCAGGATATGATGAATGCGGGCAAATACAACTATATTATCGACACAGTTCTGCCTACCATCGGAATGAAAAAAGGTGTAACACATAAACCGTCACCACGCCGAAAAGAATTTTTTGAAAAAGAATGCCGTATTCTTACCGACATTCTGTACAACCACCCATCTGTTGTTTATTACACAATATTCAACGAAGGCTGGGGTCAGTATGATGCAGACAGAATATATAAGGAACTGAAAGAATACGACCCTACCCGTATATGGGACGCCACATCCGGCTGGTTTATTGAAAAAGACAGCGACGTGGACAGCCACCATATCTATTTCAGAAAAATTAAAATCAAAGCCAGACCATCACGTCCGCTTATTCTTTCAGAATTCGGTGGTTTCTCCTGGAAAGTGCCGGATCACTCCTTTAACTTTGACGAAGAATATGGATACAAAAAATTCAAATCGGGCGAAGAACTCACAAAAGGCCTGTGTGATATGTACTGCGGCGATATTGTACCCGCTATAAGACACGGACTCAACGGCGCAATACTTACCCAGGTCAGCGATGTGGAAGACGAAACCAACGGCATTGCAACTTATGACAGACAGGTTATAAAAACCGATGAAAAATCCATGCAGGATATGGCAAATAAGCTTTTTGAAACCTTTGCACAGATTACAGAATAGTAAAAAAGACTGTTATCCAACAATAACAGTCTTTTTTATGTGTTATTTTACAAAATATATCTAAGAATTTTATTGAAAAAACCAATGGATAATTATGGTACAATACAATAAATTATCACAAATAATATATAAAATATAATCATAAATTATTATCTGGGAGACCGTTATGTTTAAAAAACTGCTTTTACCGCTGCTGATGATAATCGCATTGTCAGGCTGCGCTACAACAGAATATGATTGGGTTATTAAAATAGATGAAAAATCAATACAGCCGGATGAGTTTGTGGCCGCACAGATGTACGCATATATCGAATCCCAGACCATAGCTGACGAAGACCGGGATGTGTCACAGTGGATAAATGACCACGCCGTAGAGAAACTGAAAAGGGATATTTTTATAGAATCAGAATTCAACAAACGCAACCTTGCTTTTGGTCAGCAGGCAGATGAGTTTATTCGCATTTTCGGTGAAGAGGGCTGGGAGAATGTAGCCCGACTTTATGAAAACAACAAACTGGATAAAGAACAGTATTTCAATTATCTCACATCACTCTACAAAGAACAGTTGGTGTTCAATGCAATATATCTTTATGATGAACAGAACAAAGTTAACGACAAAGAAATAGAAGAATATCTCAATGAAAATCTCAGCCGTCTGTCTTTTTTCAGAATAGCACGAGTAAACGATGATGGCACACCTATAGATGAACAGCAGGAACAGCAACTGGACAGTATTGTTGCAGCGGCTGTTGACAGCATAAACAATGGCGAAAATATTGCAGAGGTTGCCACCCACTCCCTTACACAGTCTGCACAATTATTGGGTAGCGAAGCAGATTTTTCTGACGGGGAAGCCTTCGTTACAACCGAATATATCAGCAAAGCCAGTGTGGATCTTCTGCTGGATTTTATGGAAAACTTTTTTATTGTGCCGATAGGTCAATGTGTTTCCTATGAACTGGAAGACTGTTACTACATCTGCCAGAAAATCGAACTTTGTGATACCCAGGTGGAATATATGTATCTTAAGCAGGATGTGGTAAATCTTATCAGAGATGCAGAGTTTGAAAAGATGATAACTGACGTAACGCAGCAGATGGCTGTGGAATACCACCCGGAAGCAGTAAGATTCTATTCACCTGAAAGACTGAAAATGAATATTGATTAAGGAGACGATTATGGAAATCAAACCTGGAATCTACCGCCACTTCAAAGGCAATATGTACAAGGTTTTATATACTGCAAAACACAGCGAAACTATGGAAGATATGGTGGTGTATCAAGCGCTGTACGGAGATATGGGTATCTGGGTGCGCCCACGGCATATGTTCTGTGAAGAAATTGTACGTGATGGAAAAACATTTGTGCGCTTCGAGTTTGTAGAATAACAAAAAAGTCGCTTTTTGCGACTTTTTTTATAAATTTTGTAGCTTTTTTAATCTATATATTGTATTATATCGATATATGCTTTAGAATTGAAACTTCGGTCTGTATACAGACCAATAAAAATTTTTTAATTACTATATTAAATATGTTATATATAGGTTATGTAAAATTAGTTAAAAAGATAAAAAAATATCGAATATATGCAATGGATTTAGTCACTTGTGCAATTGATATTTACACGGGCAATGCTGTATAATATTATTGTATAAAAAAAACGGGGGAAGAACTGTGAAATTTGATAAAGATACAGCAAAATCCTGGCGATATCTGACTCTTGTCAGTCAGCTGGCGATTTCTATGGTTACCCCAGTGTTGCTGATGATTTTCGTGTGTACTTGGCTGAAGAACAAATACAGCCTGGGCAACTGGATTATCATAGCGGGCCTTCTGTTGGGGGTAGGCAGTGGATTGTCCAGCGTATGGACTTTTCTGAAAAGCTTCCTGCGCGAAGGTCAGAGACAGCAACAGGAATATGACAATCAATTCAAGTAAGGAGGTCTGTTATTGTGTTAAAACATTTCAAAGAACTTGACGGAAGTTTTTTCAAAGTTTCAAAATTCAACATTATACTTACTGCTGTTTTGAATCTGTTATTTCTGATATTCAGCCGTTGGGACTACACAGTCCTGCTGGGCTCCCTTCTGGGGCTGTTTATCACAACGGTTTTTTATTATTCAATATGTGTGTCTGTGCCTAAAGCCCTGTCTTACGGCGATGCTGAACTGGCACAGAAAAGCATCAGGGCATCACGGTCTGTGCGCACCATTGTTATGGCTGTCGGTCTGATTATTGCAATCAAGGTGCCGATATTCAATATGTGGGCCGCTATGATTCCTCTTCTGTTCACACGTATTTCAATAGCATTTCTTCATATAAATACTGACGGAGAGGAGGAAAATGAATAATGAATGTATCCATCAACGGGCCTAAGATATTGTTTACCCTGCCTATATTTGGCGGCATAAACATTACAGAGTCCGTGAGAAACACCTGGCTGGTGCTGATATTTGCTGCAGTATTCTGCCGTTGGCTGACAAAGGATATGTCTGTCCACAACCCAGGCAAAAAACAGATTGTTGCTGAAAAGCTGGTGCTGTTTGTACGCGGTCTTGTAGACAGCAATATGGGCAGCCAGTGGGCACATATGGTACCTTTTGTAGGTACTGTGCTGGTTTTCAGCTTTTTGTCCAGCGTTATGAGTGTTGCGGGTCTGCGCAGCCCTACTGCAGACTTTTCTGTAACTGCGGCAATGGCTCTGGTAACCTTTTTCCTGATAGAGTTCTATCATTTCAAATCAAAAGGTTTACTTGGATTCTTTACCCGTCTTGCTGAACCTGTAATTGTTATGACACCTATGAACATTGTCGGTGAATTTGCCACACCGCTTTCACTGGCACTGCGTCATTTCGGTAACATTGCATCAGGTACAGTTATCACAGCCCTGGTTTACGGGGCACTGGCATCCTTTTCACAGTTTGTTCTGGGCTGGATACCAAACACATTTATTGCCAATATCCCAATCATGCAGGTTGGTGTTCCGGCAGTATTATCAGTTTATTTCGACTTGTTCTCAAGCGGAATTCAGGCGTACATTTTCTGTATGTTGACCATGGCAAACATAGCCGGCGCAGCAGAATAGTATAAATTAAAAAAATTAAAAAACATAAAAACATTTTTTGGAGGTTTATTTTATGGAAAGAGCAATAGTTTTGGCAGCATCAGCAATCGGTATCGGTCTTGCAATGATCGCAGGTCTTGGCCCTGGTATCGGTGAAGGTTACGCAGTAGGTCAGGCTTGTGCAGCTATCGGCCGTCAGCCAGAAGCACAGGGCAAAATTCAGTCTACAATGATCCTTGGTTGTGCTATCGCAGAAACAACAGGTATTTACTCTCTGGTTGTTTCCCTTATCCTTCTCTTTGCTAACCCACTGGTTAACCTTCTGTAATAGTTAATCTTTAGTAATTATTGGATTTATCAAAGATAAACTGTGAAAGGAGGCTCACAACATTGGATAAATATCTTGCATTCTTTACTGTGGATGTGTGGACAATGATCTTCACATGGGTAAACATGCTGTTGCTGTTTACTGTTTTGAAAAAATTCCTTTTCAAACCTGTAAACGATGTCCTCAACCAGCGCGAAGCAGAAATCAAAAAGATTTATGACGATGCCAACGAGGCCAATGAAAAAGCTGTTGAAATGGAAAAAACATACAGCGAAAAAATGGCACAGGCCCGTGACGAAGCCGGCGAAATTATCAAGCAGGCTACACTTACAGCACAGAAGAGAGAAAAAGAAATTATCGAAGCAGCCCACGAAGAGGTTGCATCTATGACCAGAAGAGCAGAAACACAGATTGCCCTTGAACGCAAAAAGGCATATCAGGAAATCAGAGACGAAATCTCTGACATTTCAGTTGCAATTGCCGGCAAAATGGTTCAGCGCGAAATCAATGCTGACGACCATCGGGCACTTATCAGTCAATTTATCGAGAATGTGGGTGAAGCTTAATGAGTAATATTTCTAAAGCTTACGCAGACGCTCTTTTTGAAATTTCTTTGGAAGAAAACATTCTGGAGGAAATCATGCAGCAGACACAGCTGCTGGGTGAAGTTCTGGCAGCAAATCCTGACTTTTCCAAACTCCTGGGTGCACCTACAGTGACCAAGGAAGAAAAGCAGAATCTGACAGATACTGTTTTCTCCGGTAAAATCAATAAACATTTAGTTAATTTTCTCAAAGTTATGATAGACCGCAAAGACACAGCAGAAATCAAAAACAGCTTTGCAGATTTTGAAAAACTGTACAACAGCCACAACAACATCGAAAAAGCTGTGGCAACAACAGCTGTGCCTATGTCCGAAGACCAGAAAAAACTGCTTTGTGATAAACTTTGCAGCCTTACAGGCAAAAACGTTGTTCTTACAAACAAGGTTGACCCTGACTGTCTGGGCGGTGTTATCCTGCAGTTCAGCGATACACAGTACAACGACTCTATCGCCGCAAAACTGGAAACTTTGAAAAATCGGCTTAAAGCAAACTAATCTACTTTTAATATAACATCGGTATTTCCGAAATTTGAAAAGAAAGCAGGTGTATCAATGCAGCTCAGACCTGAAGATATCAGCAAGATTATCAAAGAGCAAATCAAAAATTATGACAATAAAATTGAGCAGAGCGAAACAGGTACAGTTATACAGGTAGGCGACGGTATTGCGAAAGCATACGGCCTTGAAAACTGTATGGCAAACGAATTGGTACAGTTCCCTGATGGTGAATATGGCATGGCCATGAACCTGGAAGAAAACAGTGTTTCTCTGGTTATTCTGGGTAAAGACGACAACATCAAGGAAGGCGACCTTGTAAAACGCACAGGCAAAGTTGTTTCTGTTCCTGTAGGCGACGGTCTTATCGGCCGTGTTGTAAACAGCCTTGGCGCACCAATCGACGGCAAAGGCCCTATCGAAGCCGTTGAAACACGCCCTATCGAAGCACCAGCCCGTGGTATTATCGAAAGAAAATCTGTTTCTGTACCTCTGCAGACAGGTATCAAAGCTATCGACAGTATGATTCCTATCGGCCGTGGCCAGCGTGAACTTATCATCGGCGACCGTCAGACAGGTAAAACTACTATCGCTACAGATACAATCATCAACCAGAAAGGCCAGGACGTAATCTGTATCTACGTTGCTATCGGCCAGAAAGCTTCCACAGTTGCACAGCTGGTTGAAACTCTTACAGCAGCAGGCGCTATGGACTACACAATCGTTGTAGCATCCACAGCCAGTGAACTTGCACCTCTGCAGTACATCGCACCATACTCAGGCGTTACTATGGGCGAATACTTTATGGACCAGGGCAAAGACGTTCTCATCGTTTACGACGACCTGTCCAAACACGCTGTTGCTTACCGTGCACTGTCACTTCTTATCCGCCGTCCACCAGGCCGTGAAGCTTACCCAGGTGACGTATTCTATCTGCACTCCCGTCTGCTTGAACGTGCAGCCCGTGTAGCACCAGAATACGGCGGTGGTTCTATCACAGCTCTGCCTATTATCGAAACACAGGCAGGTGACGTTTCCGCTTACATCCCTACAAACGTTATTTCTATCACAGACGGCCAGCTGTTCCTTGAAACAGAACTGTTCAACTCGGGTATCCGTCCTGCTGTTAACCCTGGTATCTCTGTTAGCCGTGTTGGCGGTTCCGCACAGATCAAGGCTATGAAAAAAGTTGCAGGCCAGCTGAAACTGCTGTACTCACAGTATATCGAGCTGAAGAGCTTCTCCCAGTTCGGTTCTGACCTGGACGCTGATACAAAATCCCGTCTGGACCAGGGCGCACGTATTGTGGAAGTTCTTAAACAGCCACAGACAAAACCTGTTGATGTAGCCCTCCAGGTTATCATCATCTATGCAGTAACAAAAGACTATCTCAAAGATATCGCAGTAGAAGATATTGCACAGTTTGAAAGAGAACTGTTTGACTTTGTTGAAACACAGAGACCTGAAATTATTGCAGGTATCAAGGAAACAAAAGACCTTACACCTGAAATCGAACAGGCTATCATCACTGCAATCAATGACTTCAAAGCAAAATTTGTACCATCAAAATAACAGAAAGGAAGGTGTGATACTATGGCAGGCGGTTCAATGAAAGACATTAAACTGCGAATTAAAAGTGTTGAAAACACTATGCAGATTACAAAAGCCATGGAACTTGTTGCTTCTTCCAAACTGAAAAAAGCCCGCGACAGAATGGAAAGTGCCAGACCTTATTTTATGACACTTTTCAACACACTCAACGACATCGCGGCTTATACTGTTGACTTTTCTTCCCCGTTTCTGGTTAAAAGACCTGTTAAAAAATCAGCCTATGTGCTGATAGCAGGCGACAGAGGCCTGGCAGGGGGTTATAACAACAATATGTTCAAACTTTTTACTGCCCATTCACAGGATAAAAATGCGGTGGTAATCCCTGTGGGGAAAAAAGCGGTTGATTTTTGCAAAAGAAGAAACATTGAAATTTTTACCGAGGAATATTCCCAGGTTGAAGACCTTTCATCAGCTGACTGTACAGATATAGGCGACTTGCTGTCAGACAGTTTTGAAAAAGGCGAAATAGATGAAGTTTTCATCTGCTATACAACATTTGTTTCAATGTTGTCACAGAGTCCTGAAATCATTCAGGTTCTGCCACTTGTCAGCGTAAATGCTGACACTTATCAGCGCAACACCATTACAGAATATGAACCTGACCCTGAAGAACTTTTCCATATGCTGGTTCCTCAGTTTGTCACAGGTCTTGTATATGGTGCAGTAACTGAAAGCTGGGCCAGCGAACTTGCTGCCCGCCGCACAGCTATGGATGCCGCATCCAAAAATGCACAGGAAATGGTATCCGGTCTGTCACTTCAGTACAACCGTGCCCGTCAGGCTGCAATCACTCAGGAAATCACTGAAATTGTTGCCGGTGCCGGTGAAGGCTGATAAACCCAATTTAAATTCTACAAAGGAGAAAATAAATGAGCCAGTCATATACAGGCAAGGTTATTCAGGTTATGGGTGCTGTTATCGACGTTCGTTTCGAAAACGGCCATCTGCCTGCCTTGCTCAATGCTATTGAAGTAGAAAACGGCGATGAAAAACTGGTTGTTGAAGTTGCTCAGCATCTGGGTGATGACGTGGTAAGATGTATTGCTATGGCATCAACAGATGGCCTTGTTCGCGGTGCAAAAGCTGTGGACACAGGCAATACAATCACTGTTCCTGTTGGTCAGGAAACTCTGGGCAGAATTTTCAACGTTCTGGGCGAAGCTGTAGACAACAAACCACAGCCACAGACAGAAAAAAGAATGCCTATCCACGCCAAAGCACCTTCTTATGAAGACCAGGCTACATCCGCTGAAATCCTGGAAACAGGTATCAAAGTTATCGACCTTATCTGCCCATATACAAAGGGTGGTAAAATCGGTCTGTTCGGCGGTGCTGGTGTAGGTAAAACAGTTCTTATCCAGGAACTTATCTCAAACGTTGCCAACGAACACGGCGGTATTTCTGTATTTGCCGGTGTTGGTGAAAGAACACGTGAAGGTAACGACCTTTATAACGAAATGATCGAAAGTGGTGTTATCAACAAAACAGCACTTGTTTACGGTCAGATGAACGAACCACCTGGAGCACGTATGAGAGTTGGTCTGTCTGCTCTCACTATGGCTGAATACTTCCGTGACGAAGAAAACCAGGACGTTCTGCTGTTTATTGACAATATTTTCCGTTTCACACAGGCAGGTAGTGAAGTTTCCGCTCTGCTGGGCCGTATGCCTTCAGCTGTAGGTTACCAGCCAACACTTGCTACAGAAATGGGTGCGCTGCAGGAAAGAATCACATCTACAAAGAAAGGTTCCATCACATCTATCCAGGCTGTTTATGTGCCTGCCGATGACCTTACTGACCCTGCTCCAGCTACAACATTTGCTCACCTGGATGCTACTACTACTCTGTCCAGAAGCATCGCTTCCCTGGGTCTGTACCCAGCTGTTGACCCACTGGACTCTACATCCCGCGTTCTCACACCATCTGTTGTTGGTGAAGAACACTATAATGTAGCCCGTGGTGTACAGAACATTCTGCAGAGATACAAAGAACTGCAGGATATCATCGCTATCATGGGTATGGACGAACTGTCTGAAGAAGACAAAATTATCGTTAACCGTGCAAGAAAAATCCAGCGTTTCCTTTCCCAGCCATTCTCTGTTGCTGAACAGTTTACAGGTATGCAGGGTAAATATGTACCGCTGGCTGACACAATCCGTTCATTTAAAGAAATTCTGGAAGGCAAACACGACAACCTGCCTGAATCAGCATTCCTTTTCGCAGGCGCAATTGAGGACGTAATCGAAAGAGCAAAAAAGGGGGAATAGTTAATGGCAACATTCAACCTTAAAATATTCTCACCATACGGCGTGCATTTCGAAGGCGAAGCAGAAGCCATCACCCTGCGCACAGTCACAGGTGATGTTTCTATCTGGCCTAATCACTCAAACACAGTTACAGCCCTGGATGTAGGCAGATGTTCAGTAGTTATCAACGGTGAAAAACGCGTTGGCGTTTGTAACCGCGGCCTGCTGAATGTGACAAAAAACAATGTTGAAGTTCTTGCTGCCACATTTGAATGGAAAGAAGATATCGACCTGGAACGCGCACAGAGCGAGCTGGAAAGACGCAAAAAAGAACTGGCAGATGCAAAGGATGAAAAATCTATTGCCCGCGCCAAAATCAGAGTAAAACGCGAACTTATCCGCACCCAGGTTAAAACAGAAAACTAATATAAAAAGCCACCCGTCGGGTGGCTTTTTTGTTTTACTATATTTCCAGAATCATAAAATAGTCTGTGCCTTTGCTGTTCAGTTTACCTGTGTTTACAAAACCATTTTTTTCATAGAAACTTATAGCTTTTTCGTTATCTTTATGGCATTCCAGCAAGAATGTTTTGTTTCCATATTCATAATAGATACTGTCTATTGCTTTCTGCAGGGCAAGTGTTCCTATGCCAAGCCCTTGATATTTACTCTGAATAAAGAACCCCATAATTCTGAAAAATTTCCTGCCTTTTACTTCTATGGGGTCAGCGGCATCTTCCACAGCTTTTCCAACTAAAATCATACCCACATAATTTTTGTGGTATTTTATTGCATAGCATTTGCCACCCAGCCCCATAGCTGTGCCGTAGTCTGCCATAGCTATGGTGTCTTTTACATCAGCGGCATACTCAAAAGGTATGTCACTTCGGTCGATTTTCATCAGTTCTGCTTTGTTATAGTTGTCCACAGGCTCCAGCTGTACAGCATTGTACAGAACGTCCTCATCTTCTCGCTTTGACCTTATTTTTAAAATCACAAAGATACCTACAAAAAGGAAAGGCCCTATAGTAAAAATAAGCTGTGATATATCTGCAAGCTGTCTGAACGCTGGCGCCCATTCAATTCCAAATGGTATTGACATAAAATTCTCCTTTTTTATATTTCTTCTCCGTCACCAAAATCGAAAAACTCGCCATCAACAGTAGCCAGCACGCCTTTCTGTCCTATATAGATATAGTCATACAGTTCTTCCGGCACACTGTATTCAATTCTCTGGTTGTCCTCTGTCAGAAACTGCACGCAGTATACCAATTTATGTGTACGTACAACTTTTCCTGGAACATTTTTCTCCATAGCTACATCTTTCTTCACCACTGTGGCATAAACACTGTCCACATCGGGTAGCTCCACAGGCTGATTCATTTCTTCCAGAAGAATTTTGTTTTTCTTATGTAACGATATATAATGGCCTATTACCAATGCAGGCACGCTTAAAAAAATAAGTATTAAAAATAATCCCATAATAATCCTTTGTGACCAATATTAGTACTGACTGAACAGACTGCCAAAGCCGCCGGTATGTATAACAAGGCTGTCACCATCGACAGCACCGCTTTTCACCATATCTTTATAGCCGTACATCAGTTTTGATGTGTACACATTTTCGATATAAATACCCTCTGTGCGCACAAATTCCAGCACTTCATTTTCACTTTCCGGAGTATTGCAGCTCCAGCCATCACCCATATATTTGTCCACTATATCTGCGGCCTTGTCCACATCATACTCAAAACCCAGACCGGTGATTTCTTCTATTTCTCTGATTGTATTTTCTATATGTTCAATCAGCACAGGTTTTGTATCTTCAACGCTGATAATATGCACTGTGAAAGGAAAGCCCATCAGCGCATTGCCATAAACAAGACCTGAAGCTATACCGCCATTGCCGCCAGGGGCGAAGATATGTTTTATATCAAGGTTTTCTTTTTCACACTGGTCAACCAGTTCAATTATGGCGTTTACATAACCCAATGCTCCGTGGCCTGTGGTTGCGCCATTGCGGATAAGATAGTATTTTTCGCCTTTTTCAGCCAGTCTGTCAATAACATCATAAACATATTTTTCTCTTACGCTACTGTCGCAGGCGCCCATATATTCTCTTTCAACACCCAGCAGGTCATTCAGCAGGGCGTTGCCTACAGAGATTTCAGGCTTTTCAGAATTATGTACAATATAGCATTTCATTCCTGCCTTTGCGGCAGACGCCGCTGCAAGTGAGCACAGATTGCTCTGGCCATTGCCGCTGGCCAGCACACCTACACAGCCATCAGCTTTTGCACGGCCGATGATATATTCCATACATCTTACCTTGTTGCCGCCACTGCCCACACCTGTAAGGTCATCGCGTTTGATATACATTTTGCTATTTGTATTTATCAGCTTTTCAGTGTTTTCCAGTCTCTGCAGGGGAGTAGGCAGCGGTGCCAGCTTTTCCCTTGGAATTGTGTTCATTATATCTCTCAGCTTCATATATACCTCCATAGGCTCTTTTATTTAATTATAAGTGTTAAAATGTGTCAAATCAATGATTATAGTCAAAAGACAGGGCGCAAAGCCCTGCCTTTTGATTTGTTATATAGAGAGAGGAGATGATAGCGTATTTAAAACAGAATATCTGTCATTCCCTTGTTATTCTGGAATCAGCAAGCCATAGTTGCCATCTTTGCGTTTATAAACCACGTTGATTTCTTCTGTTACTATATCTTTGAACATAAAGAATGTGTGGCCCAGCATGTTCATTTCAAGGATTGCGTCGTCCACGCTCTGTGGCTGGAGAGCAAATACTTTTTTACGAACAACTTCATAATCATCCATATCATCTGCTACGCCTGCCAGGTCGTCAAAATATGCATAGCCATTGAATTTTCTATGGATTTTTTCTTTGTTTTTGATAATCTGGCCTTCCAGGTTATCAACGGCATCTTCCAGCGCAATTTCCATGCTGTCTGCGCTCTGTTCACTGCGGAACTGCAATTTTCTGTCTTTGATAGCGATTTCTACTGTCTGCCATTTCTTTTCTACAGTTACTGTTACTGTAGCTTCGGCATTTTCGGAGAAGAATTTGTCCAGTTTGCCAAGACGGTCTTCAACGCGCTGTAAAAAATTGTCCTTGAGTGAAACTTTTCTGCCTATTGTTGTAACTTTCATATTGATGCCTCCTTTTATAAGGACAGATAATCTGAATATTGATTATCTTGCTATTATTATAACAATTTGCATAAAAGTTTTCAAGATATTTTCACCAAAATTTAACAAACTGCATAAAAACTTAATTTTGTTTTAAATAAGCAGGCTGTTTTCACAATTTTCATAAAATTACCACGGTTTTTTGACAATTTTTTTACATTTATAAGGTTATAATATACCCAAAGATTAATAACGCAATAGGCTGGCGTTATTATCTTGCATTTCCTCATATACTTTTTCTCTTGCAAAAAAACCGCTTCGGCGGTTTTTTTGTTTTATTATATAACTGATATAAAAATATTGATATAACTTTAACAAACTTTGTGAGTTTTGTATATTGATATTTATTTCACAATTAATTATAATATGTGTGGTCTTGAGAAAGACCTCCTGAGAATTAAAATTCATTTATGCAGGCTGCAGTCCAGCCTGCCAAAAACACACACAAGGTAAAATCCTTCAAATAAATTCATAAAAACAGACCCTTGATTTTTTTCAAGGGCCTGTTTTTTTATTTTTCCATAAACTCCGCAGTACCTTCACAACTGTAGCCACATTTTTCATACAGCTGTTTTGCAATGGGGTTGTTCACATTTACATACAGCCTTACACCTGCAGCATCAATTTCATTTTTGTATTGGTCGGCCTTTGCCATCAGGGCAGTGGCTATCCCTTGCATGCGGTAATCTTCCTGAACCCAAAGCTCGTCTACATACACAAAACCTTTGTCTGTCCAGCTGATTTTAGGCATAAACACAAGAGCTATCCAACCCACAAATTTATTATCAGCCCTGGCGGCATACACGCGGAAGTTTTTGTCTGCAAGATGCTTTTTCACCATTTCACCTGGTGGTGCATCGTTTTTTATTTCTGTTCCATTCTTGCGCCAATAGGTCATATCGGCAAAGGCGGGGTAGTTGATTTCTGTAATTCTTTCAATAGTAAAATTCATAATCTAGTACAACAAAGGTGGACATATGTCCACCTTTAAATTTTTATTTTGTTCCGAAAATTCTGTCGCCGGCATCTCCCAGGCCAGGTACTATGTAACCATGGTCATTGAGATGGCTGTCAAGCGCTGCGACATAGATATCTACATCTGGGTGTGCTGTGCGCAGTTTTTCTATTCCTTCAGGTGCTGCAATCAGACCCAGGAATTTAATGCGTTTCGCACCTTTTTCCTTGATAAGCTTGATGGCATCTGCTGCGCTGCCGCCTGTAGCCAGCATAGGGTCTACAACAAAAACATCGCGTTCTTCTATGTCAGCAGGCAGTTTGCAGTAATATTCCACAGGCTGCAGTGTGTCAGGGTCGCGGTAAAGACCGATATGGCCTACTTTTGCAGATGGCACCAATGTCTGCACACCTTCTACCATACCAAGACCTGCGCGAAGGATAGGCACTATCGCCATCTTTTTGCCTGCCAGCATTTTGCAGTGTGCCACATCCACAGGTGTCTGTACATCCACATCTTCCAATGGAAGATCGCGTGTGGCCTCATAGGCCAGCAGAACGGCAAGTTCGCTTACAAGTTCTTTAAACTGTTTTGTACCTGTGCTGATATCTCGCAGTATTGCTACTTTATGCTGAACCAACGGATGGTCCATAACCATTGTAATTGCCATAGAAATCACCTCTTATTTCCAGTTTTCTTCCAGCTGTGCCAGTTTTTCTACACGTCTTGCGTGGCGGCCACCTTCAAACTCTGTTTCAAGGAAAATGTCTACCATTTCGCATGCAAGACCAGGGCCTACTACTCTGCCGCCCATTGACAGCACGTTTGCGTCGTTGTGCAGGCGTGTGTATTTTGCACTGAAAGTGTCAGAACATACACAGCATCGGATGCCTTTCATTTTGTTTGCAGCGATAGAAATACCGATACCTGTACCGCAGAAGATAATACCTTTTTCTGCTTCACCGCTCTGGATTTTTTCGCAGGCCAGTTTTGCCATATCAGGGTAGTCTACGCTTTCACCTGTGTATGAACCACAGTCGATGTATTCTACACCTTTTGCGTCCAGATGTTTTTTTACTTCTTCTTTCAATAAATAACCGCCGTGGTCAGCTGCTAAAACAATCATTGTTGTGCCTCCATTTTTTCTTTCATTTCTCTTTCTGCCTGGGATAAGCGCAGGTAACTTGGTGACAGGTCAAAATGTGTTTTTGCCCCGTTCAATTCGTACTCTGCCTTTGCCAACAGACAAGCACCCTGTGCGATACAAGGCAGTTCTATGCTGTTTGGTTTTACATTGCTGTATCCTTTGTATGTATTATAGCACAAAGTTTTGCCATCACCTACAAAATATACATTTTTTTCTGTGTCCATATATTTTTCCAGGACTGAAACATCCCGGCAGAAATCATCGCAAATTACATTGTCACCATCCATAACACAGCCGTAAACCTGTCTGCGGCGTGCGTCAAATACGGGTATTACAATGCCGTCCAGGTCGACAGCCTTTGCCAGTGCTTTCAGGCTGGATACACCTATGCAAGCTGTGTTGTTGGCACTGGCCATACCTTTTATTGCGGCAAGGCCGATGCGCAGACCGGTGAAAGAACCAGGCCCCAGTGTAACTGCATACAGGTCCACATCCTTTGGTGTCAGACTGCATACAGTCAGTGCCCCCTGGATCATAGGCAGAAAATTCTGTGAATGTGTGGTGTTTGTTGCCTGGACAGCAGTATATATCACTCGGTCATCCTTCATTATACATACAGAGCTCTGTTTTGATGAGCAGTCAACTCCAAGAATTACCAATTGCAGTCCACCCCTTCCACAGTGATTTTTCTGGTGGTTTCACCCAGTTTTTCAAAAGTTATTGTAATGTTGTTGTCATAGAAAAAGTCGGCAATGTTTTCGCTCCATTCAATAGCCAGCACGCCGTCATAGTCCAGGTAATCGTCAAATCCGATGTTGAACAGCTGATCTTCATTTTCGATTCTGTACATATCGAAATGGAACAGACTCAGTGGGCTGCCGCTATACTCGTTTACAATGGCAAATGTGGGACTGGTAACTTCCGCCTTAATGCCCAGACCGTTGCACAGCCCCTGGGTAAAAGCTGTTTTGCCCATACCAAGACCACCTATGTAAAAAATAATATCGTGATTTTCCAGTTTGCCTGCCAGTTTTTCTGCCAGGGCAATGGTTTCTTCTTTTGAATTGGTTATAAAGCTTTTCAATTTTTATCTCCAAATTAGTATTGTTACTTTAACTTATATAATAACACAAAAAATTCAACTGTTAAAGCATAATATTTAATACATTCTTAATAATTTTTATGTTATAATTGCAATAGAAGATATATTGATATATAATCAATAAACATTAAATAATTATTAGTTATACGGGAGTGTAATTTTGAATCATATAAAACAGATTATAAAAGAAACAGACTTGGTGTTTGTGGCAATTTGTGCCACCTGCAGTTGTCTGTCAGTTTTTTCAATGTATGCCATATTCCAGCATATGTCCCTTATGGATACTGTGCGTCCTGTTGTGGTACAGCTGATAGCCAGTTTAATAGGTATTGTCCGGGCATTTATCATTTCATTTGTAGATTATAAGGAACTGTGTGAATACTGGAAATTCCACTTTGCTCTGTGTGTTGGTTTGATGGTTCTGTGTATGTTTATCGGATATGCCCCTCCAGGTACAACAAACAAAGCCTGGATAGAACTGCCTTTTGGTATGTCCTTGCAGCCAAGTGAACTGCTGAAAATCAGCACAGTACTTATGCTGGCCCATTTTTTTGAACGGCATAAAAACAGTATGAACGAAGTAAATACTATTGTGAGAATGGTATTTGTAGCAGGCATACCTATGGCTTTTGTAGCTATACAGAAAGATATGGGCACGCTTATAATATACGCCATTATGATTTCCTGCATGTTTTTCGCGGCAGGTATCAGTCCCAAAATCATCGGCCGGTGCTTTGCCGCTGTCAGCGTGGCTTTCCCGGTTCTGTGGTTTACAGACAAGATAGATACTTATCAGAAAAACAGAATTCTTGGTCTGTTTCATCCTGAAGAATATACCTCTGTTATGTGGCAGCAGAATATGGGCAAAATCTCCATTGGCTCTGGCCGTATTTTCGGCAAAGGCTTTCTGGTGGATAATCACAATGCCACACCGCTGGCTTACAATGACTTTATGTTTTCGTTTATAGCCGAATGTCTTGGCTTTGTGGGTACAGTCCGGGTACTGTTACTGATAGTCTTTATGTGGCTGAGAATACTTTCTATCGCACGCCGCAGTATCGATGCCCAGGGCAGCCTGGTTTGTGTAGGTGTGTTCGGTATGCTTATGGGACAGACATTTATTAATATCGGTATGAACCTGTCTTTACTGCCGGTTATCGGTGTAACACTGCCGCTGTTTTCAGCCGGAGGTACCAGTGTTATTGTTACTTACTGTGCCATGGGCCTTGTGCTCAGTGTGGCACGTCACAATCCGAAAAATCTTTTCTGAGGAGGTATAACCTCATATGACAGAATTAAAAGATAAAGTGAAAGAAAACCACAGTGACGGCTTTTTTGAGTTTTCTTTCCCGAAAAAAGAACAGTCTCTTTCCATAATTGAATATGCCGAAAAACAGCTGAAAACCTTTGATGTTCAACCATTTGGTTCGGTAGACTCACTCTTGCTGTCCCAGGTGGCATATATGCATCTCGATGTTGCTGTGCCCGGTGTAGAATACGACGGCGAGGCTGTGCGCATTGCAGATTTATATAAAGCAGAATATTTTGACAGTATTTTTGATGATGTGCGCGATGCAAAAAGCAACCGCAAACTGTTGAATGCAATCTGTTGCAGTCCACGATACAGAGATATAAAGGTCAATTATTATATAGACAATGTGGATGCAGAGCTGGAAAAACAGTTCAGCGCCACCACATTCATTCTGCCGGACGGCACAGCGTATATAGCTTTCCGCGGTACAGACTCCACCATCGTAGGCTGGAAAGAAGATTTCAATATGTTTTTCCGGTCAGTTATACCGGGGCATATATCAGCTGTACATTATCTGCAGACTGTAGCGGCACGCCTGCCGGGTAAACTGTATCTTGGCGGTCATTCCAAGGGTGGCAACCTTGCACTTTATGGTGCGGCTTTTGCAGGCAGGGAAATTCAGGAAAGGATTATTTCAGTTTTCAATCACGATGGTCCTGGTCTTTCCAATGATATACAACGGATGCCAGGCTATACGGATCTGTGTGACAAACTGCACATCACAGTTCCGCAGGCATCGCTCTTTGGCCTTATGTTTTCCAGCTGTGGGTTCCAGGTGGTAAAAAGCGACCGTATGGGCCTTATGCAGCACGATCCGTTCTCCTGGGAAATCAGCGGAGATGACTTTATCTATGCAGAAAATCTCAAGTCAAACGCCAATAAACTGATTTTTACAATTTATGATCTGATGGCAAACCTCAGCCGGCAGGACAGGGAAGTGTTTATAGACACAGTGTTCCAGGTAATTGCCGCACCGGGCGTATCCAGTTTTACTGAATGGCCGGTTATGGCTGTGAAAGAGTTTGACAGTATGGTGTCTACGCTGAAAAGCATTGATGAAGAAACTGCAGTAAAGATGAAAACTGTACTGGCGGAATTTGCAAAAGCTTTGGGCAAAAATATTTTCAATCTGCCAGATAAAGAAAAAATTAAACAGTTTATAGTTGAAAAAGTTAATACAATAAGCAAAAAAGATAAGTTATAAACAAATACCCCCGACAAATTGCTGTCGGGGGTGTTATATTTTATCGGTTTTCAAGATTTGTAAATATCAGCTGATTCACTACAGCATAGCCGTCGTCCAGCCCGAATTCTTCCTTGCGTACAAAGTAAAGATTGCTGGTATCAGTAGGATATGTATTGATACAGTACATAGCCTTGTCATCGGTAAAAAGTTCTGTAGACAGATATTCATTTGCTATGCCTATGGTGTCCACCAGGCAGTCATAGTTTGGAATATCGGTATCCAGGCTTATTATTATATCTGCCATATCTCCGTTGTAAAATTCCATTTCTTTTTCAAAGAAAAAGTCTTTTATACCGTCAGAATCATTGTTTTTCAGCAGTATTTCCAGTTGTTTGTCCATAAGATTATTCCTTTACTTCTGTTTCGTTTTCAGCCGCAGGGCCTCTGCGAAACTCCAGTATATCGCCCGGCTGACAGTCCAGCACATCGCATATGGCGTCCAGTGTGGAAAAGCGGATAGCACTGACCTTGCCGGTTTTCAGTTTTGAAAGGTTTACATTGGCCACTCCTACTTTTTCGCTCAGTTCTTTCAGCGATATTTTGCGGTCTGCCATAACTCTGTCCAGTCTCAGTATAATAGCCATAATTACACCGCCTTACAAAGTTTCGTCAGATTCAGTCTGCAGCATTACGCCGTAACGGAATATTTCAGACATCATCAGCATTACTACCACAACCATAACAACAGTCAGGTCAATACCTATCACTATATCCCACACACCTGTAGTAACTCTTTTTATCACAGCTTCCATAACCCAGCTCATAACTGCCACAGGTATAAGAGCAATAGTGATATTTTTAAAAGAATCAGCTGTCTGTATGGTAAAAGGTGTTTCACAGTCTTTGAAAATGCCAAACAGTGCAGATATTTTCTTTATTGCATATACAAGAAGCAGGCAGAATATTGCACCAGCCAGCATTACCCACATCATATCTTTCAATGAATAGGTGAAAGGAGTTGATTTTGCATAGGCGGTCTGTGTAGTAAGTGTACCTGTTATGTCGAACTGGTCATATTTTATGCCATCCAGTTCAAAACGGCCGTCAGCGTCGGTGTCAAAGCCCACAAGGCTTGGAATAATGCTGTTGGACATATCCATTTCAATTTCTGCATTATGGCTGGTTGTTATACGGACACCGTTCTGCGGAACCAAAGCCAGAAGAACAGTCGCTACAATACAACACACCAAAGCAATAGTTACCATTACAGAACATATTCTGGTCACAGTATGCCCAACTTTCCCCAGTTTATTTATTTTTTCAACATATTCGTTTTTCATAATGCCCTCCATATAGCGTTAAGAAATTAATGTTTATCGTTAATTTATTTATATCACGGATAAATCATAATGTCAACAAAAAATTAATGTTTATCATTAATTTTTTATATTGAAACATAAAAAGGCAGGGTATAACCCTGCCTTTTGTACTGTAAAAGTGTAATTTTATTTCATACTTTCTTTGATTACTCTCATAACATTGCCGTATGCGATTTTTTCAATTTCGCTTTCGTGGAAGCCTGCTTTTGCAAATGCATCCCACAGCTGTGGCAACATTGAAGAATCGCTGATTTCCTGTGTACCGCCGATACCGTCAAAGTCTGTGCCCAGGCCCAGTACGTCAATGCCGCCTACATTTACAATGTGTTTGGCGTTTCGGATAATGTTGGAAACCGGTGTATGTGTTGCATTTACATCAAGGTCCATAAACTGTGGTGCAAAGTTCAGCCCTGTAACGCCGCCTTTTTCAGCCAGCACTTTGATCATATCATCTGTCAGGTTTCTCTGGTGAGGGGATGCCATTCTTGCATTGGAGTGTGTGGCAACAAAAGGTTTCTTTGTGTATTTGGCCACATCGTAGAAACCGCCGTCAGACAGATGGGAAACGTCAATGATAATGCCCAGGTCGTTCATTTTTGCTATTGCATCAATACCGAATTCTTTCAGACCTTTGTTCATTATTTCTTTGTCCAGGCTGTTTGGCCAGCCAAAGCAGTTTTCATAGTTCCAGGTAAGGGAGATGGCGCGTACGCCCTTGTCGTATACTTCCTGGATTTTATCCATATTGCCGTTGATAAATCTACCGTCTTCAATTGTGAGAACAGCACTCATTTTGCCTTCTTTTTCGTTCTTTTCGATATCAGCGGCATTGCCTGCAAATGCGATTATGTCGCTGTGTTTTTCAATATCTCTGTAGAAACCATCTGTCAGAAGTTTAAAATACAGTTCATCGTTCATTTCAATGCCCTGTTTTGCGAACATTTCCATTTTAGGGAAGAATACTGCAAAAAACTGTGCCAGAGCATTACCTTTTTTCATTTTCTGAAAGTCAACCTGACCATTGTTGCTGAAAAGGTTGTAGTCACCGCCTCTTACAAAAGGCATCAGCGTGTCGCAGTGCATATCAATAAATTTCATATAATTATCCTCCGTCTATATGTATCAATTTAAGTATATTATATCGTAATCATAATAATTAATCTATGTAAAGAAACCACAAAAAAACAGCCGCAGTTTTTACTGCGGTAAATTTTGTATAATATTCTTCTTGTTCCAATATACATTATACAAAAGAATAAGCAGGTTGTTTTATGATAAAAAGAAAAGAAGACAATATATTTATCAAAGGTACAGCTGTTCTTGCACTGTCGGGGATAGTGGTCAAATTTCTGTCTGCAGCCTACCGCATACCGCTTACCAGAATGATAGGGGCAGAGGGGATGGGCAAATATTCTGCGGCGTTCAATATTTTTATGCCTTTTTTCTCGCTGGCTACAGCAGGCATAACACCGGCAGTGTCCAGGCTGACGGCGTCCCAGCCTGCAGGCGATATATCAGCCTATGGGAAAATCAAGAAAAAAGCTGCGCTTTGCTTTGGCCTGATGTCTGTTTTTCTTGCGGTGGCAGCTGTACTTGTCAGCTGGTATTACAGTATCTATATGGATACACCTATGATTTTCATTGGGGTGGCGTTACTGTGCCCAAATCTGATTTTTGCCACATATGAAGCAATATACAAAGGTATCAGCCAGGGTAGTATGAATATGGCTGTCACAGCCAAAGCCAGCCTGCTGGAAAGCAGTGCAAAGGTTGTTATAGGCATCACATCAGTATATCTTGCTGGTACTATGGTAAAAAAGAATGCAGGCGATGCCCAGCTGATAATGGCTTTTGCCACAATCAGCATTTGTGGGCTTATATGCTTTGTATATATGCACTCCGATTTCAAAAAACGCCACAAGGATATAAAAGAGGCTGATTTGCCTATAACAACAAAAAATCTTTTGTCCATGGCTATACCTATATCAGCATCTGCGCTTACAGTATCAATTGCCAACTTTTTTGATACTGTGGTGTGCCTGTCCATAGTGAAAGGCATATCCGATTATAACCTTATGGCCGCATATCCTTTTATAGCATTTTCGGCTGAAGACGAAAAAGCCATATGGTTGTTTGGTGTATACCAGGGGCTGTGTCTGTCTGTTTTTAATCTGATTCCGTCACTGTCTTCTGCGGTGGGGGCGTCTGGTCTGCCGCTGATAACCCGCAGCATAAACAGTGATGATAAGAGCCAGCTTAAGCAGCAGACTGACCGACTGATTAAAATAACGGCATTTCTTGTGGTGCCGGTCAGCCTTTTTGTGGCATTTTTTCCTGGAGAAGTGTTGGCTACCCTTTATGGCGACCGCGGTTCCCAGACTGAATTGGCTACCTGCTTTTTAAAATATATGGCGCCTTTTGCAATACTCTCAGCTTTTTCCTTCCCACTTAATTCCATCCTGCACGCCAGCGGCAAATCATCGGTCATACTGAAGATTCTTCTTTTTGCCTGCGGTATAAAAATTCCCCTGGGTATCCGGCTGTGCTCGGTGGAAAGAATAAATATAATGGGGTGTATTATATCGCAGACTGTATTCTATTGTATTGTTTTTGTATTGTCTGTTATAGCGGCAAAGAAAGCAAATCCGGATATTTCCGTAATACCACAGCTGATAGTGCCGGTATCAGTAACTTATCTTCTACTGACGTTTATACGCATATTTGCGGACTTTGTGCTGTACACTGTTCCCGTAGCTTTCAGAACTGTATTTTGCGGCGGGATTTTCGTGGTGATATACATTACTGTTTTTCTGTTTATCGGCTTTTTCGTTGATAAGTGATTTGTGCCGTGGTAAAATAAGTTCCATAAAGGAGTAACGACTATGGAATTTATTAAAAAAGATTTTTATACAATTGAAGACCTGCTGAAAGTGGTGGAAATGCTGCGCGATCCTGTGAACGGCTGCGAATGGGACAGAGTGCAGACACATCTGTCTGTCCGCAAGGATTTTATTGAAGAAACCTATGAAGCGGTTGATGCTATAGACAACAACGACAAGGAACTAATGCTGGAAGAATTCGGCGATGTAATGCTGCAGGTACTGCTGCATTGCCAGATGGAAAAAGAAGAAGGCTCTTTCACTTTTGAAGATGTTGTAAATGCACTGGCACAGAAATTGGTATTGCGCCATCCGCACGTGTTCAAAGGCCTGCAGGTAAGCGGTGTGGAAGATGTGCTGAACAACTGGGAAGCGATTAAAAATGACTCCCACGGCCATACTACCATCAGTCGGACAGTAAATGCTGTACCTCACAGTTTTCCTGCCCTTATGTATGCACAGAAAGTGCAGAAAAGAGTGGCCGCCGGTGGTCTGCCTATTCCTGACAAAAAAGCTGAAATTGCCAATATCCGCAGACTGCTGGATGAAATGGAAAAACGGGATAATGCATCACAGCAACAGCTGGCAGACCTGCTGTTTTCCGCAGTAAATCTTACAAGACAGCACAAACTGGACTCTGAGATGGTTTTAAGGGAAAAAAGCAGGGAATTTGTAAAAATATTTAATATTTTTGAAAATTTGGCATTGCAAAAGGGTCTGGCTTTTGATACAATAGAATTCGCTGTGTTAAAAGAACTATGGATTCAGGCACAGGATGCCTGAGGAGAAAATATAATCGGAGGATCAACAACAATGACAAAAGCAGAACTTATTGCAGTAGTAAGCGAAAGAACTGAACTGACAAAAAAAGATGCTGAAAAAGCAGTTGCAGCAGTTATCGATACAATTACAGAAACACTGGCAAATGGCGAAAAAGTAAGCCTGGTTGGCTTCGGCACATTTGAAGTAAAAGAAAGAGCAGAAAGACTGGGCCACAACCCACAGACTGGCGAAGTTATGGTTATCGCTGCAAACAAAGCTCCTGTTTTCAAAGCAGGTACAGCTCTGAAAAACGCTGTAAACAAATAATAGTTTATAATTTGCCGGTGCATTGCATCGGCATTTTTTATATGTTACAATTATAAAAAATATTGTAAGAGGTAATTATGAGAATAGATAAATTTCTTAAGGTTTCCCGCCTTATCAAAAGACGCACTGTGGCAAACGAAGTTGCAGACGCTGGCAGAATAATCGTAAACGGCCGCGAGGTAAAGGCATCATATCAGGTTAAAATCGGTGACGAAGTGCAGATTATGTTTGGCACTAAACCTGTAAAAGTAAAGGTGCTGTCTGTTGAAAACACAGTTTCAAAAGACGGCGCAAGAGAAATGTACACAGTAATAGAAGAATAATAACAGTCTGTCGGGCATATATTTTTCCAAGGAGGAGAAATATTATGTCCGATAAAATTTTGATACCACATAAAGTTACTTTGGAAAACAGAAATGCTATGACAGTCACCGGTGTATTGCAGGTGATATCCTATGATGAATACCGAATTATACTGCGCACAGACTATGGCACACTGATCATACAGGGCCGTGACCTGGTGGCAGGGGAAATAAGCTCATCCCAGAACACGCTTAAACTTACAGGCAGGGTGGAAACAATGCAGTACAAAGCCGCAAAGGATAAAAGCGAGGGGCTTCTGGCCAGAATAATGAAATGATTTTTGAAGTACAGAGCTATTGGCTTATATTCCAGGATGCAGTCTACAGCCTTGGTGTAGGTTTTGCAACGGGTGTATTTTACCAGCTGATATCAGTTTTTTTATACAAAGGCAAAATTGCAGTTTTTATCAGGGATGTGGTGGCGGCGGTCTTTTTTACAGTTGCTGTTTTCAGTTACAGCATATCTTTTGCCAATTACCGCATCCTGCGCTGGTACAATGTATTCTTTGCTTTGATTGGCCGGATTATGTTTACACCGGCATTTTCAAACTGTATGCACAGATATACAGACATAATTATTTTAACTGCAAAAGACTGTATAAAAAGATTGACTGTGTCTGTAAGTGGAAAACTTTCGGTCAAAATAGAGAAAATCAAAGGAAAAAATCAAAAAAATACACAAAAAAATTCCGATGAAGTATTGAAAGAGAAAGAAGTATTGTTGTATAATTAAAGTTACAAAAATGTCACAGAGATTATGGGGGGGTGAGTGCAATGCAGAATATAAAGAAAAAAATCAATCTTCGTTCAGTTCTGTTTTTGCTTGTTATAGTTTATCTCACCATCAATCTTATCAGCGCACAGTTTGAACTGATGACAAAAAAACAGGAACTTGCCAATATCCAGGCACAGAAAGACCGTCTGCAGCTGGAAGTGGCCGATACACAGAGCCTGTTGGATGAAGACCGGGACGAAGTTTATATTGAACGTATCGCAAGGGAAAGACTTGGCTATGCCAACCCTGGTGAAAAGGTATATATAGACATTCAGGCGGAATAATATGATTTTTACGGAGAGATTTTTCTCTCCGTTTTTTATTTATATATCTTTTTGAAATTAGCAGTTGATACATACAGATTTATATGATAATATTTTAACAACGAATATCGGAAAGGACGTATAAACTATGGCAAAACTTACTATTGAATC
This sequence comes from Oscillospiraceae bacterium, assembly GCA_017555565.1. GTDB lineage: Bacteria > Bacillota > Clostridia > Oscillospirales > Ruminococcaceae > RGIG3102. The sequence continues at coordinate 60,547 of JAFZGF010000013.1, forward strand.
AACAATCAAAGAACTGCTGGCAAACAAAGAAGTAAAGGCAAAAATCGAAGAACTTATTCCAGGTCTCACAAAGAACCCTATTCTTATGCTGGCAAAAAATGAAACACTTAAAGATATTATCGACAAAGTTGACGATTTCATCGATGATGAAACAATTGACAAAATCATCGATTTCCTTAAAGACCTGAAAGAAAACAACTAAAAAATAAAAGCCATTGGTAAAATGTTCTGCCCCAAATTGTGCAGACAGTACAAAAAGAACCCTGCTGATGTAGAAATTGAATATTAATATACAAACTGACTTCTGTATTCCATAGGAGTCAGTTTTGTTTTTAACTGGATACGTTGGTTGTTGTAGAAATAAATATATTCATCAATCATCAGGCGAGCCTGATGAAAAGTTTTGATTTTGACGCGGTTAATGCATTCTGTTTTGAGAATTGAAAAGAAATTTTCTGCCAAAGCATTGTCATAAGGGTTACCACGTCTTGACATTGATGGCGTAATGCCGTAAGATTGAGTCAGCTTAAAATACCCGAGCGAAGTGTATTGAAAGCCCTGGTCACTGTGGAGTTGCAGCTCTGCAGTGACTTTTTCTTTTCTCTTGGCAGAACGAATTGTTGACAGAACAAGGTTAATGTTTTGTTCAGTACCCATTTTGTATGAAACGATGCTGTTATCGTACAAATCTCTGATTACTGATAAATACAGATTTCCCTGTGCTGTGTGTATGTAGGATATATCTGTAACCCATTTCTGATTAGGTCTTGTTGCAGTAAAATCTCTGTTTAACAGATTAGGATATTTGTGCAGTACATTTCCATAGTTACGATATTTCTTTCTTCTTACAACAGATAAAAGGCTGTATTTCTGCATAATACGCAGTATTGTTTTGGGATTATGGTGTATTCCTTGTCTTTCCAGCCATATATGTACTCTGCGGTATCCATATGTTTTACCGCATTTGTCCTGACATTCTCTTATCTTTTCTGCCAAAGGCAAGTCTCTGTCCGGTATATCCATTCTCTGTACATATCCATAGTATCCACTGCGGGACACACCGAAGAAACGGCACATGGAACTGACTGAATACTTTTCTCTGTGTCGGTAGATTACATTGTATTTTATCTGTGGTCTCACTTCCTTTCTGTGAGTGAGAGAAAATCCCTCATCAATTCATTTTCCATTTCAAGCTGCTTTATCTTTGCATCCTTGCGAGCGATGATGTAACGAAGTTCTGTAGATTTCATTTCTTCTGTTACAACGCTGTCCTTGGCTGGTCTGCCTTTCTTATGCAGAGCAACACCTGATTCAAGTTTGCGTTGTCTCATATTATACTTGCTGATGAAATTATGCACCTGCTCAAATGTGAATCCTAGTTTTGTTCCAATTTCTCTTTTGGTATACCCTTGTGATTTTAATTCTAAAATTTCTTTTTCATACTTACTTACGTTTCTGTAACTTCTTGGCATAAAAAATCCTCCTGATGTAGTTTCTATTCTACATCAGGAGGGTTCTTATTTTCTATGTCCGTTTTTTACGGACTTGTGCA
>JAFZGF010000014.1 GCA_017555565.1 Oscillospiraceae bacterium
AACTGTTGGGTAAAAATCCTGTGCTTTTACATATTCGATAGCTGCTGCGGAATCTGTGAATTTTTCGTATGCAGCTGTTGGGATGTTGTATTTTTTCATCAGGTCTTTGGAGAAAGCTTTGCTGCCTTCGATGATGGCTGCCGCTTTGTTAGGACCAAATGTGCGGATGCCTGCTGCCTGCAGTGCGTCAACCATGCCAAGAACCAGCGGTTCGTCCTGAGAAACCAGGGCAAGATCGATTTTTTCTTCTGTTGCAAATTTTACAATGCCGTCAAGGTCGTTGATTTTGATATCAACACAAGTGGCAAGGTTTGCAATACCTGCGTTGCCAGGTGCGCAGAACAGCTGTCTGCCTTCGCCTGCGAGACTTTTGAGAATTGCGTGTTCACGGCCACCGCCGCCAACTACTAAAATTTTCATATTGTACTCCTTTGGAAACTGTTGTTTTGCAAGGGGAATTTATTTTATTGCGGGACGGGAAGCCCGTCCCCTACGTTTTCTGTCTAACGGGACGTCGAGGACGCCGTCCCCTACTTTGGGGAGGTAAGCGGGATGTCCGGGAGGCCACCCCCTACGCGTGAAATATTAGTGGTGGAACAGACGGATGCCTGTAAATGCCATTGTGATGCCGTGTTTGTTACATGTTTCGATAACGTGGTCATCACGAACAGAGCCACCTGGCTGTGCAATGTATTTAACGCCTGTTTTGTGTGCGCGTTCGATGTTGTCGCCGAATGGGAAGAATGCGTCAGAGCCAAGAGCAACGCCTGTAAGCTGTGCCAGCCATGATTTCTGTTCTTCTCTTGTGAACACTTCTGGTTTAACTTTGAATTTTGTCTGCCATACACCTTCAGCCAATACATCTTCGTATTCATCTGACATATAAACGTCAATGGCGTTGTCTCTGTCTGCACGGGAAAGACCGTCTGCAAACTGGAGACCCAGCACTTTTTCGTGCTGACGGAGCCACCAGTTGTCAGCTTTCTGACCAGCAAGACGTGTACAGTGGATACGTGACTGCTGGCCTGCGCCGATGCCGATAGCCTGGCCGTCTTTTACATAACATACAGAGTTGGACTGTGTGTATTTGAGAGTAATCATAGCGATTGCCAGGTCGATTTTAGCGCTTTCTGGCAGGTCTTTTGATTCTGTTACAATGTTTTCAAAGGAGTTTTTGTCGATAACCAGTTCGTTTCTGCCCTGTTCAAATGTAACACCGAAAACATCTTTTGTTTCAACTGGTGCTGGAACATAGTTTTCGTCGATCTGGATTACGTTATAACCGCCTTTTTTCTTTTTCTTGAGAATTTCCAGAGCTTCTTCTGTGTAACCAGGAGCGATAACGCCATCAGAAACTTCTCTGGCAATCATTTTTGCTGTTGGTACATCACAGATGTCTGAAAGTGAAATAAAGTCGCCGAAAGAAGACATTCTGTCTGCGCCACGGGCTCTTGCATATGCGCAAGCCAATGGGGAGTATTCCATACCTTCAACAAAGTAGATTTTCTGTTCAACTTCTGACAGTGGCAGACCTACTGCTGCGCCTGCAGGTGAAACGTGTTTGAAAGATGTTGCAGCAGGCAGGCCTGTTGCTCTTTTCAGTTCTTTAACCAGCTGCCAGCCGTTGAGGGCATCCAGCAGGTTGATATAGCCTGGGCGGCCGTTGAGAACTGTGATTGGCAGTTCGCCTTCTTTCATAAACACGCGGGAAGGTTTCTGGTTAGGGTTACAGCCGTATTTAAGTTCCATTTCTTTCATTGCGGTATTCTCCTTAAACATTTTTGTTTACGATTCTTGTCTGAACAGATCTGTCAGCAAGGGAAATATATCTTACGAAAAGGCTTACTTTGTTATCTGGGTTCAGGGCGTTCCACACTGTTTCTGTAAATGTGTCGATGTCGCCGCCGATTTCAAACACTTTTGGTTCGCCTTCAAATGATGGGATTGGAGTGCCGTTTTCTTTGTATGTGTGAATCAGTCTGCCCTGACCTGTGATAGGTGCAGAATATTCAAAGAAGTTTCTTACACACTGTGCGTCGCTGCCGTTGTCGCTTTTCAGAATAGACATTTTGAATGTGTTGTCTGGATAAACGATACCGGAGATACGAGGTGTCCAGTTTGGGCCGTCTGGTTCAAACTCTCTTGTGCGCAGTGCATCTTCAAAGGATTTGCCCATCATCATATGTTCCCAGATAGTATCTGTCTGGTCGCCGTTTGTAACGATTGTTGTGTTGCCAAGAACACGAACAGGTGCATAGATGATAAGTGATGGGTCGGACAGTTTGCTTTCGTCAAAAGCTTTTGTGCGGATACCGCCTTCGCTTTCAAAGAAGATTCTGTTGCGGCTGTTTTCGCTGCGGCCCATGATAAAGTATGCGATAACCACATCAGTTTCTGTTTTGCCGATAAGGATACCACGGCCAGGGTAAGAGTTGTTTTCAAGATAAGTTTTAAGGCCTGTCATTATAATTCTCTCTTTCTGTTGAATATGGCCGATGTGGGCATCAGCCACTACATTTTTTTATGTGGGACGTCGAGGACGCCGTCCCCTACGTTTTTTATGCGGGATGTCGAGGTCGCCATCCCCTACGGTTTTATATTAAATTCTGTTGTTTGCTATATCATCAATAGCTTGTGGCAGGATAATCCATTCTGCCTGCTGCATAATGCGCTTCTGCAGTGTTTCAGGTGTGTCATCGGCCATAACTTCAACAGCTTTCTGTGCGATGATTTTGCCGCCGTCAACTTCTTCATTTACAAAATGAACTGTAGCACCGGAAACTTTTACACCTTTTGCAAGGGCTGCTTCGTGAACGTGGAGACCATACATACCTTCGCCACAGAATGATGGGATAAGGGATGGATGTACATTGATGATTTTATTTTCAAAATGTTTTGTGAAATTTTCTGAAAGTATAGCCATAAAGCCAGCCAGTACAATCAGCTGTGCGCCGCAGCCTTCGATTTCTTCGATAAGGGCTGTTTCCCAGTCTGCTTTGCTGTCAAAGTCTTTTCTGCGCAGTGTAACGCCTGTTACATTGTGGTTTTTTGCTCTTTCCAGGGCATATGCACCTGCGACATTGGAAATAACTTTTTCCACCTTTGCATTTGTAATCTTGCCTGAGTCCACAGCATCAAGAATTGCCTGCAGGTTTGTGCCGCCGCCGGAAACCAGAACTGCAACTTTTAACATAATTCCACACCCTTTTCACCGTCTTCGATTCTGCCTACAACATAAGCGTCTTCGCCTGCTGTTTTCAGTACTTCAAGAGCAGTTTCTACTTCTTCTGGTGAAACGATAATCATCATACCAACACCCATATTGAATGTAGAGTACATATCTTCAACTGGGATGTTGCCTGTTTCAGCAATAAGGTCGAAAACTGGCAGCACACGAACATCAGATTTTTTGATAACAGCTTTTTTGCCTTCTGGCAGTGCGCGTGGTACGTTTTCGTAGAAGCCGCCGCCTGTGATGTGAGCGATGGATTTTACATTTACTTTTTCAAGCAGTGAAAGAACAGGTTTTACATAGATTTTTGTAGGTGTCAGCAGTGTGTGGCCAAGAGTGCCGCCAAGGCTTTCAACATATTCATTCAGGTTTGAACCTTCGCTGCCGATTGAGAATACTTTTCTTACCAGGGAGAAGCCGTTGGAGTGAACACCGGAAGATGGCAGAGCGATGATAACGTCGCCTGCTTTAACATTTTCGTTGTCCAGGATTTTTTCCTTGTCAACGATACCTACCGCAAAGCCAGCCAGGTCGTATTCGTCAACAGGCATAAGACCAGGGTGTTCCGCTGTTTCGCCGCCAACCAGTGCACAGCCTGCCTGAACACAGCCTTCTGCAACACCTGAAACCAGTGTAGCAACTTTTTCTGGGTAGTTTTTGCCGATAGCAATATAGTCAAGGAAGAACAGTGGTTTTGCGCCGGAGCAAACGATGTCGTTTACGCACATTGCAACACAATCGATGCCCATTGTGTCGTGCTTGTCCAACAGGAATGCCAGTTTAACCTTTGTGCCACAGCCGTCTGTGCCGGAAACCAGAACAGGTTCTTTCATATCTTTTACGTCCAGCAGCTGTACAAGACCACCGAAACCGCCAAGACCGCCAAGAACAGCATCAGTTTTTGTTCTGGCAACACTGTCTTTCATAAGACGAACAGCTTCGTACCCGGCTGTAACGTCAACGCCTGCAGATTTGTAACTGTCAGAATAATTTTTCATGTCTTTCACCTTTTGTATATGATAATTGTTTTATTGATTAATATATTTTTTCGTTGAATTTATCAATTTCGTTGGCTTTTGTGATATCCACAGGATATTCCCCTGTGAAACATCCAATACAGAAACCGCAGTTTGCTTCCGGTGCAACCTTCAGCATATCTTCCAGCGGCAGGAATGCGATGGAGTCAAGACCCAGTTCTTCCCTGATGCCTTCCACATTTGTTCTTGCAGCAATAAGATTTCTCTTTTCTGTATTGTCTGTGCCGAAATAGCATTTATTTGTATATGGAGGGGATGCCACACGCATATGAACTTCTGTAGCGCCTGCTTCGCGGAGAATTTTTACAACACGCTTGGATGTAGTGCCGCGAACGATACTGTCATCAACCAGGATAACACGTTTGCCTCTTACAGTTCTTTCGATGGCATTCAGTTTGATTTTAACTGAATTTTCTCTTTCTTTCTGTGTTGGCTGTATAAATGTTCTGCCGATGTAACGGTTTTTCATAAGGCCCACGCCATATGGAATACCGCTGGCTTCTGCATAGCCCATAGCAGCTTCCAGGCCGGAGTCAGGGGAACCGATAACAACGTCAGCATCCACTGGGGCTATCTTTGAAACAAGCGCGCCTGCAAGTTTTCTGGAATGATGTACAGACTGACCTTCCACCACAGAGTCAGGACGGGCAAAGTATACATATTCAAAGATGCACAAGCCTGTTGGTTTTTCTGTGCCTTCCTGGTAAACAGTAAGTATATTGTTTTCAACCTGCACTATTTCGCCAGGTTTTACATCTCGTACAAATTTTGCGCCTACTACTTCAAGCGCACAGGTTTCGCTGGCAAATATGTAACCACCGCCTGGCAGCTGACCGATAACCATAGGTCTGAAGCCGCGTTTGTCTCTGGCGGCGATCAGTTTTCTTGGTGACATAACCACCATTGAAATAGCGCCTTCCAGTTTTTCCATGGCACGTCTTACAGCTTCTTCTGTAGAGTGGCTGGTAAGACGTTCTTTTGCGATAGTGTAAGCGATAACTTCAGCATCGCTGGATGTGTGGAAGATGATACCCTGCTGCTGCAGTTCTCTTCTGATTTCCACTGCGTTTATCAGCTGGCCGTTGAAAGCCATTGACAGAGTGCCTTTTGCGTGACGGATGTAAAGTGGCTGGGCGTTCATAACGTCGCCACTGTCTGCAGAGCCGTATCTGTTGTGGCCGATAGCCATCTGGCCCATTGGCAGTTTTTCCAGTGCTTCGTTTGTCAGTACTTCAGGTACAAGACCTACGCCTTTTACTGTAGAAATAATTCCGTGGTCATTTACAGAGATACCACAGCTTTCCTGGCCGCGGTGCTGCAGAGCATAAAGGGCGTATCTAACTTCTTCCCTTACGTCAACCCTGTCGTAAACACCTGTTGTGATACCGAAAATACCACATTCTTCGTGAATTTCTGCAAAATCACGTACATAGCTGCAATCAATACAATGTTTATTGCACATATGTTTTTCCTTTCTTTATATCTCGGTTATATATCAGCTGTTGAGTTTTGCGTCCTTTGCGAGAACAGCATTTTCCATATCGATTTTCATCTGTGCCAGTTTAGCAGCCAGTTCTTCATCGTTTACAGCCAAAATCTGAACGGCCAGGATAGCTGCATTTTCAGCGCCATCAATGGCAACTGTAGCTACAGGAATACCGGAAGGCATCTGTACTGTGCTGAGCAAGGAATCCAAGCCGTCTAATGTAGATGATTTAATTGGTACACCGATTACAGGCAGTGTAGTATGAGCCGCAAGAACACCTGCCAGGTGTGCAGCTTTGCCGGCTGCAGCGATAATAACGCCAAAGCCGTTGTCTTTTGCACTGTGTGCATAATTGAAGGCAGCCATAGGGGTGCGGTGAGCAGACATAATTCTTACTTCGTGTTCAATGCCGAATTCTGCCAGTTTGTTGGCACATTTCTGCATTACACCCAGGTCAGAGTCACTGCCCATAACGATTGCAACTTTTTTACTCATGGTAAATCCTCCTGATGTATAGATGTTTTATAAATAACAAAAATAAAAGCCCTTGTGTAAAAAACACAAAGGCGTAACAGAGCATGCCGTTTTTCCTGTTCAAACAGCACACTGATATACGCCCATAGCGTAAGATTATTAAGGTAATCACGTAGAAACTCCTGCGCCAATCCGCAGGCTAATATGGACGAAAATATTTATTTCAATTTAAGTTTAACAAAAATAAGGGGTGTTTACAAGGAAAATTACCCTTTTTTTATTATTTTCAGCTATTGCGATATTTCACCGCTTTACAGCCAAAAAAATTTGTGTAAATTTCACAATTGACTGTTTTTACCCTCTGAAAACACAGTTGTACATTGTTAAAAAACAAACATATCCCTTTATAATATGTATAAATAGGTTGTGTCATCCCATTGTAAAAAAACACTATATATTTTTGCTGTGAAATACTGTTTTCACTACAAACTTACAAAATTGACGAAAGTTAATATTTTTTATTGCAAAATTTAATATTTCTGTGTTATATTTTTTTTGTAAAATGAATTTTTCCGTATAAGCTCGGTAATATGGTCCGGGCGTTTCTACAGGGCGGCCGCAAATCGCTCTACTATGGCAGGATTTCCCTACCATGGATTTATTCGGCTTTTCTATTTTGAGATTTAAACTCGGAGGCTATTATGAAAAAAATCTATACCGGTAAAACAAAAGACGTATTTGAACTTGAAAACGGCAATTACCTGCTGGCATTCAAAGACACAGTAACAGGCGAAAACGGCGTGTTCGACCCAGGCGCAAACACAGTTGGTCTGGAAATCGACGGCATCGGCAAACAGAACCTGAAAATGAGCAAAATTTTCTTCGAAATCCTGCAGGAAAAAGGCATCAAAACTCATTATGTTTCCATCGACCCTGAAAAAGGCACAATGGAAGTTCTGCCTGCAAAAAACTTTGGTCACGGTCTTGAAGTTATCTGCCGTCTGAGAGCTGTAGGTTCTTTCATCAGAAGATACGGTGACTATATTGAAAGTGGCGCCCCACTGGATGCATATGTTGAAATGACATTCAAAAACGATGCAAAAGGTGACCCACTGGTAACTAAAGAAGGTCTGATTGCTCTGGGCGTTATGACTGACCAGCAGTACGAATCCACAAAGAAACAGACACAGGAAATCACAAGAATTGTTGCTGAAGAATTTGCTAAAAAAGGTCTGGATCTTTACGATATCAAATTTGAATTCGGCTACAACAAAGAACTTGACCAGGTTATCCTGATTGACGAAATTGCATCTGGCAATATGCGCGTATACAAAGACGGCGAATATGTTGATCCAATCACTCTGTCAAACCTGTTCCTTGGTGAAGAAGCTTAATTTTTAAAAAACAAACAGCACCCCTATGGGTGCTGTTATTTTTTTGCAAAATAAAAAGGCGCCAAAAGCGCCTTTTAAATTATCTGATCCATTCTGAAATAATACTGCTGATTTCTGCAGCAACTTCAGCATTGATTGTGTAATACACCCATCTGGAATCTTTGCGTGCGTTTACAATACCACTGTCGCAAAGTATTTTCATATGATGTGACAAAGTGGACTGGCCCATGTTTACCTGTTCCAGAATTTTACCTGCGCTGAGTTCATCTTTGCTGATAAGATCCATAATCATAAGTCTGTTCTTATCACCCAATGCCTTGAAGATTTTTTCTTTATCATTTATGTTCATAATGTTGTCATCCTTGAAATAATTTGCACTGATTACCAAAACCGTATGTTTTTCGTTAGCATACGATTACTTTTTATGACATAATGATACACTTTTTAGTTTTAAAAATCAATAATAAAAATGTATATTTTTATTTCAAGATTTGAACTATTTTCATTTTTTCGCCTGTTTTCATATATTTATTCGTATATTTTGTCATTTGTGTAGTATTTTTATCCATCTACAGTTTATAATATTGATATATGTAGAATATAGATTTTTATTGCACAATCAATACTTAAAACAGCTTTGACCCAACTTTTTAAAACAAGCATTGTTTATAATTAAACTAATTTAACAAAACTTTTCCATAAGTTTATTTTATTTTAATAAAATTTTTAATTTTACTTTTGCAATTAAATATCCACTATATATAAATATTTTTTTATCTATTTTTAACTTTCCGTCTCATACCATTTATCTGTTTTGGGAGAAAACAAACTATTGTATTTTAGTTTTATATCAAACATTTTGTTTATACTTTCATAGATTTATTTGTTTAAATTATCAACTATTTAAATATAAAAATATTTTATATCCACCTATAAATTATTTTTATATGATATAAAAATATCATAAATTCCAGAAAATAATGTTGATTGAAATATCAGACAAATCAAAATAAAAAAGGCCGGTCCGTTTGGACCAGCCATTTTCATGGTGCACCATCAGGGACTCGCCGTCTGCTACGGCACTTTGTGCCTTGCATACTAACTGGCTTTCGCTGTCGCTCAAGCTCTTTTTCCTAAAAACAGTCCGCCGGACTGTTTTCTTTACGGAAAAACCCTCTCGGGTGACGAAGCCGACCGCTGCCGGTGGCAGATGAAGGAAGGCGGAGGAAGGGAAAACAACAAGCAGACAAGAGGGGCTTTAGCCCGTCGAAGTATGCGAAGATTGTTTTTCAGGGTAGAGTCCATTTTCCTACAAAAATTAATAAGGACATGGATAAATCCATGTCCTTATCAATGGTGCACCATCAGGGACTCGCCGTCTGCTACGGCACTTTGTGCCTTGCATACTAACTGGCTTTCGCTGTCGCTCAAGCTCTTTTTCCTAAAAACAGTCCACCGGACTGTTTTCTTTACGGAAAAACCCTCTCGGGTCCGAGTCCTACTACTTACATAAAATAAAAAAGAGTATCTGACGATACTCTTTTTTATTTGGTGCACCATCAGGGACTCGCCGTCTGCTGCGGCACTTTGTGCCTTGCATACTAACTGGCTTTCGCTACCGCTCAAGCTCTCGCCCGCTAAAAACAGTCCACTGGACTGTTTGTTTAACGCGGCGACCCTCTCGGGTTCGAGTCCCTAAAATCCGAAAAATAAAAATGGCCGGTCCGTTTGGACCAGCCATTTTCATGGTGCACCATCAGGGACTCGAACCCGGGACCCACTGATTAAGAGTCAGTTGCTCTACCAACTGAGCTAATGGTGCATATTTTCTTTTGCCTTAATATTATAACACCAAAAAAATAAAATGCAATAGTTTTTTGAAAACTATTGCACTATTTTAATGTAACAAAGCAAATACCTGTGCCACAATCACAGTCATAAGGCCGGCAACAGCTATGGAGAGACCAGACATAGCGCCTTCCACTTCCCCCAGTTCGATAGCACGGGCAGTGCCGGTACCATGACTGGCAGTGCCGATAGCAAGACCTTTGGCGATAGGGTTTGTGATTTTAAAGAAATTCAGCACGGCAGAAGCTGTGATATTGCCAAAAATACCTGTGATAATAATTACAGGTACAGTTATGGTGGAAAAGCCACCTAATTCGTCAGCCACACCCATGCCGATAGCTGATGTGATGCTTTTTGGCAGAAGTGTAACATATTCCGGATGAGAAAGACTGAACACTACCGCAAGGGCCAGTATGCCCACAGCAGATGCCACAACGCCGCTGAAAATACCTGCAAGAATAGCAAAAACGTTGTTTTTAAGCCGTTCTATCTGACGGTAAAGAGGAATCGCCAGGGATACTGTGGCAGGTGTCAGAAACCAGCTGATGTATTTTGCCCCGGAATTGTATGTATCGTAATCGATTCCCGTGATCAGCAGGAATGTGATAATCGTAATGATAGCTATGAGAATAGGGTTGAAAACCTGACTTTTGAATTTATCCTTTATGGAAGAACCGATAAAGAAGCAGAGCATTGTCAGAGCAGCCCCTGCAAATGAGGCAGATGCGAATAATTCTTTCATTATCTGTCCCCCCTATCAATTAATTTCTGTGTAACTTTGCCGGTCACAAGCATTACAAAAGGTGTAACCAGCACAATTGAACAGATGGCGGCTGGCAACATACTTTTAAGTGTGGACCAGGACCGCATAAGGCCTACACCACCGGGCACAAACATAATAGGCATACAGTCTACAAGGAAGTCAGCAGTTTTTTCCACTTTTTCAAGTTTGATTACACCGGTAACCAGCAGAATAAACATAAGGACAAGGCCCCATATACTGCCCGGTACAGGCAGGGGCACAATATATCTGACAAGTTCGCCTGCAAAGCAGACAAGTACGATGATAGCAAGCTGTTTGATGTATTTCATAATAACCTCAATAACATATGATTATCTATTTTAACCCCGATTTCGATTTTTTGCAATAAAAAACAGCCTGCTGGTAGCAAGCTGTCAGTATTATTATATTCCAGGGGATGTCCAGAGGTAATCCCCTGCACACAAAAATTACAATTTATTAAAAATTGAGGCAGCGCCATAATTTTGATTTTCATCCCATATTTCAACATCAAGTTTATGCCAACTCTCAACTTTTTTTGTGGCTATTTGTATCAGATATGCGGTCATTTTGTGTATGCCCCCATATTCATATACCTTGTTGATATTAACAAGAGGACTTTTTTCACCATCCACTAAAATGCTTATATCAATTTTATCAGGGGCAATATCCTGACATCCCTGTAAAAATTTATCCAGTGCCATAGGTCTGAAATAAACCATAAGGCCATTGCCGGCACCTTTTACAGAAAAAGCGTGGAGTCCATATATTTCAAGAGTATCTATCTTTGCATCAAGTTGTAAATCAGCATTCAACACAATGTCCTGGCACCAATATTCCAGACCTGTTTCCTTATATCCTTTTACAGCAAAAAAGAAGGGATAATATCCTGACGGAATATCAAATTTATAATATCCTTCTGTATCGGTACAAGTGGCATACAGTGTTTCAAAACTGCTGTTTTTCAGTTCAACTGTCGCCTGTTCTACCGGCAAGTTGTATTTATCTTTAATATACCCATATAATATCATTTTAAAATTCCTTTCATGCAACTGTTATTTCTGCAAAATCCGGCCAAAAGTCAGTTATGCGATACCATAATGTATAGCCATTTACTGTAGCCATTTTTTCAATAGATTGGTCACGGAATTTTATTTCTACATCGCCGGGGACAGCGTCCCAGTGTATATACACAGTTTCAAATGGTTTTGGATGTCCATATCCATACAAGACGTGCATTTGAATGTAAGCATCATCTGCAGAAGAAAGCATCTGTTTGTTAATAGTGCTGTCTGCCACTTTATATTTATCATTCTGTTTTTCAATAAGGAAAATACCACTGTCCTGATGTGTAATATACATACACACCTGGTACCATCTGCCTTTATAAATTTCATCTCGCCAGTAAACGCTGTCTTGGCCTATGTGTATATCCCACCGTTTAAGAGTATGGTTTCTGCAGGCCTCTGCTGTATCAAACAAGCCATTTTTCTGGTAGTTCTGCTGTGTAAGCAGGTATCCTGCAACCAACATAACTATCATACAAAGTGTTGTAATTGCAAAAATCATTCGTTGTGATTTGGCTATTTTTTGCTCTGCATATGCAAATGTATGCTGAAGATTTTCTTCTGATTTCATCACAGCAGTTTCCTGTGCTATGTATTCGCCCCGCAACAGTTCGTTGAGTGTAATGCCCAGTTCTTTTGCAAGAGGCTGCAGCAAAGACAAATCCGGCATATAGTTGCCATTTTCCCATCGGGACACAGTTTTGCCGGTCACGCCCAGCTTTTCACCCAGTTGAACCTGTGTCATATCAAGTTTTTTGCGGTTTTCAGCAATAAATCTGCCGATTTTATAACTGTCCATACGTCACCTCTTTCGAACTGATTATATCATAGACACATAAAAACCGACACCCCATAAACAGCGAATAGAGGGTATTATAAAAAGTACCATTTTATTACAACTGGTTGGGTTGAAAAAATGTCATTCAGAGCGCAAGCGAAATATCTCACACACTCTCTGGCAGAGTGGTGATAAAATTCCACGTTGGGCGATTCGTGAATCGCCCCTACGCAACTAAATGACAAAGGTTATTATATTTCTCTGTGGTAGAACAGCGGTTTTTCGTAGGTGAAATCCAGTATGCCGTAACAGCTGAAAGGGTTGCCGGATGGCATTACGCTGCCAGGATTGAAGGTATAGATACCATCGTAGTATTCATAATACTGACGGTGTGTATGGCCAAAAAGAGCGATGTCCACATTCATATCCATACAGGCTTTTCTCAGTGGCAACAGACCCATTTTTACATAGTAACCGTCACCGTGGCAGATGAAAACCCTGTAATTTTTGATAGTGATAATTTCTTTGGTGGAAACTGCTTTGTTCACATCGCAGTTGCCGGCTACAGAAATAATATTGTATTCGGGATGTTCTGCTTTAAAAGACATAATATCTGTGAGGCCATCACCAAGGAAAATGATGTTTTTGATATCTTCTTCCTTTTCCACAATTCTGTTGAGATAATTTTTAAAGCCGTGAGTGTCGCTGATAACAAGATATTTCATAGGTACTTCCTCTTATTTCAGCTGCTGTACAGCCTTGTAAACTTCACTTTTGCTGAATTTTGTACCGGCGCTCACTTTTTTGGAAGCTTCGCTTACAGACATACCTTCGTCTTCCATAAGCTGCAGTGCTTTCTGGGCCAGGTCGTCAATTGTTGCTTCTTCCTGCTGTGGCCGTGTATAGCCCTGAAGAACAAGACAGAATTCACCTTTAGGCGGATTTTCCTGGTAATAGGCCAGGGCTTCGCCGGTTGTGGTGAGGCGGATTTCTTCGTGCAGTTTTGTCAGTTCACGGGCAATTGTCAGCTTTCTGTCTGTACCGAAATAGGTGCAGAAGTCCTGCAGCGTATTCAGCAGTTTATGTGGTGCTTCGTAGAAAATCATAGTGCGCTTTTCCTGGGCAAGACTTTCCAGATGTTCACGGCGCTGTTTTTTTACTGTGGAAACAAAGCCTTCAAAACAGAAACGTCCTGTGTCCTGGCCAGAAACACACAGCGCTGTGATAACAGCACTTGGGCCTGGAACCGGTACAAGTGTAATGCCAGCTTCGTGGGCCTGCTTTACAAGAATTTCGCCCGGGTCGCTGATACAAGGTGTGCCTGCATCAGAACAAACTGCGCAGGTTTCACCCTCCAGCACACGCTGTATAATATAGTCGCCTTTCTGGCGGAGATTATGTTCGTAATAGCTGACAAGTGGCTTTTTGATGCCGAAATGATTAAGCAGTTTTACGCTTACACGGGTGTCTTCTGCCGCGATAAAATCTGCTTCTTCAAAAGCCTGTTTCATTCGTGGTGTCAGGTCGTTGAGGTTGCCGATAGGTGTGGCAACTACATAAATTTTACCTGCCATAGCTTCTCCTTTTATACTTTTTGTAATATTGTATAAATAAATTACAAAATTAATTGTGTTTATAATAACTTTTTGTTAGTTTTTAAATTTTGTTATAGATTTTCAGCACTTCATCGCTGAAGCCGCCCTGGTCATTTTCCATAATCAGATCGGGCATAACAGTAAGGGAAACCCCACCGTTTTTGCGGCCGTCCACAAGAACAAGCCATGGGTGCGGGCTGTCTTTGCGCTGGCGCACAAAGCGGATGACCTTTGGTTCAATGCGGTTGGATTTCATGGCATAAATCACAGCTGCCAACTGACTGGGGCGCTGACATATGCACAGCTTGCCGTTATCTTTCAGCAAGCGGTATGCCGCAGCTGCTACATCGTTATCGGTGAGGGTAAGCTGATGACGGAAAGATGCTTTTTTCTCATCATCTTTTGGCTTGCCCGCTGTAAAGTAAGGTGGGTTGCAGGTGATTACATCAAACTGCATATCTGTTTCCCAGCTACGGATATCGTGGTTTACCGCCAGCATATTATCAAAGCCGTTCAGTTTTATGCTTTCGTTGGTAAGTGCTGTGCCGTCTGCGTCTATTTCAAGGGCAACAGCCATACCTTTGTGGCCACGGTCTTTCCATCTCAACGGGATAATTCCACAGCCGCTGCCTATATCAAGAGCAGTCTGGGCGTATTTAAGACCACAGAAATCGCTTAGCAGAAAAGCATCTGTGCCGAATCTGTGGGTTGAATTGATGCACACTTTTGTGCCGTGTGCAAGTGTTTCTATTGTGTAGTCCATAATTTTTCAAAACTGGTGGCAAAGCGTTTTCGCTGTGCCAATTAATATGTATATTTATGGGGCAGATTTACTGCCCCATTTTTCAGTCAGCAAAATAGTCACCAAGTGATTTTGCAGTTTCTGTATTTACATTGTCAGTAAGCCACAGTGTAACGGAAGAAATATCTTCTGCATCTGTAGCACCTGCCAGCTGGGAAACCGCCTGCTGCACATCTGTATCGACACCTTTTGCAGTGATGATAATATTTTCTGCGCCCAGCTGATATGGATGAACAATGTAATGGCTGTAGTTACCTTCCGGCATAAGTGCAGAATATTCTACCTGAAGTGAGCATCTGCCGCCTTTGGCGGAAACTTTTGCTTCAAGTGTGTTGTAAAGACTGCGCATACTTGCCAGCACCTGGTCCATTGTAGCGCCGAAATCACGTTTGTCCAGACTGTAGCCAGTTGGTGTGTGGAAGCCGGCATATACGATTTCCTTTATGCCAAGGGACATAACTTCATCAGTAAGTGAAATGATATAGTCGCGCATAATCTGGCTGGCTGGGTTTGCCCAGGCTTTGCCGCCAAGAGCCGCGCTGGAATCAAGCCAGCGGGTGTCTGTGCCCTGGTACATAACAGCTGTACTGCGTTCCACGTTGGAAATAAGTTTATCCATAAATGTGTACATTCTTGCCACAGGTGTGATGCCGTTCTGTGAAAGTTTGGATACAAGAGCCTTTATATCTACAGTTTTGTCTGCAACCAGCTGTGAACCGTACTGATTTGCAGATGTATAAAGCAGATTGCCGTCTTGATTTTTTACATCAAATACAAGGTGTGTTGCACCTTTTGATTTCATCTGTGCGATTACGCCATCAATGCCTGCTTCTGTTGAAAGAGCGGATGTGTCAGCGTAGTAATAGATTCTTGTTTTTGCTACTGGCTGTACAATCTCCGGCTGTGGATTGTCGCTCTGAACATCGGAAGATGGCTGTGAAACATCTGTCTGAACAGATGAATCTTCCAGTTTGGAAGAAGTATCTACAATCTGTGATGAGGATGATGAATCACCCTTGCCTGCACCTGAAAGCATATTCAGAACAGGTTTGCCAAGAAGGAAACCAACCAGCACAATGGCCAGCACTGCCGCAACTATCGGCAGAAGCTGCTTTACTTTATGGACAGTAACAGCACTTGAGCCCATGCTGTTTTTGTATCTTTTGATTTTTACAGGTTTTTGTTTTCTCGCCATATAGTTCTCCTTTTATCAAAGGGCCATAGAATGACCTGTAAGTCCATAAACTGCCAGAGCCAGTACGGAAATGTAGATAAGTGTAACCGGCAGACCTCTGAAATTTTCAGGTATAAGGTCGTGGCGGAGTTTTCTTTCGCCTTCGCTGATAAGCAGCATAGCAAGGAAATAACCTATACTGCTGCCGAAAGCAAAGCCAATTGTTTCAATCAGATCAAAACCGCTGCTCAATGTAAGTATAATTGTACCTACGATGGCGCTGTTGATGCTGGCACCGGTAAGGGAATGTATGATCTTGCGGAAAGTAGACTTTTTGATTGTCATACCGAGACCAAAAACCACAATCATATAGCTGAGCGCACAGCACACAACTATCAGTACAGGTGTGATAAAACGGGAATATTCTGACAGAAAACTTCTGTTTATTACAGGACTGATAAAATATACCAGCATGCTGTTAATAATCTGAAAAAAAGTAAGGGCACCACAAAAATACAGTGTGTCTTTTCGTGGGTCATTTATCATGCGCAGACCGCTGGAAAGGCCAAGACCGCGGGTAAAAATTACATTCTGTGCGCCGATGGCCAGAACAGAATATGCGAAAAATGTAAGGATACTATTTAACACCTGATTCATATGCCGCTGCCTCCTTTTCCAGTTTGTCTTTATAAGCTTTTACGCCTACATTCCATGCCGCACTCATCAGACCGATAATAAGAAAGCCGCCGAAACTGTGCTGTGCCATAGGAAGAAGGCTGACAGCCATAATCTTTTTGCCGGCAAAAGTGCCGAAAGCCAGCAATTCACGGATGGCCCCAAGCAACATACAAGCTACCACAAAGCCGCCTGTGTTGCGCAGACCGTTGATAATGGAATATAAGAATGATTCTTTTCTTGTTTTTTCAAAGTTTTTTACTATCAGTGGGTCAACTACCAGCACAGGCAGATATAGGCCCAATGAAAGTGCCCAGGTGCCCATAACTTTGTACATACCGTAATATGCCACACCAAAAACCAAGGCTGAAACCAGCGGATAGAAAAATGTTTTAAGCGGAACGGACATATGACGGGTAATAAGTGAAGTTATTATACGGGTAGGTGTCAGCAACAGTATAACCATAACTGACAGTATAAAGCTGTTTTTAACTGTAGTGGCTGCCAGCGCCAGCGGTGCCAGGGCAAGACCTTTGATAAAAACAGGGTTGGAAAGAGTGATTTTTCTCTTTCTTACAGTATTGTCCCAATTAAGGAGTTCATTATGGATTTTTTCTCTTCTGTCCATTATTTGCCTCCTTTATTGTATTTTTCTTCAAAGGCACGGAGCGCTTCTTCCATATCGATGGTCTGTGTAGAGAACATAACCTGGTCGATGTCATCTTCAGCACGGCTGATGATATCAAGTGTGGTTGTAGCACTTAATGCGTCTTCTTTTGCTGTACGTTTGTCTTTTGCAGATTTTTTCTTTTCTGCAGTTTTCACTGTTTTGGAAACTGGCTGTTTTTCTTCTTTTTTATAAACCTTTTTGCTGTTGGCAGTTTCTGTATGTTTTTCAGAAGTTTTTTCTGCTTTTACTGTTTTTTCAGTTTTAGCTTCTGGTTCTGGTTTTTTGTGCTCAGTTGGCTGTTTTGTACCAATTTTAAGGGCAGAGCTGAGTTTTTCTTCTGCTGAATGGATAGTGTCTTTATCAAACAGTCTGTCCCAGTAACCTTCTGTGGCATTTACCAGCAGAAGTGCAAAGCACCCACCAATTTCATAACTGCCAAAATATCTGAACAGCATTGTCAAAAGACCTGTAAGAATGCCGAACACGATTTTTGCGCGTGGGTTTTTAGGTGTAGTGGCAGGTTCGTTAAGCATAAACACTGCATAGAACACAATGGCACTGCAGAGAATTTCATATTTCAGGCTGTCTATTGCTGAAACGCCATAAATTCGTGGGAACACCACTGAAAACACTATACATGTAGCCAGGAAAGATACCGGGGCGTGCCATGTAATATGTTTTGTTGCCAACAGGAAAACACCGATTGAAACAATAACCAGCACAAATGCAGAACCCATAGCCGCTGCGTGGTTGCCAAGCAGCAGGTCAAATGTAGATATGTATGGCAGACCGCCAAGTTTAATCTGTGATGAGCCGGTAAGGGAGCTCTGTGCTGCGCCTGTCCAGAAATTTACACCTGTCATAGGTGTAACAGCTTTAAAAACTTCTTCCGGCCAGTTTACAGCAGCCATACACATAGCAAGAGCCGCAAGGTTAAACGGATATACATCTTTGCCGCCAAAAATATGTTTGCCCACAAGGATTGTAACCGCAACAGTAACCACAACTATGTACAGCGGCACTGAAACCGGCAGCATCATACAGAATGTAAGGGCCGCCACTGCGCTGCTTTTATCACCGGCATCGATTTCCTGCTTTCTGGCAACCGCAGTTGCAACGTCAACAATACGGGCTGTCATAAATGCTGTAGCACAAATCAGCAGTACACGGGCAGAATATATTACGCAGGCACATATAATAAGTGGTATCAGTGCCAGGAGCATATAATCATAGTGCTGCTGTGATGTTTTTATATGTTTAGTGTGAGTCATTTAAACCTCTCTCTATTTCTTCAGTTTTGCAATTGCATCGGCTACATCGCTGGCGCCGAAAACATAGCTGCCTGCAACCAGAACATTGGCGCCGGCATATTTGCACATAACGGCAGATTCTTCATTGATACCGCCGTCAACTTCAATCATCAGGTCTGTCAGGCCCAGTTCTTTTGCCTTACCATGTACTCTGGCGATTTTGTCTACAGCAATTGGCATGAATTTCTGGCCGCCGAAGCCTGGTTCAACGCTCATAATAAGAACAAGGTCTACTTTATCAATGTATTTGTAAACTTCTGCTGTAGGTGTGGCAGGTTTGATAACAATACCAACCTTTTTGCCACAGCCTTTGATGATGTTGATAGTTTCCATAACATCGCTGTCACTTTCCAGATGGAAAGAAACCAGGTCTGCACCTGCATCGCAGAATTCTTTTGCATACAGGTGTGGTTTGCTTATCATAAGATGCACATCAAAAAATGCATCTGATTTTTTACGCAGGGATTTTACCACCGGAATACCCAGAGAGATATTTGGCACAAAATGGCCATCCATAACATCGATGTGCAGCATATCTGCGCCGGCTTCCATAACCATACGGCAGTCTGCTTCAAGGTTTGCAAAATCAGCAGAAAGAATAGAAGGTGATACTTTGATACCCATAATTTATTACCTCACTTTTAGTGTATAATCTGAAAATGAACACATTTATCCATAATAATTTATTATACATATTTTAATGCAAAAAATCAATTTATAAGGCAAAATTTTACAATTATGAAATAAAATTGACACATTTCCCCTGCTTGACAGTTATGTTAAAATGTAAGTAATGATTAATATGAACGGAGGAAAAATCAATGATTAAAAAATCTACATCCCTTCTGGGTTTTGGCTGTATGAGACTGCCACAGACAGAAGAAGGAAAAATCGACTTTGTAAAAGCACAGGAAATGGTGGACTATGCTTACGCACACGGCGTAAACTACTTTGACACAGCATGGAACTACCACAACGAAGAAAGCGAAATCTTCATAGGTCAGGCACTGAAAAAATATGACAGAGAAAGCTTTATCCTGACTACAAAAATGCCTGTTTTCAAACTGGAAAATCCTGAAATGACAGCAGCAGTTTTCAACAGACAGCTGGAAAAATGCCAGGTGGAATATTTTGACAACTATCTGTGCCACTCTATGAACCGCGACAGCTGGCAGAAAGCAAAGGATTTCAAGGTTGTTGAATACCTGACAGAACAGAAAAAGCTGGGCAAAATCAAAAATCTGGGCTTCTCTTTCCATGATTCTGCTGACCAGCTGGAAGGCATACTTGACTATACAGACTGGGATTTTGTACAGCTGCAGCTGAACTACTATGACGTGGCTACAGGGGATGCACAGCAGCTGATTGACATCTGCAACAAACGCAATATTCCTATCATTGTTATGGAACCTATCAGAGGTGGTTTCCTTTCAAGATGTGTGCCTGCTGCCATCGAAAAAATTGATGCAGCTTACGGCGATAACAAAGCAAGTGCTCTTGCGCTCAGCTATGTATTCAATATTCCTGGCGTAGCAGTTACACTTTCTGGTATGAGCTGTATGGACCACGTGGTTGACAATGTGAATACAGCAAAAACACCTATCCCAATGGACGAAAAAGCAAAAGAAGTTATCGATGGTGTGTTGGCTGAAATCAAAGCATTCAAGACAGTGCCTTGCACAAAATGTGCATACTGCATGCCTTGTCCTGCAGGTCTGGATATCCCTGCAATTTTCGCAATGTACAACGATTTCAAACTTTTCGGCAATAAATTCGGCTTCCGCAGAGAAATGGAAAAACTGGAAGTAAAACCAGGTGAATGTATCTCCTGCGGCAACTGTATGAATGCCTGCCCTCAGAGACTGGAAATTCCACAGCTGATGCAGGACATCCAGGCTGAATATGACGGTCTGCAGTTTTAAGCTATGAAAAAAATTCTGTATTCTTTTTCAATGCTGTGTGTGATGGTGTTTGTATTGTTATTTTCAGTTTTTTCAGTGGCCAATGCGAACAGTTTTTACACAGAGCAGTACGCAAGGGTAAATGCTCCACACAACACCGGTATGTCTATGGAAGACCTGGACAAAACAACCGCTATGCTGCTGGATTACCTGAACGACAAACGCGACGATTTAAATCTTGAAGTAGAAAAATGGGGCGAGACTGAACAGGTTTTTGACGAAAGGGAAATCAGCCATATGGTTGATGTAAAAAATCTGTACGCCACAGCTGCAAAGGTGATGTATATTTCCTTTGCAATATCTGCCGCAATTCTGGTTTATCTGTTTATAAAGGACGGAAAAGCACGGTTTTTTATCGGTGCGGTAAAGGGTTATAAGGTTGCTATAGCTGTCGCTGCTATACTTATTGTAATATTTGGTTCAGCTTTTACATTTGGTTTTAACACTTTCTGGACAATGTTCCACGAATTGGTGTTTACAAACGATTTATGGCTGTTGGACCCAAGGATAAGTACAATGATAAATATGTATCCCCTGCCGTTCTGGCTGGCTATGTGTACAGATATGATGGTGCTATTCGCTGTTATATTCTTCTGCCTTTACCCTGTGCTGAACACAATGAAAAAATATTTCACCCGATAGGAGGTAAATATGGATTTTTCAACCATCAAAACTAATCTTGAGAAAAAGGGCTATGCGGTTTCTGTATTTGAAAACGGCACAGCCGCTGCAGAATATATCTGTGGCGAAATAAAAAACACCACAGTAGGTATCGGTGGCAGTATGACAGCAAGACAGATGGGACTGTATGAAAAACTGTCCGCCGAAAACGAAGTGTTCTGGCACTGGCAGTTGAAAGAAGGCCAGAGCTCTGCCCAGGCATATGCAGGGGCAAGAAACGCAGCTGTTTATATTTCATCTGTAAATGGCATTTCAGAAAAAGGCGAAATCATCAACATTGACGGCACAGGCAACCGCGTGGCAGAAACAATTTACAACCACAAAAAAGTTTATCTGCTGGTGGGCAAAAACAAAATCGCCCCAGACTTTGAAAAAGCAATGTGGCGTGCAAGAAATATTGCCTCCCCTAAAAATGCACAGAGAATAGGTGTTGCCACACCTTGTGCTGCAAAAGGAGACAAATGCTATGACTGCACAAGCCCTGCAAGAATCTGCCGTGCATTTCTGACATTTATGGAAAAACCAAACGGCTGTAACTGCGAAGTAATTCTTATAAACGAAGAACTGGGTTATTAATTCTATTTTTACAACAAAAGACGGAGTGAAAACTCCGTCTTTTTATTTTGTATTTGGTTTTGACAGTTCTGTAACCACACCCAAAACCGAATATAACCATTTATTATTGACTGCAATATCCGTGATAATATAATCAAGCATTTGTGGCATAGGAACAAGCCAGTCAAATGCTGGATAGTTCATCCAAATAATCGGATTATATGTATGGAACGCTTTTTTTATATCTGTTTTTATCATTTCGGGTATATAGGAATATACGGTTGCAAACAGAAAAGCCACCACCATCACTGAAAGTGCTTTGTGATACTTAAAACCTTTTTCAATATTCAGACTGCCGGTCAGTTTTGCTATCTGTATCACCAATGCCGGCAAAGCAAAATATAAAAACGGATATGCTATTATTTTTTT
Source organism: Oscillospiraceae bacterium (assembly GCA_017555565.1). Lineage (GTDB taxonomy): Bacteria > Bacillota > Clostridia > Oscillospirales > Ruminococcaceae > RGIG3102. The sequence goes on from JAFZGF010000014.1 coordinate 21,950, forward strand.
CAGATTCATCAGAATCGGCAAGGAATAAGGCATCCACCGTGGAGGATAGGCGATATTTGTGACAAGAGACCACATATACTCATAAAGTACAAAAATCCCCAGAGCTACTGCTATAAGCAGACAACTGACAAAAATATTCCATTTTATTTTTCTGCCCGGTGAGAATTCAGTTTCAAGGATACTGTTGAAATTGGCGCCCATCGTATCACAAATCTGCAGAAGTTTAGAAACATCGGGCATAGATTTGCCGTTTTCCCAATTGGAAAGAGTCTGGCGTGTTACAAATAGTTTTTCAGCCATCTGCTGTTGGGACAGTCCGCTGTCTGTGCGCAGTTTTCGGATATTTTTAGCTATGGTGTTGTTTCGGCCAGGGTTGTTGGCAGGTATAATTGTTTTGTCATTGGTAAAAGGTTTGAACACTTCACAAATTAAAGCCAGCAAAGAAAAAACTGCCGGATTTGATATAAAAAATACAGTGGAATTTCCTATATTTACACGTATGTTGGCAGGTATATAGTTCATAAAGGAATTGATATTATAAACCGGTGACAGTCCCCATATCCACCAATAAGCAAGGCCACAATAAACAAGGAGAAAAATCATAACCTTTTTCGCCAATGGATAGATTTTATTTTCTGCCTTATCCCTGACAAAGCCTTTGTACTTCCGTATTGAAAAAACAAGGAAAACAGGCAATATATATACCCAGGGGCGTATAAAAGGCACATAAATTCTGCCGGGCAGTATATACCGCAAGTCAATGGTGGATTCTATATAAATATTTACATCGTGTACCTGCCTGTATTGCTGATAAAGGATTGTAGCTATACCGAACAAAAAGCAGAACACAAACCATACAAAATATTTTTTAATCTGCTTTTCAAGTTCTTTATTATCCGCTTTTTTACCATACAAAATATAGTTTATATCTGTGTCCATTTTATCAGTTATGACTGTGAGCATATCGATATTAGGCATACTGCGGCCGGACTCCCAGCCGGAAACAGTCTGATGTGTGACACCGAGACAGTCTGCAAGCTGCTGCTGTGTAAGATTTTTTGACTTTCTTAGATTTTTAATATTTGTGGAAATACTGTTCAAAGTATCACCCCCTTACCTATATAATAACAAAAACCTGCTATATGTCACGCAAAAAGCTGTTGCAAAACAAAAAAAGAGGCGGATAAACCGCCTCTTTATATTTTACGGAATTATTTACCCATAATTTCTTCCCAGATTGTGTCGTAGTTCTTGGAGTTGTATGGGCTGTCAAATTTAGCGATGATTTCTTTTGCTTTTTCTGCATCGTCAGCCAGCAGGTCGATAATTGTGCAAGCCATAACTTTTGCAGGAGCAACGAATGCAAGGTTTTCATCAGCAAGTTCAAAGTGTTTGGAATGGAATGCGTTTCTGAAACCGCCGATACCACCCTGGATACATGGCATAATAGCCTGAACGTCACCAACGTCGGAAGAACCGCCGCCGATACCTTCTTCGTGTCTAACGATTTTTTCTGGATACAGGGCTTTAGCATTTGCTTCAAATACATAAGCAAGGTCAAGGTTGTCAGCTACTGGCAGGTAACCTGGCAGGTCTGTGATTTCAACTTCACAACCGATAGCGTATGCACAGCCTTTGATAGCTCTGTTAACTTTTGCGTTAGCATCTTTGATAGCATCAATTGTAGCACCGCGAACATACATTTCCATTCTTACATCGTTAGGAACGATATTTACCAGTGTACCACCTTTTGTGATGATTGGGTGGATTCTGATGCAATCCTGGTCTTTGAGAGTTTCACGGATTGAGTTGATAGCCATAAGTGCAAGGGATGCAGCGTTGAGAGCATTTATACCATCCCAAGGTGCGCCGCCTGCGTGTGCTTCTTTACCGATGAATTTAACTGTTTTTGCTACGAAACCAACGTTTTTAGCTGAGCAGTTGATATAGTCATCAGCGCCTGTGCCGTGAACCATCATAGCCATATCGATGTCGTCGTATACGCCCAGGTGGATAAGTTCCTGTTTGCCGCCAAGATATTTGATGTTGCCATCGTTAATCATATCTTTACGCCATTCAACTTCAACACATTCTTCAGCA
>JAFZGF010000015.1 GCA_017555565.1 Oscillospiraceae bacterium
GCCAGCGCAGCGTAAAAAGAGTTTGTGTTTATACAAGAGCAAGGATTCTTCACACCTGCGGTGTTCAGAATGACAGAATTCTGGTTTCGTGGTAATAAGATTCCTCGTCGCTTCGCTCACTCGGAATGACAAAACAATAACCTGTGTGGTTTTACAACAGGCGGATAATATCCGCCCCTACGCGATAGGTGTAAAATATAAAATTTTGCGGGACGATGTGGGCATCGTCCCCTACGTTATATATATCATCAACTGTTCGCCAAATTCCAATTTTTCGAATAGTTATACCACAAATAATAAATCATCAAATCAAAAAGCGCAGTGGAAACACTGCGCTTTTAATATTGCTATTTTATTGCGTTTTCAATGAAGCCACCGGCTACCACATAGTTGTCTGTGTAGATAACCACGCTCTGGCCTTTTGCGGCGGCGCGCACCGGATTTACAAATTCCAGTACTATTTTTTCATCATCGCAGTATACAGCTTTTGCTTCATCGCCTTTTGATGCACTGCGGATTTTTACTGTGAAAACTGTACCTGCTTCCAGATAGCCGTTGGCATACACCGGTGATGACAGTTCCACACCGCTGAAAAATTCTTCACCGGCATAACCCAGCAGTACATCGCCTTTTTCTGTAATTTCTTTTACAAAAGCAGGTTTGCCCAGGGCTACCCCCAGACCTTTTCTCTGGCCTACTGTAAAGTTGTGCACACCTTCGTGGCGGCGCAGTCGTTTGCCTTCAGGCGACATAAGCCAACCGTATTTTGTCTTGTAACCAAGATTTTTTATAAACTCACCATAGTTGCCATCAGGAATAAAGCAGATTTCCTGGCTGTCAGGCTTGTCGGCGTTGAACAGCTCCAGCTGGCCGGCCATATCCCTTATTTCAGGCTTTTCGTAGCTGCCTATTGGCAATATAAGGCGGGAAAGTATCTCCTGTGGCAGTCTGTACAGCATATAGCTCTGGTCTTTTGCTATGCTTACAGCTTTTTTTACATAATAGGTTTCACCCACTTTTTCCACCTGGGCATAATGGCCGGTTGCAATATAACCGATGCCCAGTTCATCTGCTGTTTTTATCAGTGTGGCGAATTTTACATGTGGGTTACACACGATACATGGGTTTGGTGTTTTGCCGCTTACATAGTTTTCGCAGAAAGGTGCCACTACATATTTTTTGAAATCTGCCTGGGCATCTGCTACATGCAGAGTGATTCCCAGTTTGTCACATACTTTCTGCGCATCTTTTACGGCTTCATCGCTTTCGGGTGAAAAGCGTATAACCACACCTTCCACTTCCAAGCCCTGCTTTTTCAGCAGGTCGATACATACAGATGAGTCCACCCCGCCGGATACACCCACCAGTACTTTTTTATAATCAAGACTTTTTGTCATATCTGTCTCCCTGAATAATCAATAATATATTCAATATATATATTAATGTGTTTTGATTGTTTTTTCAATATGATTAAATAATTTTGCCAAGGTAATAATAGGAAGGACAAACAAAAACACCGCATTGTGCGGTGCAGATGTTATTTGAATTTCTGGCTTTCGGCCACGGCCATAGCGTCACATCTTTCGTTTTCCGGATGTCCTGCGTGACCTTTTATCCAGTTGAATGTAACCTTGTGTTTTTTCAGCAAAGGCAGAATCTGTTCCCACAGGTCGATGTTCAGTGCCATCTTGCCGTCAGACTTTTTCCAGCCTTTTTTCTGCCAGCCGTATACCCAGCCTTTTGTTATGCTGTCTATTACATATTTGGAATCGCTGGTAAGAATAACTTCACAGGGTTCTTTCAGCGCATTAAGTGCATACAGTACGGCGCACATTTCCATACGGTTGTTGGTTGTGTGTTCTTCACCGCCAGACAGCTCTTTTTCAGTGCCGTTATATCGCAATATTGCGCCCCATCCGCCAGGGCCAGGGTTGCCACTGCAGGCACCGTCAGTATATATGTATACAGTTTTCATATTTATTACCTTTCGGGACTGTGATTTGTAATTGTACAATAATGTAATTATATAATAAACACATGGATATGTAAAGAATACACAATAATAACCCGCTGGCTTGACAATACAAAGCAAAATAATATATCATAAGATATATATGGGTATTTTTTATATACCATCGTGTTCGTTAAAAAATGGGTTTTACCCGCATTCTATAGTGCTCGTTTACATATTTTGAAATAACAAAAATCACCATACTTATTATGGTGTGTTTTGGTGTATCGTTTTTATACACAGCTTTTGAAAGGAGAACAAATGCCAAAAGCAGAACAGAAAAAATACAACAGAAAAAATAAATATTATCATAAAAAACAGAATTCAATAAAGGAGGAACCAATGGAATCAATTCGTCTCATACCACTTGGCGGTCTTAACGAAATCGGCAAAAATATGACTGTATATGAATGCAAAGGCGATATGTTTATTGTGGACTGCGGCAACACATTTCCTGACAGTGAAATGTTTGGCGTAGACCTTGTTATCCCTGATTTTTCATATGTAGTTGAAAACAAAGATAAAATCAAAGGCATTATCATTACCCACGGACACGAAGACCATATCGGTGCCCTTCCATATCTTCTCAAAGAAGTAAATCTTCCTGTTTACGCCACACGACTGACAAAGGGTCTTATAGAAAACAAGCTCAGCGAACATCAGCTTAAAAGTCCGGCAGAAATAACAGTTATCCGGCCAGGCGACAGAATCCAGATGGGCTGTATGACAGTTGTGCCTATCCACGTAAACCACTCTATCCCTGATGCAGTAGGTCTGGCTATTGAATCTCCTGCAGGTGTTGTTATCACCACAGGCGACTTTAAAATTGACTATACACCTCCACAGGGCGAAACTACAGACCTTTCCACATTTGCAAAATATGGCAGCGAGGGTGTGCTTGCATTCCTTTCTGACTCTACAAATGCTGAACGCCGTGGCAACTCTGCCAGCGAAAAAACTGTAGGCAAAAGTTTTGAAGGTTTCTTTGAAAAAGCAGGTAATAAGAGAATTATCATAGCTACATTCGCTTCAAATATCTACCGTATACAGCAGATTCTCGACCTTGCTGTACAGCACAAAAGAAAAGTGGCTGTTTCAGGCCGCAGTATGATGAACAACATTGCAATGGCCTTTGAGCTGGGCTATCTTACAGCCCCTGAAAATATAGTTATCGAACCTGAAAAGGTTAAGGACTACGAACCTGGCCAGATAGTTCTTATCACTACAGGCAGCCAGGGTGAACCTCTGTCTGCTCTTGCCCGTATGGCAGGTGGCACACACAGACAGTTCTCTATTGGCCCTAATGATTTTATCATTATTTCTGCCACACCTATTCCAGGCAACGAAAAAATGGTTACTAAGGTTGTAAACGGTCTGCTTAAACAGGGTGCTGATGTTATATATGAATCAATGTATGATGTGCACGTTTCAGGTCACGCCTGCCAGGAAGAACTGAAACTTATGCTCAACCTGGTAAAACCACAGTATTTTATTCCGGTGCACGGTGAATACAAGCACCTGTGCAAACACGCCATGCTGGCAGAAGGTGCAGGCATACCTAAAGAAAATATCATTATGGCCAACACAGGCGAAGTGTTGAGAATCGACAGAAAAGGCATTACTGTGGAAGAAAGCATCACATCCGGCCAGGTTCTCGTTGACGGCTATGGTGTAGGCGATGTAGGCAGTGTAGTACTGCGTGACCGCCGCCATCTGTCCCAGGACGGTATTGTTGTGGTTGTTTTCACAGTTGACGGATATTCCGACCAGCTTCTCAGCGGTCCGGATATTATCTCCCGCGGTTTTGTATACGTTAAAGAAAGTGAAGCTCTTATCAGTGAGGCACGAATGGCAGCCCGCCGGGTAATCGAAAAATACGAACATTACGATTACAAGGACTGGTCTGTTATCAAAAGCAAAATCCGCGACCAGGTTTCCAATGTTCTTTACAAAAAGACAAAGAGAAGCCCAATGGTTCTTCCTATAGTAATGGAAGTATAAAAAGTATTTTGCAGATGCTTAAAGAAATCAGGTGTTTTTATGAAAAATAAATTTTGGGGCACAGATATAATCCTTGTGATTATGACACTGCTTGCGGTGTTGCTCAGTGGTGTGCTCGCTTTTGTTAATCCGGATATGATACTTATATCCATTGCATCCATCATTGCGGTAACTGTCATTATCTCAATGAATGCACGTGCTGTGCGCAAGGTTATCCACGGTATCTTCTTCGGTACAGGCAAACACTCTGCCAAACAGCAGCTAAGCTTTGACAACCTTGCTGTGCCGGTGGTTATTGTAAACAAGGGCAGCATAGTGTGGTACAACACAGCTTTCCGCGCATCCATACTGGAAGATGCCGACTGTTACCTCACACCGCTTGAAAAGGTTGTGCCGGGTCTGAAAATTGCAGATGCCAATGGTGATAAAGGCTTGTCATTGCCGGTAAATGGCAGGGAATACACAGTATTTTCATCTGCTGCTTCTGAAGATGGCAGTCTGTGGGTATGTTATTTTGTAGATGATACCGAGCTCAAAGCAGAAGCCAGGGAATACCATCTCACCCGACCTGTTGTAATGCAGATCATTGTGGATACTTACGATGAAGTTCTGAAAGAACTCAAAGAGTCCAAACGTGCTGTAATTATGGCATCTCTTGACCAGCTTATCGAAGATGTGGCAACAGAAACAAACGGTATAGCCACAAAAGTTGGCACCAGCCGTTATCATATAATCATTGAAGAAAGATATTATTCACAGTTCCACGACAACAGATTTGAAATTCTGTCCAAAGCCAGAAATCTGGAAGAAGATATGGTTACTCTGTCCATTGGTGTAGGCCACGGCGGCAAAGACTTTGCTGAAAATGATATGCTGGCCCGTCAGGCGCTGGATATGGCCCTGGGCCGTGGTGGTGACCAGGCTGTGGTAAAAAGCAATGAAGGGTACGAATTCTTTGGCGGTACTCTGCCAAGTGTGGAAAAACGCAGTAAAGTACGTAGCCGTATTGTAGCTAAAGCCCTCAAAGATGTTATCACTCACAGCGATATCATTATGATTATGGGCCACAGCGTATCTGACCTTGATGCCATCGGTTCAGGTGTAGGCCTTGCCACTGCAGTAAAAGCCAGCGGTAAGCGCCCTTACATAGTAGTGCGCGAAGATACATCCCTGGCACTTAACCTCATAAACAGGGTTAAGGCAGAGTGGGAGGATGAAGAACTGTTTATCACACCTGAAAGGGCTCTCAGTATGGGTATAGGCGGAAACTCACTGCTTATTCTTACAGATGTACACACAGCCCGTATGACAGAAAGTGAAGAACTGGTAAAACGCTTTGATAAAAAAGTGGTTATCGATCACCATCGCCGTATGGTAGACTATATCAGTGACACAGTTGTTTCCTATCACGAACCTTATGCATCTTCAGCCAGCGAACTGGTGTGCGAACTGATACAGTACATCATTCCACCTCATATCAAAGTACCGCAGGTAACAGCTGAAGCTATGTTGTCCGGCATTATGCTGGATACACGCAACTTTGCCGAACGTGCAGGTGTGCGCACATTTGAAGCCAGTGCATATCTGCGCCGTCTTGGTGCTGTTTCCACAGAAGTATTGAAGCTGTTCAGTATTCCTAAAGAAGTTTACCAGGCTAAGTCAGACCTGGTAAATGGTGCATTTATCTACAAGGATGTTGCAGTTTCAATGGCTGACAATATGACACGCGACCTGTATGTTGCGGTGCCGCAGGCAGCCAACGACCTGCTTACTCTCGATGGCGTACGTGGTTCTGTCGTAGCGGTTAAGTTTGACAATGTTATTCAGATTTCTGCCCGCAGTCTGGGAGAAATAAATGTCCAGGTACTTATGGAATACCTGGGCGGTGGCGGCCATCTGACAATGGCAGGTGCACAGCTGCGAGATATTTCCCTGCAGGAAGCAGAAGAAAAAATCAGGGAAAGTATCGACAATTACAAAAAATAGCCGTTGATATTATTATAAAATAATTGTAAAATATATAGATACGATAAAAATCAAGGAGATATATAAATGAAAGTAGTTCTCTTACAGGATGTTAAAGACATCGGTAAAAAAGACCAGGTTGTAAATGTTTCTGACGGTTACGCAAGAAACTTTCTCCTGCCAAGAAAACTTGCCAAAGAAGCAACTGCTGCTGCTATGAGCGATGTTAAAGCAAAAGAAAGTGCAAGAGCACATCACAAACGGGAAGAAATCAAAGCAGCAAATGAACTGAAAGCAATGCTGAACGGCAAAGAAGTTACAATCAAAGCAAAAGCAGGTAAAGAAGGCAAACTCTTTGGTGCAGTTACTTCCAAAGACGTTGCTGCTGCAATCAAAGCACAGCATAAAATTGAAATCGACAAAAAGAAAATTGTTATGAAAGATATCAAAACATTTTCACGTGTTGATGTAGAAATCAAAATCTATCCTGAAATTCAGGCAAAAATCACAGTTAATGTAGAGGAATAATAAATGGACCAGCTGGAAGTTGCTCTGGAAGGAATGGGTATAAACCAGCCCTTCTCCATAGAAGCTGAACAGGCTGTTCTGGGCGCTGCCATCATCGACCCCGAACTTGTTTCCGCCATTGTGGAACAGGTGCGCAGCGAATACTTTTATGTAAAACAGAACAGACTTATTTTCAACGAAATACTCACTCTGTTTATGGCCAACACACCGTCAGACTTTGTAACGGTGGTTGACGCTGTTGTGTCTGCAAAAATTTTCTCTGATGAAAACGAGGCCAAGGTGTATCTCGCCCAGCTGGCAGATACCGTGCCAAGTTTGTCAAACATCATTTTCTATGCAAAGATCCTGAAGGACAAGTATATGATACGTTCCCTGATGGATACAGCAGGGGAAATTATCCGCCGGACACAGGACTCTGCTGATGCAGATCTGCTGCTGGAAAGCGCAGAGCAGAAGATTTATGCTCTCCGCCAGGGCAAGGATACACAGAGCCTTAAACATATTTCTGATGCAGCGGCCAAGAGTTTTGACCGTCTGCGTAAACTGTCTGGCAAAGACAAGGAAAAATATCGGGGTATCCCTACCGGTTTCCGTTTTCTTGATGACAAGCTGGGCAAAATGGGCCGTAGTGACCTTGTTATCCTTGCTGCCCGCCCTGGTATGGGTAAAACATCATTTGCACTGAATATCGCATCCAATATTGCAGGCACTCAGAAACTGCCAGTGGCAATTTTCTCTCTGGAAATGTCAAACGAACAGCTGACCGAAAGAATTCTTTCTTCACGGGCAGGCATCAGTTCCAACAGCCTGCGTACTGGTGATATCCAGCTGGCAGAATGGGATATCATTACAAATGCCATCGGACAGATTGCGGATTATCCTATTTATATGGATGATACACCTAATATTACTGTAAGCGATATGAAGGCGAAGATCCGTCGTCTTAACCAGAACCCAGAAACACCTAATGTAGGTGTGGTTATTGTGGACTACATACAGCTTATGTCTACAGGTAAACGCAGTGACAACCGTGTGCAGGAAATCAGTGAAATCACCCGTAATCTCAAGATTATGGCCAAAGAGCTGGATGTTCCTATCATTGCTCTGTCACAGCTGTCCCGTTCTGCTGAAAAAGGCAGCGGCCGTGACGGCAGACCACAGCTGTCTGACCTGCGTGACTCCGGTTCTATCGAACAGGATGCAGACGTAGTTCTGTTCCTTTACCGCGATGCCTATTACAATAAAAGCGAAGATGCTGACCAGACATTGGCTGAATGTATCATCGCCAAAAACCGCCACGGTGAAAGCGGAACAATTCCTCTCAGCTGGGACGGTGCCCACACACGTTTTTACGATGTGGACTTCACACATAACGACTGATATTCAGTTGATAAACTATTTTTCAAACAATACAAAGGCGGGGCTATCCCCGCCCAATTGTTATTTTGCAGGTATGTATTATGTTGGCAGAAAAAGCACTGAAAACTATCAGACAATATAATATGCTGTCCACGGGGGACAAAGTGGCCGTATGTCTGTCCGGTGGGGCAGACAGTATGGCTCTGTTTCATTTTCTCTGTACTCACAGAGAAAAACTGGAAATCGAGATAATGGCACTACACGTAAATCACGGTTTAAGGGAAGAAAGTGGTGACGAACAGCTTTTTGTGGCTGACTACTGTCGGGAAATGGGTGCGCAATGCATAATTACCGCCCTTGATATGAACAATAAACCAAAGCCTCAGGGACTGTCTACAGAAACCTGGGCCAGGGATCTGCGCTATCAGTTCTTTTTTCAGCAGGCAGATAAACTTGGCGCAAAGCTGGCTACAGCCCACACTCTTTCAGACAGGGCCGAAACTGTTCTGTTCAATATCACACGTGGTTCGTCTTTGAAAGGTGCGGCAGGAATCCCACCGGTAAGAGATAACATTATCCGCCCGCTGATAGATTGCTCCAGGGCAGACGTGGAGAAATACTGTTCTGAAAACGGCATTCCCTTTGTTACAGATCAGACCAATTTTCAGGATATATATTCCAGAAACAAAATCAGACTCAATGTTATACCTCAGCTTAAAAACATCAACTCTGCGGCTGAAAAAGCAATTGCTTCTTTTGCTGACGACAGCCGGGAAGTTTATTCCCTGCTGGATGATTTAAGCAATAGCTTGTATAAAAAGGCTGTTGGCCTTGGTGGCTTGGACGTAACTTTACTGCAGGCAGAACACCCTGCTGTAACAAAAAATCTTATCCGAAATAATCTTGATAAACTGGGCTGCCTTTCCAAAGACAATGTGGAGGCAATTTATTCGGCTCTCTGGCAAGAAACCTTCAAGCGACAACTGTCGGCAGATACTTTCTGCAGAATCAAGGATGGCAGGCTGTCGTTTTATACCCCGCAGACCAAACCTAAGGAAAGAATGCCTGACTTCGTACCAGTAAAAGAGGGCGAAATGGCCACGTTTGGTCACACAACTTTGTATTTTTCGGTTATTTCCAGCCAAGAATATGAAAATTTCAAGAAAAATAACAAAAACTATTTAACATATCGGATTAATTATGATATACTGAAAGGTGATGTTGGTCTGCGTAGCAGAAAAACAGGGGACACCTTTACTTTTGTTAACAGAAATGTTACCAAAACATTGAAAAAACTGTTTATAGAAGATAAAATTCCCCAAAGCTACCGCGATAAAATCCCAGTACTTGTTGACGGCACAGACGCTGTCGTATGGCTGGGAGACTATGGTACAAACAAGCCATTTGTACCTGATGAAAACACAAAAAATATTTTATTGATTACACAGATGTAAAAGTGTATGGAGGATTATTATGGTAAACGATATCAGAGAAGTATTGCTTACAAAAGAAGAAATCGAAGCAGTTGTAAAAGAACTGGGTAAAAAAATCACAGAAGATTACAAAGGTAAAAATCTGTTCCTTATCACAGTGCTTAAAGGTGCAGTTGTTTTCCTTGGCGACCTTATGCGCGCTATCGAAATACCTTGTGAAATCGAATTTATGGTGCTTTCTTCTTACGGTTCAGGTACAACATCTACAGGCAGTGTAAAAATCGTTAAAGATATTGACCTGCCACTGGAAGGCAAAGATGTTCTGATTGTTGAAGATATTCTTGACACAGGCTTCACACTTAGCTTCCTTGTAGACCTGCTTAAAAGCCGCAATCCTAAAAGCATCGAAATCTGCACATTGCTGGACAAACCTGACCGTCGCAAGGTAGAAATTTCAGCAAAATACACAGGCCGCAAAATTCCTGATGAATTTGTTGTTGGTTACGGCCTGGATTACGATGAAAAATATCGTAACCTGCCATTCATTGGCGTACTGAAACCAGAGGTTTATTCCAACTAATCCTCAAAACCACAAAAAGGAGAACCACTTTTGGTTAAACAAAGAAACAAACGTTCATTGCCGTTCGTAACTATGTTGCTGGCTCTGTTTCTGGCAGCATTGCTGTTCAGCAAACCGGTAAATTCCACAGATATGAAAACCAGTGAAATCATTGGCCTTTTCAGAGACCAGAAAGTAACACGGTACGAGCTGAATATCGGCAACGGCAATATCAAAATCAAAACAAAGGGCAGCGAAGAAGTTGTTTACTACAGAGTTCCAAGCGTGTCATACTTTGTTGAAAAAATCGATCCATATGTAGAAGCTTATGATGCTGCTCACCCGGGTCAGCCTATGGTTTATGACCACGTTGTTCCTGCCACATTCCCTGCATGGATCAGTACTATCCCTTACATCATAATGATTGGCTTTATGGGCTTTATGTTCTATATGATGTACAGTCAGCAGTCAGGCAAAGGTGGAGCAGGTGTAGGCAGAGCAAAAACCAAAGATGCCACAGATCTGAAAACACGCAAAACTTTTAAAGATGTTGCGGGTGCTGACGAAGAAAAGGAAGAATTGGTTGAAATCGTAGACTTTCTTAAAAATCCTGGCAAATTCAATGCTCTGGGTGCAAGAATTCCTAAAGGCGTGCTGCTTGTAGGCCCTCCTGGTACAGGTAAAACCCTCCTTGCCAAAGCAACTGCAGGCGAAGCAGGTGTACCTTTCTACTCAATCTCCGGTTCAGACTTTATTGAACTTTATGTTGGTGTAGGTGCTTCCCGTGTCCGCGATTTGTTTGAAAAGGCTAAAAAATCCGCTCCATCCATCATCTTCATTGACGAAATTGATGCTGTTGGCCGTCAGCGTGGTGCTGGTCTTGGCGGCGGTCAGGACGAAAGGGAACAGACACTCAACCAGTTGCTGGTTGAAATGGACGGTTTTGGCGCAAACGAAGGTGTTATCGTAATGGCTGCTACAAACCGCGCAGACATTCTGGATAAAGCTCTGTTGCGTGCAGGTCGTTTTGACAGACAGATTTATGTTGGTGTGCCTGATATCAAAGGACGTGAAGAAGTGCTTGCTGTTCATTTCCGTGGCAAACCAATTGGTCCGGACATTGATATGAAAAAAATCGCTCGGTCCACACCAGGTTTTACAGGCGCAGACCTGGAAAATCTGGTTAACGAAGCTGCTCTTATGGCTGCCAAAAAAGGTAAAAAAGCCATTACACAGGCTGAAATTGAAGATGCTACCATCAAAGTAATCGCAGGCCCTGAAAAGAAATCCCGCGTTGTTACTCCAAAGGAAAAACGCCTTGTTTCCTACCACGAAGCAGGCCACGCAATCGCACACTATTTCTGCCCAACAGCTGACCCTGTGCAGGAAATTTCCATCATTCCTCGCGGTATGGCAGGCGGTTATACACTTTCTCTGCCAGAGCAGGATTCCAACTACAAAACAAAAACAGAAATGCGCGAAGAAATCGTTACTCTTCTGGGTGGACGCTGTGCAGAACAGCTTATCCTTGATGACATTTCCACAGGTGCATCAAATGACTTGGAAAGAGTTACATCTATCGCAAAAGCTATGGTTACACGCTATGGCTTTTCTGAAAAACTGGGCAATGTTGTTTACGGCGGCGCTCCAGAACAGACATTCCTTGGCCGTGACTACACTCAGGGCAGAGGCCATTCTGAAGCTGTTGCCAACGACATCGATGCCGAAGTTCGTCGTTTTGTAGACGAAGGCTACCAGAGATGTATGGATATTCTCCGCACACATGAAGACAAACTCCATATTGTTGCCAAAGAACTTATGGAAAAAGAAAAAATAAACGGCAAACGATTTGAATACCTTATGTCTGACGATTACAAGCCGGAAGAAATTGCAGAAGAAATTTCTGAAGAAATTGTAACAGAAATCAGCACAGAGGATATGGAACTTGTAATTCCTTTTGAAAACACAGAACTTTCAGAAGAAACAACAGAAGAAAATAACTAAAATGCAAAAGCAGTATCCTGGGATACTGCTTTTTGTTTGCTGGATTATAGGTTTTGGGTATATAATAATTAAAAATGATATGGAGAACAATTATGCTGAATTATCACAACTGTCTTACAGATGATGAAAAAACTATAGTATCCTGTTGGAAATATGATGGGGAATATGCCATATACAATCTTCCTCCACAGGATAAACAGAAAAAGGAACAAAAGGGAATTTATAATCCGGATAATCAGTATAATTACTATGCTTTTTATGACGGGGATGCGTTTGTAGGCTATATAAACCTTATAGAAAGGCAGAATAAATTTTCTGTAGGAATAGCAGTAGCCCCCGATAAATGCGGCAGGGGATATGGCACACAGATGCTGAATATCTGTGCAGAAATTGCTGAAGATATAAACCCGTCAAAACCCCTTGGCTTGCAGGTGCGTTGCTGGAATAACCGTGCTATCAGATGCTATACAAAAGCAGGCTTTAAAATTATTGGTGAAAAATACACTATGGTAACACCTTCAGGTGAAGGTGAATTTTACCGAATGATAAAAAATATATAATTACAGCCATATAAAAACTCCCCTGCTTTCACAGGGGAGTAATTTATTGCTTATGTCTGAAAGCGGAATGTAAATATTACAGTCTGCGTTCTTTGATTTCGTTTACGATGTAGTCGATAAATTCTGCAACTGGCATTGGGCCTTCCAGGTTTTCTTTTCTTGCACGAACTGCTACTGCGCCGTTATCGATTTCTTTGTCACCAACAACCAGCATGTAAGGAACTTTCTGCAGCTGGTTTTCGCGGATACGATAACCCATTTTTTCGTTTCTGTCGTCAACTTTAACACGTACGCCTGCAGCGTCAAGCTGTTTCTGAACTTCGTAAGCGTATTCTTTATGTGCTTCGGAAACTGGAATGATAACTGCCTGTACAGGAGCAAGCCATGTTGGGAATGCGCCTGCAAAGTGTTCAATCAGGATACCGATAAATCTTTCGATAGAGCCGTAAGCAACACGGTGAATCATAACTGGGCGGTGCTTTTCGCCGTCAGCGCCAACGTATTCAAGTTCGAATCTTTCTGGCATCTGCATATCCAGCTGGATTGTACCACACTGCCATGTTCTGCCGATAGCATCGTTCAGATGGAAGTCAATCTTTGGACCGTAGAATGCGCCATCACCTTCATTGATGATGTAAGGCAGACCAATTTCTTCCAGAGCGCCGCGCAGACCTTCTGTTGCGATTTCCCAGTCTTCGTCTGAACCCATTGAGTTTTCAGGTCTTGTGGACAGTTCTGCATGGTAGGACAGACCGAATTTAGCATAAACTTCGTCAAACAGTCTTACAACGCCTTTGATTTCATCACGGATCTGTTCCTGTGTCATAAAGATATGAGCATCGTCCTGATGGAAACATCTTACACGCATCAGACCGTTGAGAGCGCCGGAAAGTTCGTGTCTGTGTACCAGACCGATTTCACCAACACGCATTGGCAGGTCACGGTATGAATGTGGTTCCATTTTATAAACCAGCATACCGCCTGGGCAGTTCATAGGTTTAACTGCATAGTCGCCTTCATCAATCTTTGTGAAGTACATGTTTTCTTTGTAGTGATCCCAGTGACCGGACTGTTCCCAAAGGGCACGGTTCAGAATAATAGGTGTGGAGATTTCTACGTAACCTTCGCGTTTATGCAGTTCTCTCCAGTAATCCATCAGTGTGTTGTAAACGATCATACCGTTTGGCAGGAAGAATGGGAAGCCTGGGCCTTCGTCAGCCATTTCAAACAGTCTCAGTTCTTTACCAAGTTTTCTATGGTCACGTTTTTTAGCTTCTTCAAGTCTGTTCAGGTATTCATCAAGGTCTTTCTTTTTAGGGAATGCAATACCGTAAACACGTGTCAGCATTTTGTTTTCGCTGTTGCCTCTCCAGTAAGCACCTGCAACAGACATAATTTTAACTGCACCGATTGGTTTCAGGTTCATAAGATGTGGGCCTGCGCACAGGTCAACAAAACCATCCTGTTCGTAGAAGGAGATTTCTTCGCCTTCTGGCAGTTCGTTGATAAGTTCCTGTTTGTATTCGTTGCCTGGGAATTTTGCCAGAGCTTCTTCTTTAGGCAGGTTGTAGCGTTTCAGTTCGCTGCCTGCTTTAGCGATAGCCAGCATTTCTTCTTCAATTTTTGCAATCAGTTCTTCGCCGATAACAACGTCTGTATCGATGTCATAGTAGAAACCATTGTCGATAGCAGGTCCGATTGTCAGTTTTGCGTCTGGGATAAACTTCAGGATAGCCTGCGCCATAACGTGGCTGGCTGTATGCCAGAATGCTTTTTTGCCTTCTTTGTCTTCAAAAGAAAGAATTTCAACTTCGCAGTCTGCATCAACGATGTCTCTCAGATCTTTCAATTCGCCGTCAACTTTAGCTACTGTAGCTTTTTCAAGAAGTTTTGGGCTGATGGATTTTGCGATTTCAGCAAGGCTGAGTGCGTTTTCAAACTCTTTAACAGAGCCGTCTTTCAATGTAACTTTAATCATAATTTTCCCTTTCTGTTTCTTTAAGTTACTTTTATTTACAGATTTTGGAATATCAGTGCCATAAAATAAAAAAGGCACCTCCATCCCAAACGGGATGAGGTGTGTAATACTTCCCCACGGTTCCACCCGAATTGCAGAAATTCTGCCACTCTTGTAAGATATAACGGTCTTGCCCGGGCACGGTTCACCATGCCAGCTCAACGGTGGTATTTTATAAGTGAATCTACCTTTTCGCAGCGACCAAAGGCTCTCTGAAAAATCCGGCTTACAAAACTTGTCCGCATCAACGCTATGTGTTCATATTACCACTTAAAACTACATATGTCAATACACAAAATACAATTTGTTATTTAATTATCAAGTGAATATGGAGTTATAGTCCTTGACATTTTGTCTTCGGGGAATTAAAATATAGAGTGGAATAATAATTTTTAAATTTTTTAGATATATAATAAGTACCATTATCATATAACATATACAAAATTTAATTATATTTATATTAAAAAACGAAAATTCATTTTAATGAAGGAGTAGCACAGCATGACATTACCATTATGGATTGTTGTCTTGGTAGTGCTCATTGTATCAGCCATTGTTGGGGTTGTATCCTTCAACATGGGTGTATCTCATAGACGCAAAGAAGCCGAAGCAAAAATCGGCAGTGCGGAAGAAGAAGCAGTAAGAATAATCAATGACGCTATTAAGTCAGCTGAACAGAAAAGAAAAGAAACATTGCTGGAAGCCAAAGATGAAATATATAAAATGAAGGCCGAAGGCGAAAAAGAGCTGAAAGAACGCCGTGGCGAAATCAGCCGTCAGGAAAGAAGACTTAACCAGAAAGAAGAAAATCTGGATAAGAAAACTGAAGCTCTTGAAAAGAAAGAAGCAGACCTCAAGCAGAAAGAACTGCTGGTATCTGCCCGTCTGGATGAAATTGAACAGATGAAACAGCGCCAGCTGGAAAAACTGGAAACTATTTCCGGTCTGTCACAGGACGCTGCAAAAGCTCTCATTCTCCAGAAACTGGACGAACAGTTGACACACGAAAAAGCTGTTAAAATCACAGCTTATGAAGATCAGCTTAAAGAAGACAGTGAAGAACTGGCCAGAAATCTGCTGACTCAGACAATTGCACGTTGCGCAGTAGATCATTCTGCAGACGCTGTGGTTAGCGTGGTACCGCTGCCAAGCGATGAAATGAAAGGCAGAATTATCGGCCGCGAAGGTAGAAATATCCGTGCTCTTGAAACTGCAACAGGTGTAGACCTTATCATCGATGACACACCTGAAGCAATCACAATCTCCAGCTTTGACCCTGTTCGCAGAGAAGTGGCAAGACAGACACTGGAAAAACTTATTTCCGATGGCCGTATCCACCCTGCAAGAATTGAAGAAACAGTGGAAAAAGCAAGAAAAGATGTTGAACTGACAATCAAAAAAGAAGGCGAAAGAGCTGTTATGGAAGCAGGCATTCACGGTCTGCACCCAGAACTGGTTAAACTTATCGGCCGTCTGAAATACCGCACAAGCTACGGTCAGAATGTTCTTAAACACTCTCTGGAAGTTAGCTACCTGTCCGGTCTTATTGCAGGCGAACTGGGTATGGACGTTGCACAGGCAAAACGTGCAGGTCTTCTCCACGATATCGGTAAAGGTCTTGACCACGAATACGAAGGTACACATGTATCCATTGGTGTTGAAGTGGCTAAAAAATACAAAGAATCCAACGCTGTTATCCATGCTATCCAGGCACATCACAACGATGTTGAACCACAGACTCCACTTGCATTTATCGTAATGGCAGCAGACGCTATCAGCGCAGCACGCCCAGGTGCAAGAAGAGAAAATCTGGAAAACTACATCAAACGTCTTGAAAAACTGGAAGAAATTTCCAACAGCTTTGCAGGCGTTGAAAACAGCTATGCTGTACAGGCTGGCCGTGAAGTAAGAATCATGGTTAAACCGGAGGCAGTAAACGATGACCAGATAGTTATCCTGGCTCGTGACATTGTTGCCAAAATTGAAAATGAACTGGATTATCCAGGCCAGATCAAAGTAAATGTAATCAGAGAAAGCCGTGCAGTGGATTACGCAAAATAATAATGCAAAATAAAGGTGGTCTTGTGACCACCTTTTTGTTTTGTATGCAGACAGCCATTAGTCAGTTTGATATTTCTGATTCAGAAAAAAGAAAAGGTGCACCCGAAGATGCACCTTTTCCCGTTCTATACTTAGGAGTTATATAGTGAACGAATCATTTTAGATGGCTAATAATTATATGATTCTGTGGATTTGTTTTATTATGTTTTCAGTATACAGTATGAATATGAAATAAAAATGAGAATTATATGGATAAATTGTGAATAATAGTTAAGAATCTGTAAATTTGTATTATAAATAAAACTGTTTTGGCTGTGTTGTGTGTGATAACGCTTTTTGATATAATAAATCAAAGATGATTTAATTTTACACGGGAGACACAATATGTGGTTTTGGTGATTTATATTTATATGTGATTTGCTGGTGCCCATAACTATGTTTATAGGCGGGGCGATAATGACAAAGCACCATCCAAAAGAAATAAACAGCCTGCTTGGATACAGAACGGCACGTTCAATGCAGAATATGGACACCTGGAAGTTTGCACACAGCTACTGTGGCAGAATATGGTGGAAAATCGGATTGACAACCCTTATAATAACTATTTTATCCCATCTGCCGTTTTATAATAGTAATGAAAATATCATAGGAGTAGTCAGCCTTGTGGCGGTGATGATACAGCTTATCATATTGTTTATTCCGATTTTTATAACAGAAAATGCACTTAAGAAAACATTCAATGAAGATGGAACAAGGCGATAAACACAGATTTATCAGGAAAATTTGAATTTGTCTGACTATTGATAACGAGCGAACCTTGATAGAAGTTTTTACAATTACTTGTTATAATATAATAAAGAAAATTTGAAATTTCTGCCTGGAATGATGATGAACAGATTATAAAGAGGTCACTATGAACAGTAAAGTCAAGAAAATAATTTATTATGTAATTGAATATCTGCTTATTATGTGTATGTTTGTGCCATTTGTCTACGTCCATATATATCAGCGGAAAAACGGCGTCAGATTCAAATACGACCTTGCTTTAATGATAGGCGGGGTATTGATATGTATATTCCTGATGTGGGCAGCGAGTAAACTGTTGGGTGTTGATGCACTTTTCAGAAAAGGCACATTGAAACCAAATTGGGTAAATTTCGTTTTTAGTTTTATACGCATATTCAACTTATGCTATGCCAACGCCACATCAGACTACACAGCTACATATGCACGGCTTGGCCATATAGATAAAAACCGGGCT
This sequence comes from Oscillospiraceae bacterium, assembly GCA_017555565.1. Taxonomy (GTDB): domain Bacteria; phylum Bacillota; class Clostridia; order Oscillospirales; family Ruminococcaceae; genus RGIG3102. The sequence continues at coordinate 17,760 of JAFZGF010000015.1, forward strand.
ATACAGAAAATATACACCCTGTGGATTGTGGCTCTTGCAGTAATCTTTATATCCGCACTGTTTGAAGAAATATATAACAAAAAGCGATTGAACTAATAGTTAAGAAAATTCCAATTTGTCCACCTCTCAAAAAATACAAACAAAAAAGCGACACTTTTCAGTGTCGCTTTTATTATTTCTGATTATTTACCTTTTTTAGCACGGGAAATCAGTCTTGCACGTTCTGAATGGTCGAGAATTGCTTTTCTGATTCTCAGAGTTTTTGGTGTAACTTCTACCAGTTCATCTGGAGCAAGGAATTCCAGACATTCTTCCAGGCTCATTTTCTTTGGTGGAATGAGACGGAGAGCGTCGTCAGAACCGGATGCACGTGTGTTTGTAAGATGTTTTGTCTTACATACGTTAACTGTCAGGTCTTCGCCTTTAGGGCTGTAACCTACAACCATACCTGCATATACAGGTACGCCTGCATCGATAAACAGCACGCCACGTTCCTGAGCATTGTACAGACCGTAAGTAATAGCTGTACCGGTTTCAAATGCAACCAGGGAACCTGTGTTTCTTGTTGGCAGTTCGCCTACATAAGGTCTGTAGCCGTCGAAAATTGTGTTCATAACGCCAGTACCTTTTGTATCAGTAAGGAATTCACTTCTGTAACCGAACAGACCACGGGATGGAATCTTCATTTCGATTCTCATACGGTTTTCGCCCTGTGGTGCCATATTGATCAGTTCAGCTTTGCGGCTGGACAGTTTTTCAATAACGCTGCCCTGGAATTCTGTTGGTACGTCGATAACTACGTGTTCAAATGGTTCTGTTTTTACACCATCTTCTTCTTTGAGCAGAACTCTTGGAGGTGAAACCTGGAATTCGTAACCTTCTCTTCTCATATTTTCGATAAGGATAGACAGGTGCATTTCACCACGGCCCATTACTTTAAAGCTTTCGCTGCTTGTAGAATCTTCCACTTTCAGAGCAACGTCTTTCAGCAGTTCTTTCTGCAGTCTTTCACGGATCTGGCGGCTTGTTACGAATTTACCTTCTTTACCAGCGAAAGGTGAGTCGTTAACAGCAAATGTCATTTCAACTGTTGGTTCGTCGATAGCAACGAATGGCAGTGGTTCTACACAGTCTGGTGAACAGATTGTGTTGCCGATTGTTACGTCTTCCAGACCGGATACGATTACAATATCACCGCTTGTTGCTGTATCAACTGTAGCTCTGTTTGTACCTTCAAATGCATAGATAGCTGTGATTTTACCGCGGCGGCGAACTGTTTCGTCGTGCCAGTCACATACTACAACTTCCTGGCCAACTTTTACGCTGCCTTTTTCGATTCTGCCGATTGCTGTACGGCCAACGAAAGAGTTGTAGTCAACGTTGGAAACCAGCATTGCGAAAGATTCTTCAGGTGCAACTTCTGGGCCTGGAATATAGTCAAGAATTGTGTCGAAAATTGGTTTGAAGTCTGTGCCTCTTACTTCTGGTGAATAGTTTGCAATACCTTCACGGCCAGAGCAGAACAGCATTGGGCTATCCAGCTGTTCGTCTGTAGCACCAAGGTCCATAAGCAGAAGCAGGATTTCGTCAATGATTTCTTTAATTCTTGCGTCTGGACGGTCGATTTTATTTACAACAATAACGATTGAAAGGTTCTGTGCCAGAGCTTTTTCCAGAACAAAACGTGTCTGTGGCATTGGACCTTCTGCAGCGTCAACCAGCAGCAGTACGCCGTCTACCATTTTCAGTACGCGTTCAACTTCGCCACCGAAGTCAGCGTGGCCCGGAGTGTCAACAATGTTAACTTTTACATCGTTGTAGCGGAAAGATGCGTTTTTAGCCAGAATTGTGATGCCGCGTTCTCTTTCGATGTCGCCGCTGTCCATAACTCTGTCATTAACCACCTGGTTTTCTCTGAATGTGCCAGACTGTTTCAGCATGCCGTCTACCAGAGTTGTTTTACCGTGGTCAACGTGGGCGATGATTGCGATATTTCTTAAATCTTCTCTTCTCATGTTACCTCCGTTTATATTTAAAATTAATTGTTTCTAAAAAGTTTTACACTTTATAATACTACTATTTTGTCATAATATCAAGATATTTTCGTATAAAATGCAGAATTTTCTTGTAATTTATTGTGCAAATGATAGATATGGTCAATATTTAAACTTTGTTAATAATTTAAGATGTCAAGTATATGAAATGTTAATATTTGTCTGCTATTATAACAATAAATATTATAATATATTTTGCATTTGCATTATTATTGTGATATAATTAATTAGTTAAATTATATCTATAATAGGGGAGGTGTGTTCTGATGCGAGTTTTGGGTATTGACCCTGGCTATGCCATTGTGGGTTACGGTATTCTGGACTATGAAAAAAACAAGTTTTTTCCGGTGGAATACGGCGCAGTAACCACACAGGCACACACCGATTTCCAGGAAAGGCTGAAGGAAGTTTATCAGAGCGTTGATGATATTATCAAGCGCACAAAGCCGGATGCTCTTTCCATAGAAAAGCTGTTTTTTACCACCAACCAGAAAACCGTTATCCAGGTAGCGCAGGCAAGAGGTGTTATACTTCTTGCGGCATCAATGAACGGCATCCCTGTTTACGAATATACACCTTTGCAGATTAAACAGTCTGTTACCGGCTATGGCAAAGCTATCAAAACTCAGGTGCAGGATATGACCAAGCGAATTCTCCGCCTTGAAAAAGTACCTAAACCCGACGATACCGCCGACGCCCTGGCCGTTGCAATATGCCACGCATACTCATTCAGGTCAAAATTATTTACACAGATAGGAAAAACATTATGATTTACTGCCTTACAGGTACATTGCTGGAAAAGTCTCTGGACAATGTAGTTATAGATGTGCAGGGGGTTGGTTTCTCCCTTGCAGTTCCTTCCACAGTTCAGGGCGTTCTGCCAGCTGTGGGTGAAAAATGCACCCTTTACACTTATCTTTCAGTAAAGGAAGATGCTCTTGATTTATACGGCTTTGCCGATAAAGCAGAACAGAAAGCATTCAAGACACTTATTTCTGTTTCAGGCGTAGGTCCAAAAGCAGGCCTGGCTATTCTGTCTGTGCTTTCTCCACAGAAAATCGCCCTGGCAGTTACTACAGGCGATTATAAATCATTCACAGCTGCAAATGGTGTAGGTCCAAAGGTGGCACAGAGAATTGTGCTGGAACTGAAAGGCAAATTCTCCAACGACGACGTGGCCGGTGGTGTTACTATGGCTGATGTACAGCGCACAGCAGTATCCACCGGTTCTGTAAGCCAGGCAATCAGTGCACTTATTGCTCTTGGTTACAATCAGAGCCAGGCGGCACTGGCGGTTTCCAAACTGGATGCAGAGCAGGATGTGCAGTCTCTTATCAAACAGGCACTCAAACTTTTGGCAGGAGGTAAGATTTAATGAACAATATCGGTTTTCAGGATACAGAAAGACTTGTGTCCACCTCTGCTATCAGAGAAGATGGCGACAACGAAAACTCTTTAAGGCCGAAATCTTTAAGCGAGTATATCGGTCAGGAAAAGCTGAAAGACAATCTTGAAATATATCTCCAGGCGGCAAAAATGCGTGGCGAGGCACTTGACCACACATTGCTGTACGGCCCTCCTGGCCTTGGTAAAACCACACTTGCAGGTGTTATTGCCAACGAAATGGGTGTAAATATCCGTATCACCAGCGGCCCTGCCATTGAAAAACCGGGCGACCTGGCAGCACTGCTGACCAATCTGGAAGACGGCGACGTGCTGTTTATTGACGAAATCCACCGTATGTCAAGACAGGTTGAAGAAGTTCTTTACCCTGCCCTTGAAGACTTTGCCCTTGATATCATTATCGGTAAAGGTCCGTCAGCCCAGTCTATCAGAATCAATCTGCCACAGTTCACACTTATCGGTGCGACTACAAGAGCAGGCCAGATTTCTTCTCCACTGCGTGACCGCTTTGGCGTTCAGCTGAAACTGGAAATGTACAGCCACGAAGAACTGGCAAAAATCATCATGCGTTCTGCGGGCATTCTGGGTATCGACTGTACCCACGACGGTGCAATTGCCCTGGCAAAATGTTCCAGAGGCACACCTCGTGTAGCCAACAGACTTCTGCGCCGCGTACGTGACTTTGCGCAGATCAAAGGCAATGGCGTTATTGATTACGATATTGCAATGGCTTCACTTGAAAGAATGGAAATAGACTCTCTTGGGCTGGACAATCTGGACCGTACCCTTATGAGAGCAATTATAAACATGTATTCCGGCGGTCCGGTAGGTCTTGAAACTCTGGCCGCAGCCATCGGTGAAGAAGCTATCACACTGGAAGATGTATGCGAACCGTATCTTATGCAGCTTGGCTTCCTTTCCCGCACACCACGCGGCAGGGTAGTAACCAACCTGGCATATAAACATCTGGGTATGAAAAACCCAAATGATGTAAACACAGTTGAACAGCAGTCACTTGAAGAATTTTAATAAAACTATCACATATATTTTATCGTTATAAAGGAATAGAAAATGAGAGCACAGAATAAATGGCAGGACTACAAACTGCTGGATGCAACAGACGGCTATCGTCTTGAAAGCTGGGGCGGCGTTATACTTGTTCGCCCAGATCCACAGATAGTATGGAAATTTGAAAAGAAAAGCCCAATGTGGGAAAAAGCCCATGCTGTATACCACCGCTCTTCAAAAGGTGGCGGCGAATGGGAATACCGCAAAAAATTCCCTGCAGAATGGAATATCAAATATGACAATATGACATTCAAGGTAACTCCTACAGGCTTCAAACACACAGGTATTTTCCCAGAACAGGCTACAAACTGGGATGAATACGCAAAAATGATTGCCAAAGAAAACAGAGAACTGAACATCCTCAACCTCTTCGGCTACACAGGAGGTGCAACACTTGCATGCGCAGCGGCAGGTGCAAAGGTTTGCCACGTTGATGCTTCCAAAGGCGTTGTTGCTTGGGGCAGGGAAAACCAGCAGCTGTCCGGCCTTGGGGACAAACCAATCCGCTGGATTGTAGATGACTGTATCAAATTTGTACAGCGCGAAATTCGTCGCGGCAACAAATATGACGGCATTATTATGGACCCACCAAGCTATGGCCGTGGTCCTAACGGCGAAGTGTGGAAACTGGAAGACAATATTTTCCAACTGCTGGATCTCTGCAGCCAGATTCTGTCCGACGATCCACTTTTCGTTGCAGTAAACAGTTATACAACTGGCGTATCACCATCAGTTATGGAATATATGCTGGATGTTATGATGAGAGATAAATACAAAGGCACAGTTTCCGCCCAGGAAATCGGCCTTACAGTGCAGTCCACAGGTATGGCTTTACCTTGCGGCAGCACAGCATTCTGGAAAAAAGAAGGTCACGAATAATGAGTAATATGATTACGGTAGACAACCTGTGGTTCCGTTATTCTGAAGAAAACGACTGGGCACTGAAAGGTCTCAGTCTTGAAGTAAAAAAAGGCGAGTTTCTTTGTGTTCTCGGGTCAAACGGCTGTGGCAAGTCCACACTGGCCAAACACTTCAACGCTATCCTCGTGCCTGAAAAAGGCGATGTGTGGGTTGAAGACATAAACACAAAGGACGAAGAAAAACTGCTGGATATACGCCAGAAAGTTGGTATGGTATTCCAGAATCCGGATAACCAGATTGTTGCCACAGTAGTTGAAGAAGATGTTGCATTTGCCCTTGAAAATATGGGTGTGCCAACAGAAGAAATCCGTGTGCGCATTGACGAAGCAATGGAAGCTGCGGGCATTCTCAAATATAAGGATAGAGCACCACACAACCTTTCCGGCGGTCAGAAGCAGCGTGTTGCAATTGCAGGTATCATTGCTATGCGCCCTGACTGTATCGTTCTTGACGAACCTACAGCTATGCTGGACCCTAACGGCCGTGCAAAGGTTATCAAAACAATCAAACAGCTGAACCGTGAGTTTGGCATCACAGTTGTGCTTATCACACACTATATGGACGAAGCTGCCCAGGCAGACAGAATTGTTGTTATGTCAAAGGGCAATATCGAAAAAATCGGTACACCAAGAGAAATTTTCTCCCAGGTAGAATGGGTAAAAAGCCTTGCGCTTGACGTACCGCAGACCAGTGACCTTATGCACCAACTCAATGCATACGGTTACAGCCTGCCAACAGACACAATCACAATTGATGAATGTGCCGCACAGCTTTATAAGTTTTTGGAGGAATAGAAATGTCTGTTTTAAAAGTAGAAAATCTTTCCTACACATATAATCCTGATATGCCAAATGCTGTAAAAGCTTTGGACAATATCAATCTTGAAATTGAAGAAGGCACTTTTGTAGGTGTTATAGGTCATACGGGCTGTGGTAAATCCACACTTATCAGCCATTTTAACGGTCTTACCAAACCACAGGAAGGCAGAATCCTTCTCGACGGTAAAGATATCTGGACAGAATGGAAGGATATCCGCCAGGTGCGTTTCAGCGTTGGTATGGTATTCCAGTATCCTGAATATCAGCTGTTTGAAGAAACCTGTTACAAGGATATTGCTTTTGGTCCTAAAAATATGGGCCTGCCTGAAGAAGAAATCGACAACCGCGTAAAAATGGCCGCACAGTTCTGTGGTATCACAGACGAAATGCTGGCAGGTTCACCATTTGACCTTTCAGGCGGTCAGAAAAGAAGAATCGCCATTGCAGGCATCATCGCTATGATGCCAAGAGTGCTTGTTCTTGACGAACCTTGTGCCGGCCTTGACCCTGAAGGCAGAGAACTTATTCTCTCCCAGGTTAAAAACTATCAGCAGACTACAGGTTGCACAGTTATCCTTGTTTCCCATTCTATGGAAGACATTGCAAACTATGCAGACAAAGTTCTGGTTATGGAAGCTGGCACAGTTTACAACTATGCCACAACAGAAGAAGTTTTTGCTGATGCAGAAAACCTTTCCCGTATGGGACTGGGTATTCCGGACATCACAAAAGTCTTCCTTAAACTCAAAGAAATGGGTGTGGATATCGGCACAGATGTTTACACCATCCCATACGCAGTAAAACAACTGCTTAAATACAAACAGGCAAAGGAGGCGGCAAAAAATGCTTAAAGACATTACAATAGGTCAGCATTTTCCTGGCAACAGCCCTGTGCACAAGCTGGACCCACGTCTGAAAATTGTTCTTACAGTTGCCTTTGTAGTTGTGCTGTTTATGAGCACCAACTTTGTAGGCCTTTTCCTCTCAGCTGTGTTTACACTGTCTGTTTTCAAACTCAGCGGAATTCCTCTCAAAATGCTGCAAAAGAGCATCAAGCCTCTTATCCCGCTGATTTTCTTTACTGTTTTCCTTAACCTTTTCTTCATCAAAGGTCCGGGAGACCCACTTATTAACCTTGGTTTTGTGAAAATCTATAAAGAAGCCATCCTTTTCATCATTGTTATGGTGTGCAGAATTATCTTCCTTATCTGCGGCACATCCCTGCTGACATACACCACCAGCCCTATTATGCTTACTGATGGTCTGGAATCACTGATGAAACCGCTGAACAAAATCCATTTCCCAGTACACGAAATGGCTATGATGATGACAATCGCACTGCGCTTTATTCCTACACTTATCGAAGAAACCGACAAGATTATGAACGCCCAGAAATCCCGCGGCGCTATGCTTGACTCCGGTTCATTTGCTGACAGAATCAAAGCCCTTGTGCCTATTCTCATTCCGCTGTTTATTTCATCCCTGCGTCGCGCAGAAGAACTTGCTACAGCTATGGAATGTCGCTGCTACCACGGCGGTGAAGGCAGAACAAGACTGAAACAGCTTAAAATCACTGGAGACGATATCAGAAGCGCAGTTCTGTGCTGTGTATGTTTTGTGATTATTCTTTCCACAAGAATGTTCTTTACACGGGTGATTTAATGACTATATTGGTTAAAATAGCCTATGACGGCACAAACTACCACGGATTTCAGATTCAGGACGATGTGCCTACGGTTTTCGGTGTGTTTCAGGATGCTTTGTTGAAAATCCTGGGACACCCAACTGAAATAAAGGGGTGTTCCCGCACAGACAGCGGCGTTCACGCAAAATGCTATTATTTAAGTTTTGAAACTGAAAAACAGCTGAATATTCCACGTCTCCCGCTGGCACTCAATGCCAACCTGCCTGCAGATATTCGCGTGCTTAGTGCACAGCAGGTGCACGATGGTTTCCACGCAAGATATGACTGTCAGGGCAAGGAATACACATATTACATTAAAAACAGCCATATTGACGACCCTTTCAGCCATCAATACTATTGGCGCGTGCCATCACAGCTTGATGTTGAAAAAATGAACGAAGCCGCACAGTATTATGTGGGCAGGCAGGATTTCCGTTCCTTTATGGCTGCAAAATCAAAAATCACCGACTGTGTCCGCAGTGTTCACAGCGCATCTGTCCACAGAGATGGCGATATGGTGGTTTTCAAAGTATCTGCAGACGGTTACCTTTACAATATGGTGCGCATTATGGTGGGAACCCTTGTAAATGTTGGCAAAGGTCTGTGGCGGCCTGAAAAGGTAAAAGAAATAATATCTGCAGAAAATCGCGATGTTGCAGGTCCTACTGCACCGCCTCAAGGCCTTTTTCTGACAGATGTCTATTATGATTTAAAGTAAAATATCCACAAGGTGAATTTATTAAATGAGCGAAAAACGAATCAGTCGCAAAGAACTGGCCAGACGAAACAGAAAACAGAATACAAAGCGCAAAAACCTGCGTGGCCTGATGATTGTTGTAATCACTGCTGTAATGCTGTATTTTACAGGTGTGTACGGTGCATCTCTGGCATATTTTGGCGATTTTATCTCCAGCGGTATGGCAGTTCTCCAGATTGGTGGCGGTTTTCCGGTAGAAGGGGATTTTTCCAATGTTCTTCAGGCTGACGGAATGGGCACATCTATGGCTGTGCTTGACCGGGACAACCTGTCTGTTTATTCTCCTACAGCCAAAAATATTTTCACATACAGCCATTCCCTGCATAAACCTGCTATGGATACAGCTTCCCAAAGGGCTGTTCTGTACGACCAGGAGGGCACCGATCTTAAAGTGGTCAACGGGCATAATATTCTGTTCCAGCAGGAAATGGAAAACCCTATTATCCACGCAGAGATATCAGATTCCAACAGAATAGCAGTCACTACCCGCTCTGCCAGTTATAATGGCGAAGTAACTGTTTTCAACTACAATATGAAACAGCGATTTGTATGGTACTGTGCAACAGGTTTTCCTATTTACACCACTATTTCTGACAGCGGAAAAACAATGGCTGTCAACACAGTGCGCACAGACGAGGGTATTCTCACCAGCGAAATATATATTATAGATGTAACCAGCGGCGGAGAACTTTATTCCATCATTGGCCAGAATTATCCGCTTCATATGGAGTTTTTGTCCGATTCCCGTCTGCTTATAGCTTATACAAACCGCGTTGTTCTGTGGGATGTGGAAAATAATGTACAACTGGCCGCTTACAGTATGGGATCTGACAATCTGTCAGCCGTTTGCTGCAAGGGTGCATATATAGCTGTTGCCCACGGTGGGTTTAGCCGGCAGCAGTCTTCAACTCTAACACTTCTCTCCAATGAGTTTGAAGAAAAGTTCACTGTCACAATTCCTGAAAAAATCAAGGATGTGTCAATTTCTTCCTCCAGGGTATATGCTTTGGGCGAAGAAAATCTTTACGAATACGATTATTCAGCAACATTGCTGAATACAGTTAATACAGGTGCCCTGTCCAAACAGTTGGTTGGCTACAACGGCACACTTTTAATCAGCTCCACTTCTGTATCAAAAGTGGAAAAAACAAAAAGCAGGTGATAGCAATTGAATAATCCATCAACAATAATAGATATAGCTCTTGTTATTGTGCTTGTAATCAGCGTAGTACGCGCATATATTGATGGCTTTTTTACGGCGATTATCCGTCTTATCGGTAGTCTTGGCAGCCTTTTCGGCGGCCTGTATGTAGCTTCAAATTATTCACAGCTTATCTTTGACAAGCTGTTGAGAAACAGCCTTATAACACGTTCATACAGCTATCTTGAACAGACTGCCCGGAACATAGATATAGAAACAGCCCTTTCCCAGATTATCGGCAGATGGCCTCAGGAATTTGTAAACAATATTCTGGAAAAAACTGCAGACAGCCTTTCTGCTATTCTCACACCTACAATGGAATCTGCTGTTTTTCTTGTAGATGAATTTATAGCACCTATCATAGTGGCCTGCATTGGTGTAGTGCTGTTTATAGTATGCTTTATAGCTATCAGACTGGTGTGTGGTACACTGGCAAAAATATTCAAGACAGTCAATAAAGTTCCGCTTCTGGGCACTGCCAACAAACTGGCAGGTGGCATTGCAGGAATTGCAATAGGCGGGATAAATATCATATTATCATCATTTTTATTCAGTATAATAGTGATTATAACGGGGGATGGCCTGGCACAGTTTAACAGCCAGGTTCTTGCCGGCAGTCAGATTCTGGCATTTACCGGTATAGTAAATCCCTTTTTACCATAAATATTACGAGGAGATGATTTTAAATGCTTTGTGAAAGATGCAAAAAACGCCCCGCAATGATATACATTCAATCAAACGAAGGCGGCCAGAGCAAAAGCAAAGGCTACTGCCTGACCTGTGCAAAAGAACTTGGTATAAAGCCGGTTGACGATATGATGAAGCAGATGGGCATTGATGATGAAGCCCTGAAAGCTATGGAAGAACAGATGGACAGCTTTATGCAGGATAATATGGGTGAAGACGGTTCATTTGACTTCGGCAAAATGTTCGGCGGCTTCGGCGGTATGGGTATGCCAGGCGGCGATTTCGACGATGACGAAGATTTCGAGCAGGGAGGTTCACCAACAATTCCATTTGGCAACGATGATTCCAGAGGTGACAAAAAGGATAAAAAGAAAAAGAACAAGCGCAAATTCCTTGAACAGTACTGCGAAAACCTTACAAGAAAAGCTGCAGACGGTAAGATAGACAACATTATAGGCAGAAATGATGAAATCTACAGAACCATCCAGATTCTCTGCCGCCGTCAGAAAAACAACCCTTGCCTCATCGGTGAAGCAGGTGTAGGTAAAACTGCAATTGCAGAAGGTATTGCTCTTAAAATCAGCCGTGGCGAAGTTCCACAGAAACTGAAAAACAAAGAAATTTACCTTGTGAATATGACCAACCTTGTGGCTGGTACACAGTTCCGCGGTCAGTTTGAAGCAAGGGTAAAAAGCCTTATCGGCGAAGTAAAGGAAAGCGGCAATATCATTCTGTTTATTGACGAAATTCATACCATCACTGGTGCAGGTGACTCTGAAGGCTCTATGAATGCAGGCAACATTCTCAAACCTGCCCTTTCCCGTGGCGAAATCCAGGTTATTGGTGCAACAACTTTCAATGAATACCGCAAATTTATTGAAAAAGATGCCGCCCTTGAACGTCGCTTCCAGCCTGTTAAAGTGGAAGAACCTTCCATCAGCGACACAATTGATATTATCACTGGTGTAAAACAGTACTATGAAGAATATCATCACGTGCTGGTACCACAGAACATTGTAGACCTGACAGTACGTATGAGTGAAAAATATATCACAGACCGCTTCCTGCCAGACAAGGCCATTGACTTGCTGGACGAAGCCTGCGCCTGCTGTAACCTGCGTCATACAGAAATCAGCGACTGGCTGTCAAAGAAAGAAGAACTGGATACACTCAACGCCACACTGGAAACTCTCCAGGGTGAAACAGCACCTGACTACGAAAAAATTGCAAATGTGCGCGCAAAACTTTTTAGTGTGGAAGAAGATGAAAAAACTCTCCGCGAAAAAGTTTCAGACATCGCTGTTGAACTGGACGATATCGCAAAGGTTATCCAGCTGTGGACAGGTATCAGCGCTGTTAAGGTAAAAGAAAGCGAATTCAACAAGGTGGCAAACCTTGAAGCAAAACTGAAAGAACACATCAAAGGCCAGGACGAAGCTGTTTCACTGGTTGCAAAGGCCATAAAAAGAAACCGTGCAGGCATTTCCGGTCGCAACAGACCGGCCAGCTTCCTGTTTGTAGGTCCTACAGGTGTTGGTAAAACCGAGCTGGTAAAACAGCTTGCCAGCCAGCTGTTCGACACAGTTGACCCGCTTATCCGCTTTGATATGTCAGAATTTATGGAAAAACACGCAGTTTCCCGTCTGGTTGGCTCTCCTCCAGGCTATGTAGGCTATGACGAAGCAGGCCAGCTGACAGAAAAAGTGCGCAGAAAACCATATTCTGTAGTGCTGTTCGACGAAATCGAAAAAGCACACCCAGATGTTATGAATATCCTTCTGCAGATTCTCGACGAAGGCAAAATCAATGATGCCCAGGGCAGAACTGTAAATTTTGAAAATACAGTTATTGCTATGACATCCAATGCGGGCAGCGGTGACAAGGTAGGTCACACAGGCTTTGGTCAGACCATTGCTGATATGTCCCGTGAAAAAACAATGCGTGCCCTCAACAGCTTCCTCCGTCCGGAATTCCTTGCCCGTGTTGACGAAATCGTGGTCTTCGACCCGCTGGGCGAAGAAACACTTACAGATATCGCCGACCTTATGCTGTCTGAATATGTAAAACCAATGCAGCAGAAAGGTATTGCGTTTACCTGGGATAAAGAACTGCTTAAACTTATTGTAACAAAGGCCCAGGGTGGCAAATTCGGCGCCCGTGATATCCGCCGTGTTATCAGAAAAGAAGTGGAAGACAGAATCGCACAGGTAATTGTGGAACAGATGAACGTCTCATCTGTACACGCATATGCCGATGGCGAAAATATTGCTGTAAATTGGCAGTAATACATTTTTCTGTTGACAAACAGGGTATAAAAGTATATAATTATTTCTGCTACTTGATGGTAGCAGAAATGTGTGCAGGTGTAGTTTAGTGGTAGAACTCCAGCCTTCCAAGCTGGTCGTGTGGGTTCGATTCCCATCACCTGCTCCAAAGAAAACCGATACCCGTATGGGTATCGGTTTTCTTTTTGTGTGTATAATGGGAATCGAACCCGAGAGGGTCGCGGCGTTAAACAAACAGTCCGGTGGACTGTTTGTAGCCGGCGAGAGCTTGAGCGACAGCGAAAGCCAGTCAGCGCTTGCCTTTGGCAAGAGCGGTGATTCCCATCACCTGCTCCAAAAAATACAGAGGTCAAATGATTTCTGTATTTTTTGTATATATAAA
>JAFZGF010000016.1 GCA_017555565.1 Oscillospiraceae bacterium
TACTATCTCCATAACCGTGTGGAAACCATTGACCTGTGTGTACAACGTGTGCAGAAAATGGCGCCTGAAGCAAGAATTGGTGTCGCCCACGGAAAAATGGACGAAGCCAGTCTGTCTGCTGTATGGCAACAGCTGATGAATAGCGAAATAGATATACTTGTATGTACTACAATTATTGAAACAGGTATTGACGTTTCCAACGCCAACACCCTGGTAATAGAAGATGCCGACTATATGGGCCTGGCACAGCTGTACCAGATAAGGGGCCGCGTAGGACGTTCTACCCGTAAGGCTTATGCATATTTTACTTTCAGAAAAGACAAAGTACTCAACGAAATTGCAGTAAAGAGACTGAATGCCATAAAAGAATTCACATCTTTCGGTTCCGGGTTCAAAATTGCTATGCGAGATTTACAGATTCGCGGTGCCGGCAGTATCCTTGGCAAAACACAGTCTGGTTTTATGATGTCCATCGGCTATGATTTGTACATCAAACTGCTGAATCAGGCCATTGCTGTGGAACGTGGTGAAAAGATAAAAACCGAAAAGAGTGACTGTGTGATTGACATTTCGGTTGATGCATTTATTCCAGACAGTTTTATTTCTTCAACTGTAAACAGAATCGAAGCCTATAAAAGAATTGCTTCATTGGAAACAGCTGATGACGTGGACGACCTTATAGATGAACTGGTAGACCGCTATGGCGATGTACCGGACAGCGTAATGGGACTGATTGATATTTCCCTGCTGCGTGTGCTGGCTGCATCATTGGGTATCACAGAAATTGTTCAAAGAAAAGAAAATATCATTTTCTATGGTGACAAATTCGGAGAAATTGATATAATGAAATTCCTTAAAGAATGTCCGTATAAAATAGGAATAAACTCCACAAACAAACCATTTATTTCTGCTGCTATTCCACAGAACAAAGCACCTTTACAGGTTATGAATGATGTATTGAACATACTGAAAGAGTGTAAAACAGAAGAATAAACATAAAATCCGACCTGTATAATCAGGTCGGATTTTTTATTCCAGTCCGCATAGTTTATAAAGCTTTGCTATGCAGGGAGATTTAAATTCTATATAACTATCAATATCGTCTGGAAAAAGCTGTGCTGCTTTTTCTTTTACTTTGCTGTACTCATTTACAGCTTCGGGATGTGTGCACAGATAATCCCTGAAAGTGATGTGGCGGTGCAATTCAGCGGAATATTGCGGGCACACATACAGATGATGGCTCTGCAGATGGGGTTTATCCGTATATTTAAATGCCTCTCTGTCTTTTATGCCCAAATCTCCTTCGTGTATATATCCGATATCTGCCAGTTTACCGACAATAATATCAAAAACTGAATAATCTTTTATTACAACATCAATATCAATGCAGGGTTTTGCAGACATCCCCTGCACAGAGGTGCTGCCTACATGTTCAATGGCAATAACCATATCCCCTATAGCATTTTCAAGCTCTTTTTTAATTTTTTCAAAATCAGTCTGCCATTCCTTGTGGTAAGGCATGACTATGACTTTCGATGTACGCATACATTTTCTCCAAGATTTTAAATATATGTATATTATAACAGTACTGCATAAAAAAGGCCACCCCGCAGGTGGCCTTTTGTTATAGAATTTATACTCTACAGATTATTTTTTCAGTGACTGCTGATAGTTGTAGAGGTGCTGGTTAGCTTTAACGAGATCCTGTTCAAGAACTCTTGGACCGTCTTCGCCGCCGTGGAGGAATGTGTCAACTACAGAGTAAACTTTGTTTACCATACCGTCTTTGTAGTCTACGAAGTCCTGCTGATTGATGGAGTAGAGAACAGCTTTTCTAAGGTCAACGTTCTGGAATTTGCTGCCTTCTCTCATATTAACGTAGCAGTAGTATGTGGAGTTAGCGTCTTTAATACGAACTTCAAAGTTATCGTCAGCCTGGAGTGTAGCAACCATGTTAGCGTCTACAGAGGACAGAACGTCGATTTCACCTGCGCGGAATGCGGATGCTGCTGCTGCAGGGTCCATGATAAATTTGAGGTAGTATGTTTCGATAGCTGCTGTATCTTCCTGGCCAGCTTTAAAGCCTGGGTTTTTAACGAATGTTGCGCCGTAGTCGTCAACTTTGTTCATAACCAGTGGACCTGAGCACCAGAGCATGCCTGTGTCGCCATTTTTGAATGCTGCGAAGTCGCCGTAAGCAACGTCTTTGGAAATATCGAAGTTAGCGAGGTCGAATTTACCGTCTTTCATGTATTTAGCGTTGTATTTTTCAACCTGTTCTTTACATACGATACCTGCAGATGAGTGGCAGAGGAAGTTGAGAACCTGTGGGAATGGTTCTGTTGTTGTGATTTTAACAACCTGGTATTTACCAGCTGCGTTATCAACATCATCATCTTTAGCTACGAGAGCTTCGATTTTGTTGCTGATACCATTCTGGAGAGTTTCCAGAACTGTTGCACCTGTGTCAGAGTCGAGTTTAGCAGACAGTTCGTCAAGGTCTGTCAGAACTTCGATTTTTGCAAGGTGGTTGTGGAGTGTAAATGTTTTATGGGATGGAACAGAGTCTTTGTTGGAAGCTCTTTCGAGGGAGTAAACTACGTCTTCACCACCGGCTCTAACGCCTGTGTTGATAACATTACCATTTGCATCGTTTGTGCCGAAGAAAATATCGTCACGGAGCAGGAAGTAGAATTCGCTGTTGCCTTCTGCGATAGAGAATGCGTGTGATGCTGTACCTTCAAGTCTGAAGCTATCGTCAACATCCAGAGCAACCAGTTTAACATAGTTAACTGAAGAAGCAGAACCCATGGAAGCGTCATTACCCTGAACTGGGTCAAGTGTGGACATTATAGCATTGTTCTGTGTGAATACCAGAGGTCTTGTAGCGTTGAGGGATTCATCATTGTATCTGTATTCCCACCACAGTGGACCGGAAGATTTGTAAACTTTAAGGCTATTTACGTCAACAACGTTTTTGTTGTAAGCAACAACTGATTTTGGTGAGTAGATAGGAATCATGTATGCCATTTCGTCAATGATACGTGTTTCCAGATCGAGGTATGTCTGAACAGCCTGCTGCTGTGTCTGGGAAGCGCCCAGGTCAATAAGTCTGTCAACTTCTTCGTCGATAACTGGTGAGTAGTTGTAGTCACCTGTTGAGTGAAGAATACCACGAACAGCATAGTCAAGGTTACCTGTACCTGTTGACCAACCTGAAATACAGATGTCGTAGTCGCCTTTGTCACGAGCTGCAGATACTGAAGCATAGTCAGGCTGCATATCTACTTCGATAATAAAGCCGGCTTTACCGAGCTGGTCACGCAGAATGTTAACTTCTGCTTCTCTGTTTGACTGAGCAAGAATTTTGATAGTTTCTGGCTCTACTGGAAGGAGTTCTGTATTTTCTTTGCCGCCGCCATTGCCGCCGCCGCAAGCTACCAGTGAGAAAGCCATTACTAAGCTAAGTGTTAATGCAAGTAATTTTTTCATCTTTGTCTCTCCTTATATAAAATATACTTGTACGTACCTTTTGAATAATAGTAACAAAAATTCTTGGTATGGTTATAATGTTTTGTTGCGTTTTTCACAAAGGATTTGTTTGATGGAACTAATTTAACACATTCTAATTTTTTTTGCAAATCAGATAAAATTACTAAAAGTTAAAAAAATATCAAATTAATTTATTAATTTTTCCACATACAAGTGTTCTCCCTACAAAAACTAATGTATTTTCAGAAAATACTTTATTTTATTTAAAATATGTCAAAATAGTAACAATTGACAAATATGTGACAAACTACAAAATATGTGATATAATACCAAGTAAATTGTAAAAACTTACAAAAGAGAGGACTTTACTATGAGTAGACAGTTTGAATTACTTAAAAAAATTGGTTTTGTTCGTGTTGGCGGCAGTGCCGAAGAACTGAAAGCCGCAGAAATGCTGAAGGCTGAAGTTGAAGCAATGGGCATTAAAGCTGACATTGAACCATTCGAAATTGAAGACTATGTACAGGAAGTGGCTGAACTTGAAGTTCTGGAACCTTACAACAAAAAATATGTTGTAAGAGCATACAGATTCAGCGAAGATACACCTGCAGAAGGCATCGAAGCACCATTCTACTATGCTGAAAACATGACAGATGTTGATATGGCCAACTCCAAAGGCAAAATTATCCTGGTAAACGGCATCGTTAGACTGGACCTGTTCAGAAAAATTCTGAAATCCGGCGCTGTTGGCTTTATCTCCATGACCGGCACAATGCTGGATACAGACGAAAACAGTGACCTGCTGCAGCGTTCCACAAGAGATACTCTGCGTGCATTCGGCAATCTGCCAGCAGCAAGCATCAGAATCAAAGATGCTTTTGAAATGGTAAAAGAAGGTGCAAGCAAAGTTAGACTGACAGTTAAAGGTCAGTTTGTAACAAGAACAAGCCACAACGTATGCACAACAGTTCCTGGCACAGACAAAGCAGATGAAATCGTATCTTTCGGTGCACACTTTGACTCTGTTGAATTCTCTACAGGTGTTTACGACAACGGCGCTGGCAGTGTAATCAATATGGAAATTCTCCGTCACTTTGTTGCAAACCCACCAAGAAGAACACTGAAGTTCAACTGGTACGGCAGTGAAGAAATGGGTCTGCTGGGTTCCAAGGCTTGGGTTAAAGCACACAAAGACGAGCTGAAAGACCATGTTTATATGATCAATGTAGACGTAGGCGGTTCTGTTCTGGGTGCAGACCAGGCCCTGGTTCTGGCAAGCAAAGAAGCTGCGAACTACTGTGATTCATTTATGAGACGCAAAGGCTATGCTGTTATCACAAAACAGGATATCTATTCATCTGACGGTGTTCCATTTGCTGACAATGGTGTTCCATCAACAAGCTTTATCCGCTTTGGCACACAGGGCGCAGGCTACATTCACGACAGAAACGACATTATCGACTGGCTGTATCCACAGGCTCTGACAAGAACAACAAAATTTGTTCAGGATTATGCTGAAGAAATGATCAACGCAGATGTATTCCCATTTGCTAAAGTTGTTCCACCAGAAATGACAGAAAAAGTAGATAACTATCTGTTCAAAAAAGAAATGGCAGAAGCTGCAAAACTGAAAGAATCAAAATAATAATCTATATTGATAAAGGACAAGGTGTAAAACCTTGTCCTTTATTTTTATAAAATTATTTGTTTAAATTCCAGGCCATTTCCCAGAAAGCAAGTTCATAGCGGGAGCAGGCAAGGAAAATGTCAACAAGATGCTGTATCTGATATTCTGTATATTTCCGTGTCAGGCTGTTCAGCTCTTCCAGCAGGACAATATTTTCCGCCGAATAACTTTCTGAAATATACCCTTTTACCCAATCACCGTAAAACTCATCATTAACCGAGGACGGATTATTTTTAACAATATTCTTTGCAATAAATTCATAGCTATAGGCACAAGACAGTATTGCCGCAAGGATTTCTGCTTCGCCTTCTTCGTAGGCCACACGCAACATATATGATGTGTAAGAAAGATTGTCCAGCGCGCGTGGTATGGAGTTAATTTCTTCCTGGGTTATATTCAGCTTCGCAAAATATCCTTCATGGATATTCAATTCGCCATTCATTACATTGATATACTTTGCAAACAAATTTGCAATTCTAATACTTTTTGCTTTTGCAACACCTATGGCAAATGTTTTGGCATAGTCTTCAAGATACAGATAATCCTGTATCATATAATATCGGAACTTTTCTTTGTCCAGAGTGCCGTTTTGAATTCCCAAAACAAAAGGATGTCTGTTATACTCTTCCCAGATTTCTGTTGTTGCATCCAGCAGTCTTTCTACTGTGTTCATTCCATAACCTCCTTTGCATACTCCCCTTGTAAATCAAAGTTATGCTGCATAGGTCCACTGCCTTTGCCTAAATCCAGCATTGCAGTCAAAGCATCTGAAATATAGTTTTTTGCCCTTTTTATAGATTCTTCAAGAGAAAAGCCTTTTGCCAGATTGGAAGCAATGGCGCTGGAAAGTGTACAGCCGGTGCCGTGGGTATTAGGGTTGGCTATTCTTTTTCCTTCAAACCATACCATTTCCCTACCATTATAAAGCAGGTCGTTGGCATCGTTGATACTGTGGCCACCTTTAAGCAGTACCGCACAACCATATTTATCACAGATGTATTTTGCCGCTGTTTCCATATCTGTTTTATTGGATATCTCCATACCCGAAAGAACCTGGGCTTCTGGAATATTTGGTGTGACAACAGTAGCCAGCGGCAGCAGTTTGTCTATAAGTGTCTGTATTGCATCAGTTTTCATAAGTGCTGAGCCTGCTGTTGCCACCATAACCGGATCCACAACAATATTCTGTGCGTTGTAAAATCTTAATCTGTCTGCAATAACCCGGATAAGCTCGCTGGAGGATACCATACCGATTTTTACTGCATCAGGCACAATATCTTCAAACACAGCGTCTATCTGCTGTTTTAAAAACTCCGGTGTGGACTCCTGAATGGCATACACTCCAAGGGTATTTTGTGCAGTAAGTGCTGTAACAGCACTCATAGCATACACACCATTCATAGTCATTGTTTTGATATCTGCCTGGATACCAGCGCCTCCGCTGCAGTCACTGCCAGCGATTGATAATGCTTTTTTCATAATTTGCTCCTTTCATCAATGCATTATTTTTATTAAGCGACAAAAAGTGGTGCCCCCGGTTTGCCGCTTTATTGACATTATTTAATTGCTGCAAATTTTTCTTTTATTTCTTCTGCAGCTTTTTTAGGATTATCTGCTTTCATAATGGCAGAAACCACACATACTCCTGCTATGCCTGTATTTTCCAATATATCTATATTGTTTTTGTTAAGGCCGCCAATTGCATTTACAGGTATAGGGACTGCTTTTACAATTTCTTTAAGAGTATCAACAGAGGTGAGAACTGTTTTAACCTTTGTAGTTGTAGGGTAAATTGCACCAACACCAAGATTATCAGCGCCATTGGCATATGCTTCCAGGGCTTGGGGTACCGTTTTGGCTGTTGCTCCGATAATTTTGTCTTTGCCCAGAATTTTGCGGGCAATGTCAACCGGCATATCGCTCTGCCCAAGATGTACCCCCTCTGCATTCACAGCCATAGCTACATCAATGCGGTCGTCAATTATAAGCGGAATGTTGTACTTCTGGGTAAGCTTATGTACCTTTTCAGCCAAGGCAATATATTCTCTTGTGGTTTTTTCTTTTTCTCTTAACTGTAACAGGGTAACGCCGCCTTTAAGTGCCCGCTCTACCCTGCTGAGAAATTCTTCTTCAGAAAATCCGGTACTGTCTGTAATAAAATAAAGTGTTGTATCAAAATTCTTCAATGGTTTTTACCTCGACTTTCAATAATTGTTCCAGCTGTTCATCTTTCAGTGTGGAAAGATTATCCATAAGATTTACAAAGAATGTTCCGTTGCCTTTTTCTGTCCGTGAAAGTTGTCCGCATATACCGAGAACAGCGCAGGCTGTTACAATAGAATATATACTGCGGTCAACAGACAGATAACAGCCACACAGCATACCAAGCAAACAGCCTGTGCCTGTGATCTGCGCCAGCTGTGGTACTCCGTTGTTTACATACACAACAGTTTTACCGTCAGTAACAATATCTGTTTTGCCGCTGGCAAGAATTATTGTATTGTATTTATGTGCCAGCAAAACTGCTACTTCATTTATATTCTCAAGTTTTAATGCGCTGTCTGCATCCACACCTGCTGAAACATATTGCTCATTATATAAAGCATATATTTCAGAATAGTTGCCTTTGATGGCTGTAGGGCTGAACTCTTTCAGAAAGCTATTGATAAAATCTCGCCTTAGTTGAGAGCCGGATATTCCGACAGCATCTATAATAAATGGAATATTATTATTCTGGGCTGTCTTGGCAGATATTTTTATGGACTGCATACGGGCATCTGTAATATTGGCTATGTTCAAAACCAATGCATCCGCCGCCTGTGTTATTTCTGCCACTTCCAGAGGATGTTCTGCCATTATAGGTCTCGCCCCTACCCCAAGTACACCATTGGCACATTGATTTATAGATATCGGGTTAGTGATACAATGGATAAGAGGATTCTTATCCATTGTTTTTTTGCGTATTTCGGCTATTATTTCTGTTTTCATTTTATTTTTCCTTTTTGAGCTTATTGATTACAAAGTATGCAGTCGCTGTTACAACAGATACAGCTATGCATCCTCTGGATATGATGTGCCATACAGGGGATGTGAGACTGAATATACCCGTTGGAATTTCGATAACAACGTACAGAATGGCACCGATTGCAGCTATGCAGGCTGTGTTGCTGACAAGATTTGTTTTATCTTCATAAACTTTGTCAGACAGCATCTGCTGGAATTTTTTCAGCATTCCATTTGCCGCCAGTTTTTTAAGAAACACCAGCGCTATACTGCCGCCGATAAGTGTGCCACAGATAAATGACGGTACATAGAACAGCCAGCTTAAGCCTTCTTTACCCCACAGAATTGACATTACCGGATAAGATGCAATTGCACCAATAATACCTGTACCGAACACTTCACCCACAACGGCAAAAAGGATATTACCTTTTGAAAGGCGGTAAAATACGCCTGAAAGGAATGCACCGAATACCGCACCTGTAAGTGCAATAGGCGGAATACCCATAGTAAGCATACGGATTATACCTATAAGTGTGGCACATAAAAGCGAATACCAAGGGCCCATAAGGACAGAGCATACGATATTGATAAAATGAGCCATAGGGCACATACCCTCTACACGCAAAAAAGGTGATATTACCACCCCCAATGCAATAAGCATAGCAAGCACTGTCATTCTTAAAGTCTGTTTTGTTCTGATCATTTGATTTTCCTCTTTTCGTATTTATAAACTTAACAAAGCGTAAAAGCTTTGTGCGGTCGATACTCAATAGTATCCTCTCACCCTGAAACACAGGTTCCCATCGCATTACGAAAAGCACAGGGCGCTCCCCCTCTGCCCGACTGTTCCTTTTTCTGAACACCTCTTTCCCAAAATAATACACGGAGATACCGCCAATGGATATCTCCGTGTAATCAACTGTATCTCGGCTTCCTACGATGGCATTATCCATATCAGGTATAAGGGTCGAAGGTTACACCTTCCTCTCAGCCTGTGGTACAGACTCCCCCGCATTTTTAATTGTATAAATAAAAACAGGAAGCAACCTTTTGGGTACTTCCTGTAAAAAATCTGTATATGACTTCCTACGTCGGCATTACCCGTATCAGGTTAAAGGGTCGAAGTTTGATTACTTCCTCTCAGCCTGCATAACAAGCTCCCCTGTATTTATTTGTACTTATTATACTGCTGTTTTTTGAATTATTCAAGCAATAATTTTCAACTGAAAGATTTTATAATGTTGATAATTGTTTCTTCATCCGCAGATTTGTCTGTGTTGCCCTGGTAAGTACCAGGTTTGCCACCGCCTTTACCTCCAAGAGTTGCACTTATATGGCGGCCCAGCCTGTTGGTATCATAAACTGTGGATACAATGCAGATTTTACCGCTGCCGTTTGGCTGTGGTGACAAAACAACTGCTGTGTCTGACTTTTGAGCGAGAAGTGCGGCAAAGGACCGTATTTCGTTTGACTGCAGGTCATCCTTTACCATAACACATACACCGTCAACCGGCTGTGCATTGTCTGCCCATACTGCCATAAGCTGACGCTTGGCGTTGGCAAGGGCAAATTTAAGCTGGCCGATTTCGTCAAGACGTGATGTCACCGCTGTGGTGATGTTTTCCACTGGTACAGACAGCTGATGACTGATGTTGTAGCAGTCATCATTTCTGGTTTTGAGATATTCCACTGCGCGCTTGCCGCAGGCTATTGTGATTCGTGTGCCACCTTTATAGGCCTGGGAATTAATGGCAACAATAGGACCTGCCTGGGCTGTGGTTGCTGTGTGAGTACCACAGCAGGCGCAGATGTCAGCAGTACCTGCACGCACTATTCTTATATCACCCTGCAGTTCTTTTTTACTGCGGTATTCCAGTTCTTTCACATTTTCCGGGAAACCCGTGTAAACCGGTTGATTTGCCCATACAAATTCGTTACAGCGATCCATTATCATCTTGATTTCTTCTTTGGTCAGCGGACCATCGAAATCCACCACATTCTCTCTTTCAGACAGATGGAATCCCACATTGCTGTAGCCGAACAGACTCATAACCACACCGGAGAACATATGTTCGCCTGTGTGCTGCTGCATAAAGTCAAAGCGTCTGTCCCAGTCAATTGTACCGCTGATGTTTATATCGGCAGGGATTTCACCATCTGTATAATGGATGATTACATCACCTTTTTCACGTACATCAGTAACCTTTACAGAGCTTTCACCCCAGCTAATAATACCGTGATCCCGTGGCTGACCGCCACCTTCCGGGTAAAATGCAGTTCTGTCAAGTACAACTGCCCAGCCTTTTTTATCTTCTGTGCAGGAAACAACCTTTGCAGTAAACTGCTGCATAAAGCTGTCCTGATAAAATAATTTTTCAGTCATTTTTATTTTCCTTTATTCTATAACACAGTCCAGTGGAGCTTCGCCATTGAAAATACGCAGATGATTTACAAATGTAAGGGCTGACTGTTTTTCAAGAGCAGAAAGTTCCAGTTCAAATTCATCCTCTGCAGACAGAACAGATGCAGATACCTTGCACTTTTCAAATTTTTCATCAAAAAGAACGCGGCAGTAGAATCTGTATCTTGTATCTTCTTTGAATTCAATATCAGCAAGGCAGGCCTTCAGCTGTGGTGTGATTTCCTTTTCCATATCGTACATATTGAGATATGGCTGATTCATAACAATATCAGCACCGCTGTCTATAACGCTGTGTAAAGCTACGGCCAGAACAATGTCATCATCAGGAATAAAGCCGAAAACTCCGCTTTCTCCTGTATAAGGTTTCAACAGTTCATCATAGGAATATTCAACATTGAAGAACAGTGTAGTTCTGTCTTTTGCACGGCTCTTGCCCTGCTTGATAAAAACTTTGTCAACTGTTGCATTTTCAATAACAACACTGCCGTCATCTATAAATGGGGCAATACCTACACTGTCACAGTAGTCCATCATATCCAGCATTTTGTCTGCAGCTGTGGATACTGTGATTTCAAATGTATCTTCCCCGTCAGACACACGGGCAAGCTTCAGCAAATCTCCGTTTTTCAGTTTCTGCATTGCTTTTGCGTCCAGGTCGTTGCCTTCCAGAGTTATTTTGTATTTCTGAGTAAATTTATTCATTTTTATCACCTTTAAACAATTATATACACAGATATTCTACCATTATACACAGACCTTTGCAATTGAATTTTACCAAAAGGTATTTTATAATTAGTATAGTGATAATATGTATTTATGGAGGAAACTATTATGGCATTTACTGTAAAACTGGCTACATATGATGACCTGAAAGCCTGTGACGCTGTTGAAAGAGAAACAATGGGTGATTACGTGTATCTGCAGGACGCCTGGCATTACTTCAACAGTCTGGACGGCGGTCTGGTTTGCGTATATGACGGCGACAAAATGATTGGTATCGGCAGATTCACCGTTCTGCCTGACGGTACCGGCTGGCTGGAAACACTGCGCGTTATTCCATCCTATCATCGTCAGGGTGCCGGCAGAAAAATATATGAAATGTATATGGAACTGGCAAAGAAATACAACTGCCCATCCGTAGCGATGTTTACAGGGCTGACAAATGTGGCCAGCAGCGGTCTGGCAGAAGTATTTGGTCTGCGCACAGTTATGAAACACAAAGGCTGGCACCTGACAAATCTGGAAGGCGGCAACCCACACGGCTTCAAACACGCTAACTGGCAGAGAGCCGTAGAGCTGATTATGCCATTGAAAGAACAGTACAACAACTACTTTACTTTCAACCGTACATTCCACCATGTAAACGAAGCCAATGCAAAACAGTTTGCAATTGAAGGTAAGGTATTCGAAGATAAGGAAAGCGGCAGCTTTATTGTTTGCGGTGGCAGATTCCAGCATAATGTTGCCCTGCATATTGCAATGATGGGCGGCGATCTGGACAAATGTATTGATTTTGCTATCAATTATGCAAAGGCACAGGGTATTGAAAAGGTTTCCTGCACATTTGCCCTTGATAATCCACAGTTGGAAGAAGCGCTGAAAGCAAGAGGATTTGCACCTGAAAGCAGCACAATTATTACAAAAGAAGTTGTATTCTGATAAAAATCAAAGCGGAGTATCTTTACTCCGCTTTTTTATTGCATTTATATCTGTTTTTACATATAATTATGTATATAAAATATATAAGAGGTTTTTATGAAAATTTTGTTTGTCGGTGATGTGGTTGGTGTCAATGGTGTAAACCTGCTGAGAAAAAGCCTGCCACAGCTTAAAAAAGAGTATAACTGCGATGTCTGCATTGTAAACGGCGAAAATTCCAACGAAAGCGGCACAGGTATGAACAGCCGTGACGCCCAGGATATTTTTGGCTGTGGTGCTGATGTTATAACCGGTGGTAACCACTCTATGCGCAGGGCCAATATGCAGCTGTACACCGAAAACGAGTTTATTCTTTGCCCGGCCAACCTGCTGTACAGTGAAGGCGGCTGTGGTGTAAGTGTGGTGGATATGGGCAGGCATCAGTTACGGGTTATAAATCTTATGGGTGTGGCCTTTATTGACAATCACAGAAATCCTTTTTTTGAACTGGATAAAATACTGAAAGACATAAGCTGCAAAAACATTATTGTTGACTTTCACGCAGAATCCACAGCTGAAAAATACGCTTTTGCCAACTATGCAGATGGCAGGGTGTCTGCTGTAATAGGTACACATACCCATGTACAGACAAACGACGAACAGATACTGCCAAAGGGCACAGCATATATTACAGACGCAGGGGCTGTATGTGCCAACAACTCTGTGCTGGGTGTAGTGACTGAACTGGCAATTGAAAAGCAGAAATATCTTAAACCTGTTCAGTTTAAAACCGCAGATGGTGAAGGCTATGTATGTGGTGTGTTCGTTGAGACAGACAACAACGGCAAGACTGTGAAAATCGAAAAATTCCGCAGACTGGTAAAATAAAATATAAAAAGCCATTGGAAAATTCCAATGGCTTTTGTTTTTTAGATAATTAAAATCAGAGACCAAGCATTTCAACCAGTTTTTCTTTTGGCATAAAACCGATTTTTTTGTTGGCAATTTCGCCGTTTTTGAAAAGGATAAGTGTTGGAATACTCATAACATGAAATTCCATAGCAAGTTCTGGCTGTAAATCCACGTTCAGCTTGCCGAAAACCACTTTACCTTCCAGTTCATCTGAAAGTTCCTCGATGATTGGGCCAATCATTTTACATGGGCCACACCAGGTTGCCCAGAAGTCAACAAGTACAGGGAGTTCATTTTTGAGAACAACTGATTCAAAATTTTCTTTTGTGATTTCAACTGTCATAACCGTAATCTCCTTTATTTTTCCAGAAGTCTGGATATTGTATCAAGAACACTGTCTGTCAGCGTTTTCTTTGGCTGTACTCTGGCCTGCTGTGGTGCAGGCTGTGGTTTGGTTTCATTCAGAACTGCTACTGGGGCAATTTTATCAATTGTATCCACCTGCTTGCGGTATTCAGTTACCTGCTGTTCAATTTCACTGCTGGCCTTGTCCATATTTGCCATAGCTGTGGAAAGTTTGGCAAAAGATTCTTCCAGCTGTTTTTCCAACTGAGAAATTTCTACTTTAACATCTGCAACCTTTTCCATAAGGTCAGCTGCATTGGCATCAAATTCGGCCTTTGTTCTCCGTGCTTCTTCGTTGGCCTGTGTGATTATCTGTTTGGCACGTACAGAAGCTTCTACCATACAGGCAGCGATTTCGTCCTGCTTGGATTTCCAGTCTGCATTTTCTTTTTCCAGGTCGTCTTTCTGCTGTGAAAGCTGGTTAAAGTTGATTTTAATCCGGGAAATCTCTCTGTCACGTTCCAGAATCATATTGCGATATGTATTTATCTGTTTTTTCAGCTCTGTATTGTCGTGTTTCAGGCCTGCCACATTGATTGTGAGTTCCTGGATTTTTTCCTTTGACACAGACAGATTTTCTCCCGTAAGAGACAACTTGTCAGTAAGGGTACGGATTTCATCCTCCAGACCCTTCTGTATTTCAGTATAATTTTCTGCCTGCTTTGTCATCTGCTCTGACAGGTCATCAATGTATTCAAGAACCTGATTTCTGTCAAAACCACGAAAGCTTTGTTTAAACAAGATATTTTCCATATTTTCCTCTTGGGCTTTATTCTCTGACATATGGTTATCTGACAGCAGCCAGTTTTGGGTGCTGTCAGAGTAATAGTCAATTATTTACCGCTGTTTCTTTTCAGAATGCTGATAACATCGTTGAGGTAGTCATCATCATCTTCTGTAGAAATGTGGCCTTTGTTGTTGTCATCAAACCAGTTGTTAAGGCCCAATTCTTTCTTTGTTTCAGCAACAGGCTTTGCTGTAGGCTGTTCCTGTGCATTGGCTTCAAAGCCTGTGGCAATAACTGTGATTTTCATTTCATCAACAAGATTTGTATCAAAAGCAGCACCCCAGATAATATTTGCATCAGGGTCAGCGTTCTGTGTGATAAGTGTAGCTGCCTGGTCAACTTCGTCCAGACCGATATCTGGTGAAGATGTGATAGAAATAATAACACCGCGTGCAGAGTCGATAGATGTTTCCAGCAGTGGTGACTGGATAGCCATCATTGCAGCTTCTTCAGCTTTGTTTGGACCTGTTGCACGGCCAACACCCATGTGTGCATAGCCTGCGTCTTTCATAACTGAACGAACGTCAGCAAAGTCAAGGTTGATGAATGCAGGAACATTGATAAGTTCAGAAATTGATTCAACACCCTGTTTCAGCACATTGTCTGCCATTTCAAAAGCATTTACAAGTGTGATTTTTTCTTCTGTAGCATATTTGAGTCTTTCGTTTGGAATAACGATAAGGCTGTCCACATTTTTCAGCAGGTTTGAAATACCGGCCTGTGCCTTTTTCAGTTTCAGTCTGCCTTCAAAATTAAATGGCTTTGTAACGATACCAACTGTCAGGATGCCCTGTTCCTTTGCAATTTCTGCAACGATTGGTGCTGCACCTGTACCTGTGCCGCCGCCCATACCGGCTGTGATAAATACCATCTGGCAGCCTTTCAGTGCTGCTGCAATTTCGTCACGGCTTTCTTCTGCTGCGCGCTGACCGATGTCTGGGTCTGCACCTGCGCCACGGCCTTTTGTAAGTTTTGCACCCAGCTGCACTTTCTGTGTAGCTTTGGAAGCCATAAGTGCCTGTGCATCTGTATTCATTGATATAAATTCAACGCCTTTAAGGCCTGAAACAACCATTCTGTTTACGGCATTGCCACCGCCGCCGCCAACACCAATAACCTTGATATTGGTAGTATTCTGCATTTCTTCGTCCAAGTAAAAGCTCATTTTATATTCCTCCACATTGCTGTTTATTTATCCTGAATATTTATGCTAAAAAGCAAAATAAAAAGTTTTAATTTATATACATATATTTATTATATCATAACAAATTTTGTATGCTATTTCAATCATTTTTTGCGATGTATAAACAAAATTACCATCAGCTTTCAGGCTGGAACACCGCGCTTCCGGCCTGGGTTGAATCTATAACACCTTTGTCTGTTTCAAGCAGTTCGTTGGTGAGAATATGGAACGACATCTTCAGTTTATAATCCATATCAAGCATTGTACCAAGCTGAACAGTAACCCTGTTGTCATAGATAACAGATATTTCCCCGCTGTCTTTTACAGCAATACAGCTGACATTTTCGTAGCCTGCGGTTTTAATCTTTTGGATCATGGACATAAGTGCAGTTCTTGTCTGCTCGTTATCAAGGTTTGCAGAAATACCCATAAGTCCGTCTGGTGCGGCCGCCTGGGATGTAATCTTTTTGAATCCCTGGGAATAGATTGTATAGGTAGAAAGCTCACCTTCTGTAATCTGGTGATAATAGGTAGGCACACTGTCCACTATTTTAACCAGTATTTTATCAGGGAGACGGCGCTGTACATCAGCAGACTCCACATATGTGAATTCCAACGGAAGATTTTCCTCCAGAGTCAGCGTATCAATCTTGAATATATTTTCTTCAAGAGGAATTGCACAATAGTTAATAATTTCTTCCTGGGTATATCTTGTGCTGCCTTCCATTTCCACATGGCGCACAATAAAAAGCACTTTGAGTGAAATAAAAAGACATATTGCCAGAAGAATGGTAACCAGTATGACTGTTGTAAGAATGTGCCTGTTTCTTTGTTTTCTTATGGTTTTGCGGCTTTTTCTGTGGTTGTTTTCTTCCGGGCGCACTTTCAGCGTCTTTCGGCCTGCAGGTGTAGGCTGTTGCACAGCACCATTGCCTGCAGGGTACTGTATGAATTTGGCAGAATCCGAAACAGCTTTAGACGGCCGCAATGCGCCCGCCTTTTTCATATTCTGTGTACTGTTTCGTCTTTCGTTTTTAGCCAAAATTGTTTATTCCTGTTTATAAGTCAAGATTTTTATAGATGATATCCAGACAGTCAGCTTCATATGCACCTCTGGCCAGCTGTGCCATCTGTTTTGTTTTGGTTGTGTTGCTGTACATACTGTCAAATGCAGAGATGATAGCCTCATCTGTAAGGTCTTTTTCTTCAATCAGCACAGCCGCACCCATATCTGCCAACACCTTGCCGTTATGATACTGATGGTTTTCAGCAACATTTGGTGATGGGATAAGAATAGATGCTTTGCCCATACAGCCTATTTCAGCAATGGTAAGGGCACCGCAACGGGTGATGAGTATATCAGCCGCTGCCATATATTTAGGGATATCGTACAGATATTCAAATACCTGCAGGTTTTCTGACTGTGGGATGTTGTTTTCTTCAAGGAAAGCAACAAATTCGCCTTCGTCGTATCTGCCAACAACGTGATAATGTACGATATCTTTTCTGTCTTTGTTATGTACTGCAAGTACTTTCATTGCGTTGTTAAGCTTCCGCGCACCAAGAGAACCACCAAAGGAAAGCACTACTGTCTTGCCTTCAACAGCCAGTTCCTTGCGACTTTGGGCCATATCGGCAGCCTGGATTTCTTCTCTTACAGGGTTACCACATACAATGCATTTTTCTGGGAAAGCCATATACTGTGCGGCTTTTTCTGTTGCTACAAAAACTGTGTCCACATTTTTGGACAGCAGTTTATTGGTAACACCTGCAAAGGCATTCTGTTCGTGAATTGCTGTTTTTATACCCATCTTTGCCGCCTGAAGCACTATAGGGCCAGAAACATACCCGCCTGTACCAATAACAAGGTCAGGCTTGAAATCGTTGATAATCTTTTTGGCTTTTGTAGATGCAAAAAGAAGATTTTTTACTGTAATAAAGTTTCTTTTAATATTGTTGAGTGTAAGTCTGCGCTGGAAACCTGTTACTTCCATATGACAGAAAGGGTAACCGGCTTTTGTTACAAGGCCGTATTCCATACCTTCTTTTCTGCCCACAAACATAATTTCTGCGTCAGGGTGTTTTGATTTTATGTGCTGTGCAATTGCAAGGCCAGGGTTGATATGGCCTGCTGTACCGCCTGCTGCAATAATAATTTTCATATTTTAACCTCTGTCAATATTTGCATAACGGGAAACCGAAAGGACTATGCCCATTTCACCAAGTATCATCATAAGGGCTGTGCCGCCTTCAGAGAAGAATGGCAGGGAAATACCGGTGTTCGGTATTGTGCCTGTGGCAACAGCTATATTGAGGAACGCCTGCAAAGTTATCTGTACAATAATGCCAATAACCAGCATTGCACCAAATTTATCTTTTGCTCTTGTTGCAATATATATACCACGTGCAAAAAGTGCAAGGAACAGTACAATTACAAACATACCGCCCACAAAGCCCAGTTCTTCGCAGATGATAGCGAAGATAAAGTCGTTCTGGCCTTCAGGCAGGTGAAGGTGTTTCTGTCTGGAGTTGCCCAGACCGAGACCGAAGAGCCCACCACTGCCTATGGCAAGGCGGCCCATATAACTCTGATAACCTGCGGATGAAAGGTCATTTTCAGGATGAAGCCAGGTTTCGATACGGGATGATGCGTAGTGAATAGTGTCCGGCCAAATGATAAGAACTGCTACAATGCCCACCACAAGGGCACCAAAGGCAAGGAAAAACCATTTTATATCTGTGCCACCGATAAACATCATAATGGCACCAACCATACAGATGATAATCATACCGGAAAGATGTGGCTGGAAGAACATAAGCACAACTATTGAAGCCAACACTATGCCAAATGGCACTATGCCGTATTCAAAGGTTTTCATTTTGTCGTAATTCTTCTCTATCATATTGGCAAACAGAAGAATTACAGCAAACTTTGCAATTTCAGAAGGTTGGAATGTACCCACATTTTTGATGTATATCCATCTGTGACAGCCGTTGTATTCCGGCATAAACAGCACAATTACCAGCAGTATATAAACCACGCCCATCAGCATTACGCAGTAGCGGCGGTAGATATGATAGTCAACTTTAGAGGCTATCAGCATTGCCACCACACCGATTACAGCAAAGAGCGCCTGGTCTCTGATGTAGTGCAGAGAGTCGCCTTTGAAACGGTATATACCGTAAACATAGCTGGCTGAATACAGCATTACAAGGCCAAAACCCAGCAATACAAATGTAATCAGCAGCATAGGAGTATCGAGTTTCGCACCTTTGTCGGTAAAGCGAAACCATTTTTTTATATCAAATTTTGATTTTTCTTTTGCTTTATCCGCCAAAATAAGAACCTCGTTTCAATATTTATATATTGTTAATATGCAAAATAAGCAGCTACAGCAGCCACAAGCTGCACAAGTGTAAATACGGTAACGATTTTAACTTCGCTCCAGCCGCTCATTTCATAATGATGGTGGATAGGGCTCATTTTGAAAATACGTTTGCCGTGTGTGGCTTTGAAATAAAGAACCTGGATAACAACGCTGAGTGCTTCGCAGGCGTAGATAAGGCCCATAAAAATGAGAATTTCAGGACGGTTTACTGCCCATGCCATAGCCACAACAGCGCCGCCGAGGAACATACTGCCTGTATCACCCATAAATACTTTTGCAGGGTAGAAGTTCCATACAAGGAAGCCTGCACAGCCACCTGCAATTGCTACTGCAAAAAGTGCATTTGTGTAGTAGCCGTAGGCTGCAGAAATAACCATAAATGCAAGGGCAACTACAAATGAAACAGATGAACACAGACCGTCGATACCGTCTGTAAGGTTAACAGCATTAACCATGAATATTATGGCCAGGAATACTATTGGATAGTACCACATACCAAGTTCGAAAGAGTAGGCTGTGAAAGGCACAGAAATACGTGTGTTGATATGGCCGATATAGTACTGACCATAAAGGAAAGCTGCAGTAACAATAATCTGACCTGCTACTTTGTATCTTGCAATAAGACCAAGATTGCGTTTTTTTACAACTTTGATATAGTCGTCAACAAAACCGATTATGCCAAAACCCAGGGCTGTAAGCATACTGATGCAGAGGCTGAACACCTGGTTTGTATAAACAATGCCTGCAATTGTCTGCAATTCTTTCATAATAACTGTAAGGCCGCCACATACAGCAACAATAGAGCCAAGGTAGAACATAAGGCCGCCCATTGTAGGTGTGCCCTGCTTTGACTGATGCCATGTAGGACCGATTTCTTTAATTGTCTGGCCGAACTTTACTTTTCTCAGCCAAGGAATAAGCACAAATCCGCTGACTGCTGTAACAGCAAACGCCAGAAGTCCTGTAATTAAAAATGATATTCTTATCATAATAGCTCCCTATTTTTCCAATCCGTTATATACTTTTTCGATTATATCTTCAAATCGGCGGCTGTGACTTGCTTTGAACACAATGGTGTCGCCTGGTCTGATATTTTCAATAATATAGTCACCTAACTGGTCTTTTGTTTCAAAATTGATGGCATCATCACCGAAGCCTGCGCAGATGTGGGCCGCTCTTTCGCCCCATGTCCACATACAGTCAACGCCTTTTTCTTTTGCATATTCGCCTACACCGCGATGAAGTGCAAACTCGTCTTCACCCAGTTCCATCATATCGCCGAATACAGCGATGGTGCGGCCTGTGGCAACAATTTTCATAGTGTCCACAGCTGCTTTCATAGAATCCGGTGCTGCATTGTAGCAGTCTTCAATAAACAGTATGTCTGATTTATGTACCATCTTCTGCCTCTGACCAGAAACTGTATATCCTGCCAGATTTGCAGCAACCGTGTGTGCATCAAAGCCCATACGGGAAACCACTGTATAAGCGCAAAGTGCGTTCATTACATTGTGGTTGCCTACTGTAGGTATTGTACATCTGATTTCGCCATAAAGCTTATCACAGATTGTAAATGTGGTGGTGAAGCCCACAGCTTCGATATCCTTTGCCACAACATCTGCCTGTGTATTTTCAATGCCATAGCGGTAAACATTTGCAGGGTGTGTAATTATCGCTTTTGACAGGTATTCGTCGTCACCGTTTGCAACGAGGACACCAGTTTCATCCATACCGTCAACAATTTCCAGCTTGGCTTTCAGTATGTTGTCTCTTGTTTTCAGTCTTTCAAGATGGGAAATACCGATGCAGGTGATAACTGCAGCTTTTGGTCTGGCAGCAAGTGAAAGTTTGTGTACATCACCAAGGGCTTCCATACCCATTTCCAGTACAGCGAATCTGTCGTCCTGGGTAAAGCCGTAAATTGTTTTAGGCATACCAAGTTCATTGTTCCGGTTGCCCAGGGTTTTTACTGTTTTGGCAAATGGTGAAATGGCGGCATAGATAAACTCTTTTGTGGTGGTTTTACCCATACTGCCTGTAACACCGATGATATCGATGTCAAAAGTGTCGCGTACATTTGCCCCCATCTGGATGCTGGCATCCAGCACGTTTGGCACGATGGCCTGCATTTCATCAGGGACGTTATCTATGTGATTTTCTGTCACAATCAGTTTTGCACCTTTTTCGATAGCGGAAGCGGCGTAGTTTTCGCCGTTTACCCTTTCACCGCGGATAGCAAGAAAAACACTGTTTTCCACCACGTCGCGGGAGTCTGATGTAACATGGTTTATATAGCAATCATTTTTTGGCACAGCAAAGCCTTTTACAAGCTGTGAAAGTAAAATTGCATTCATAAATTATTTTCCTTTGTTGTATTTATCCATAAATTTTGCCACGATTTCGTGCTCGTCAAGATATACTGTAATGCCGTTAAGCACCTGGTAATCTTCGTGACCTTTTCCGCACAAAATCAGGGTTTCATTATATTGTAACATATCCAGCGCAATATTTATAGCTTTTCTTCTGTCAACCTCTGCAATATACGGAATGTTTTTGTCTTCGAAATAGCCTTTTACGCTGTCGATAATACTTTGTGGATCTTCTTTTCTTGGGTTATCGCTGGTAAGCACAACAAAATCAGCATATTTAGCCACAGCTTCTGCCATCGCTATGCGTTTTGTCTTGTCTCTTTCCCCTGCACAGCCAAACAGCACCATAAATCTGCCCTGTACAAATGGACGCAGACTGGACAGCACATTTTCCAGACCATCACCGGTGTGGGCGTAGTCGCATATAACTGTGAATGGTTCTTTTACAAGGATTTCACATCTGCCTTTAACGCCTTTAACATTGTTGAGGGCGTTTGCGGCGGCGGATTCGTCAATATCCAGAGCCACACAGGCAAGGGCGGCACCCATAGCATTGTGTACGGAATATTCACCAGGCATAGGGAAATTCACACGGTTGATACTGCCTTTGCCGACCATAAGGAATTTCACACTGTTATGTGTGAAGTTGATGTTTTTTGCTGTGAAATCCGCATCATCATTTTTGGCAGAGAAAGTGATGAGATTTTTGTCCTTATATCGCTGTGCCACGATTTTACCATAGCTGTCATCAACATTTACCACAATGTTTCTGGAGTTTTCAAAGAGAATACATTTTGCATCAAAATAATTCTCCATAGTCTTGTGATAGTCCAGATGATCCTGTGTAAGATTTGTAAATACAGCCACATCGTAAGTGATGCCATAAAGGCGGTTCTGTACAAGGGCCTGGCTGGAAACTTCCATCACCACATACTCACAGCCGGATTTGTACATCTGTGCAAGAAGTGCCTGCAGTTCGTATGGCTGTGGAGTTGTAAATTTGGCAGGAATAATCTGCTGGTCAATCATATTCTGTACAGTACCCATAAGGCCCACTTTTTTGCCCTGCTGTTCCAGCAGATCTTTGATAAGGAAAGCCGATGTGGTTTTGCCATTTGTACCTGTGATACCAATCATCTTCATTTTTAGGGAAGGATTACCGAAAAGGTTGGCGCACATAAGTGAATAGGTCTGGCGGCTGTTTTCCACTATAATCTGGTCTTCCAGACCCATATCCCTTTCGCACACAACCAGCTTTGCACCGATTTCAAGGGCTTTGGCTGCAAAGGTGTGGCCATCAAAGGTCAGGCCTTTACTGCATACAAACACACAGCCAGCCCTCACCTTGCGGGAGTCGTCTGTCACAAAATCTGTGTCAAAGTCTTTTACTGTTCCCTGATATTTTACATCCTTCAGAACTGACTGAATGTTCATATTGCCTCCATTATTCTGCATATGTTGGGTCCTGGTATGTTACGGTGATTACCGTACCCATTGGTACTTTGTCACCGGCATTAGGACTCTGTTTATAAACGCGTACATTTTTGTTGCCGGAATAAGCCCCTTCTTCCTTGATGTTAAGACCCCGGGAGATAAGGGTGGTTTCTACGGCTGTTGGTGATTTGTTTAAAAGGTTTGGCACTGTAACCATAGTGCTTTCACCCTGTTCAGTATAGGCCACAACTATGCTGCCCACAGTTACTTTCTGACCGTATGCAGGGAACTGTGAAACAACTTTTTTGCCGGTGCCCACTGTTTTTATTTTAAGGCCGGCACGCTGAAGTTTAACTGCCGCCTCTGTAATATCGTAACCGGTAATTGAAGAAACTGTTACATTTTTCTTGCTCTGTTCTGAACCGCTGTATACCGGTTCAACACCAAGATAAGGCAGAACCTCCCCCATAAGAGAACCTACAACCGGGCCTGCAAGAGGACCGCCGTAATATCCGTCAGGGCCTGTAGGGTTATCAAACAGAATGAGAATCGCGATTTCCGGGTCATCACAAGGTGCAACACCTACAAAAGATGCAATGTAGTCGTTATCCTGCGGTGTGTCCAGTTTCTGTGACGTACCTGATTTGCCGCCTACTCGGTAGCCTGCGATATAAGCGTGGCCGCCGTTACCGCTGGTAACGTTTTCCTGGAGAATTCTCCGTATTGTGCGGCTGGTGTCTTCACTGATAACCTGGCGGCGTATTTCCGGTGTCATATCTTTCACAACATTACCGTCAGAGTCAAGCATCTGTGAAACCAGATGAGGTGTAACAAGATTGCCGCCGTTTACCGCTGTGGCTACAGCTGTAATCATCTGTATAGGTGTAAGTTTATTTGACTGTCCGAAAGAACAGCTGGCCAGGGTAACATTGGTGTGTGTTTCGTCGGTGTAATAGATACTTTTCTGTTCGCCTGGCAGGTCGATACCTGTTTTTTCAGCAAGGCCAAAAGAATAGAAGTAATCATAAAACAAATCCTTACCCATTGCCGCACCGATTTCGATAAATGCAGGGTTACAGGAGTTAATAAGCGCCTGAGAGAAGCTTTCAGCGCCGTGACCACCTGTCTGTGAACATTTCATAATGCGTTCTTCCACTTCTTTGAAACCTCTGCAATAATAGCCGGAAGCAAGCGAAGCCTTGCCGCTGTCAAGGGCAGAAGCCGCTGTGATGATTTTGAAAACAGAACCAGGTTCGTACAGGTCGTTTACAGCTTTGTTTCTCCACTGCTTCTGTCTGGCTTCGGACATTGCCTGCACCCTTTGTTCTTCATCAGCCATGGCTGCAATCTGTGCTGCCAGGGATTCGTTTGTCAGAGCGTAAGGATCGTTAGGATTGTAGGCAGGATAGTTTGCCATAGCCAGAATAGCACCTGTTTTCACATTCATAATAATGCCTGCGGCACCTTCTGTAGCCTGGTGTTTTTCAGCATTGAGAGCCAGATGTTTTTCAAGATAATGCTGTATTGTTTCGTCTATGGTAAGTTTAAGACTGTATCCGTCATGGGCTTCGTTCATAATTTCGTAGTCAGTGCCCATATCAAGACCCCAGCCGTTTTTAGCTGCTATGATGCGGCCTTTTTCGCCTGTCAGTTCTTCATTGTAGTAACTTTCCAGACCTGCAAGACCCTGGTTGTCAGAGCCGCAGAACCCCAGTATTGTAGAGGCAAATTCACCATATGGATAATAGCGCTTGTAGTCAGCGGCAATGTTTACACCGCCGATATTGTTTTCACTGCAGAACTGCTGCACCTTGTCTGCTACAGGTTTGTCAACTTTCTGTTTGATAAGCTGGTAATAATTGTTTTTGCCCAATTTTTCAATAATGGAAGAATAGTCAACTTCCAGAATTTCAGAAAGTCCGGAGGCAATAAGCTGGTGCTGTTCCTCTTTGCTTTCCTTTGGAGAAACAGAAATTGTCCACACTGTGGCAGACTGTGCCAGAATTTTTCCATTGGCATCATATATAGTGCCGCGGTTAGGAGAAAGTTCCATTTCACGTAGCTGTATGGCAGTTGCCTCCGCCTTGTTTTCTTCGTAATTCAGTATCTGTATTCGGAACATATTGGCCCGGACAATAAAAAAGCAAACTGCTACACAAAAGCACAGAAAGATTGCGCGCAGTTTCATTTTATTGGTTACACTTGTCTGATTTCTCTGTTTGCTCATATAAATCTCAATTTCTTTCCAACTTTATTAAGCAACTTTAGGCGGAAGCACCCAAGATGACATGCATCCCTTACTCCCCGCCTAAATTTATACTAAATATTATTTTTTCAAGGCAATAAATATGACAGTATTGGCTGTATTGCCTCGTCCAGTTTTTCTTTCACTGGTGACTGGTTCACCACGATTTTATTTTCAGTTTCCAGCTCTACATATTTTTTCTGTGCAGAGTCCATCTTTACCATACCCAACTGTGTCTGGGCATAATTTTCGATCTGGTCCAGTGTCATACGGCTTTCCAGCGTAAATTCCAGATAAGCTTTTTCACTTTCCAACCGGATTATTTCATCCTGCATATCGGCGATCTGTGTGCTGGCTGTTGTAACTGCAGCATTGGTAGCGATAACAGCTACGATAAGTGTAATCATAACAGCAACGCTGAGTATATTAGCTATTTTTCTGCCCAGAGAGAATTTTGTCTGAGCTTTTATAATAACGCTTTCTTTTTTCTCTTTTCTGGCTATATGTCTTTCCTGTTCCTGTTCATAGAAAGAAAGGTCATATGCAACATTCATTCTATCCATAGCCGTTTTTCCCCTTAATTTATTTTAATATTCCCTTAATATTCCAGTTTTTCAATAATTCGCAGTTTTGCAGAGCGACTGCGGCGGTTTTCTTCCTGTTCAGCTTCGTCTGCTACCAGCGGTTTGTTTGTGATAATCTTTGCTTTTGCTTTGCCACCGCAAATACATACAGGCAGTTCTTTAGGGCAGGTACATTTGACTGCCAGATTTTTGAAATACTGTTTTACCATTCTGTCTTCAAGTGAATGGAATGTGATAATGCACATTCTGCCACCCACATTCAGCATTTCAAACAGATCTTCCAGTGCATCCTGCAAAGCGCCCAATTCGTCATTTACTGCTATGCGCAGCGCCTGGAATGTTTTGCGGGATGGGTTTTTGCTTTTTCTTCTTTCAGCAGAAGGATAAGCACTGTTTACAATTTCAGACAGCTGTTTGGTTGTAGTGATTTCTTCATTTTCTCTGTACGCTACAATCTTCTTTGCTATCTGATAGGCAAATTTTTCTTCGCCGTAATTTCTCAATATATCTGTAAGTTCCTGAAGAGGAAGTGTGTTTACAAGATCTGCGGCAGATGGGCCTTCCTTGCTCATTCTCATATCAAGATAAGCATCAGCATTGTAGGAAAAACCTCTTTCTGCATTGTCCAGCTGATAACTGGAAACACCAAGGTCAAGCAGTACACCATCAATTTTTTCCACACCTTCTTTGGCAAGTGCATATTTTGCATTGCGGAAGTTGGTGTGAAGTACTTTGGCTGGCAGACCTGCCAGTCTTTCTGTAGCTACTGCAACGGCATCAGGGTCCTGGTCAAGGCCGTAAAGCATACCATCCTGAATGCGCTTGGCAATTTCTTTCGAATGACCTGCACCGCCACAAGTGCCGTCAACATATATTCCATTTGGTTTAATGTCAAGGCCTTCTATACACTGCATAAGCATTATAGGCTTGTGACTGAATTCGCTCATTTTTTAAAACTCCATATCTATCAGCTTCTGTTCAATAGAAGCAAAATCGTTTGCTTTTTCGTTTTCAATATAGGCTTCTTTATCCCAGATTTCTGCATATGTTCTGGCGCCTATGATAACAATATCCTTTGTGATATTTGCGTGGTCTTTAAGGTACTGTGGAAGAAGAATTCTGCCCTGCTTGTCCGGATTTACCTCTGCAACGTTACCGTAGAGTATACGCAGAAGTTCCTTGGACTGTACTGTAGGCATATCGTCAAATTTGGAATCCAGCTTGTCCCACTGTTCCTGGCCATACACTACAAGACATTTGTCAAACCACTTTGTAACGTAAAGTGTATCGCCCATTTCATTTCTGAATTTTGGCGGAAAATTGGTTCTGCTTTTAGCGTCAAGAGAGTATTCAAATCTGCCCATTAACATATCAAAACCAACCACCTTTCATCAGAAATTCCGAGAAATTACCCACATTTTACCACTTTTACCTACAATTTCCCACTTTTGCTACTATTATACATCAATTACAGCAGAAATGCAACTCAAATATTGAATTTTCACCGTGTATATAATGGTAAATTTTTCAATAAAAACTGCTTTTTTGAGGCGACAAAATAGGCCCGAAAACTCCTTAAAAAAAAGAAAAAGGACGCTGTAAAAGCGTCCTTTAAGGTATAAATTTACTTTTCTGAATCCAGTTTTTTCACCACTTTTGCAGGTACACCTGCAACAATTGTGTCTGGCGGCACATCCTTTGTGACCACACTGCCTGCAGCCACAACACTGTGCCTGCCGATGGTCACTCCCGGCATAACCACAACATTGGCACCAAGCCACACATTGTCTTCTATTACAATAGGTGCACCCTCAATATCCATGCCATTATCTTTGTTGCGTATGCGCCAGTCCACATTGTGGGTGGCACTGCTGAGAGTAACATTTGGTCCGAACATAACATTATTGCCAATGGTGATTTTGTCATAGTCCAGAACTGTAAGGTTGTAATTTGCATAAAAGTGTTTGCCTATGAACAGGTTTGGACCTTCGTCACAGCGGAAAGGTGGTTCGATAATAATGTCTTCGTGACATTCACCCAGAAGCTCTTTCAGTATTTCATATCTTCTTCTGATTTCTGTTACCTGGGTGTTGTTGTACTCGTATATCAGCTGTCTGTTCCTGATTATACCATTATACCATTCCGGGGTATACCCGCCTATAAATCTGTCGTCCATTTTACACTCCGTAAGCTATAACACCCATTACTGCAGAAATAACAATCAGCATTATCGGTGACAGCTGTTTCTTCTTCGTTTTCTTATAAACATATGATACCACAAAAAGTGCGGCTGTGATAGTAATTGTTATAATATCCGGTGAAAAAACGCCGTTTTTAAGCAGGCAGTTTTTAAGCATCATATATACACCAGTGGCCAGCACAATACCGATGATACAAGGTTTGATACCGTGGATAACTGCCTGGACATATGGATTTTTAAGAAAGGTTTTCAGCAGTGCTGTCAGCACAATAATTATGATAAAGGATGGCAGTACAACACCCAGTGTTGCCAAAACCGCACCCAGAAAGCCCGCCTGCTGGCTGCCGATATATGTGGCAAGGTTTACCATTATAGGACCAGGAGTGCTTTCGCTTACTGCTACCATATATGTAAACATTTCATCAGAAAGCCACCCGTAAGACATAACCACATCCCTGATAAGCGGAATGGCACCATAGGCACCGCCAAAGGCAAAACAGCCAACTTTCAGAAAACCTATAAGCAAATCAAGATAAATCATTTATTTGGCCTCCTTTTTCATGCTGGTGATTGTATAAATCATTACATTTGCCACAGCGGCAATAACAAGCAGCCATATAGTAGAAAATTTAAGAGAAAAAATATTTATCAGCATCATAGCAACGAAAGCTGTGATCATAAACAGACGTGGACGCAGTTTCTTTTTCATCTTTTTAATCATAGTGACCGCCGCCTGGAAAATCAGTATGCCTACAGCCACTTTAATACCTTTGAACGCAGATGCTATAAATGTGATTTCAAGGAAGTTGTCAAAAAACATTGAAATCAGATAAATAATAAGAAAAGATGGTGTGATCATCCCCAGTGTGGCACTTACAGCACCTGCGAAACCAGCCTGCATATAACCTGTAAAAGTAGCGCAGTTGATGGCAATAGGGCCAGGAGTGGATTCAGCAATAGCTGTAACTGTAGACATGTCATCGGTGGTAATCCAGCCTTTTTTCTCTACACATTCATTTTCAATAAGGGCTATCATTGCATAGCCGCCCCCAAATGTAAACAGACCGATTTTTGCAAAAGTGGCAAAAAGGTCAGTTAAAATTCCTTTTTTCATTTTGTTTCTCCTTTGCAGTTACCACCGCAGACTCTATTTTCCCGTACTGAATCTGCCAGCAGCTTTATTTCTTCAGACAACAACATTAAATGATTTTTATTTACCGCATAATGTATATGGTATCCGTTTTTATCCCCTATTTCCAGCAGGCCTGCACTTTTAAGCAGGCGGATATGCTGCGAAACAGCAGGTTCTGAAATTCCCAGTTCTTTAGAAAGGGCACGAACGCAGTATTTTCTCTGCGAAAGCAGCTGTATGATTCTGAATCTGTTTTCGTCCGCCAGACATTTGAAAATCAACGAAATATCCATAAGCCCTCCTTTAATTAAGTATTTACTTAATTAAAATATACCACTGATTTTTATTGATGTCAACAAAAAAAACAGCCATGGTACTCCATAGCTGTTTTATAGATAAATCAAATGCTATGCCATCACAGCATCAAATTCTTCCTGTGTGAGCAATGCACCTTTTACACCTACCACTGCCGCTGCAACCTTGTTGGCATCTGTGATAGCCTGTGTCATAGTTTTACCATTGTAAAGTCCTGCCATAACTGCGCCTACATGGCTGTCACCTGCGCCGATTGTATCAACAACAGTTTCAACTTTAACAGCAGGAACATTCTGTACGGCAACACCATCATACCAGGCGGCACCTTTTGAGCCCAGAGTTACAATAACAGTATTCTGTGTCAGGTCATACATTTTGTACATTGCTGATTCAACATCTTCTGTGGCGAAATATTCTTTGATTTCGTCATCATTGAGATGCATTATCGGATTGAGTTTATAAAGTCTGTTTAACAGAGCTGGCTCTATTCTCATAATACGTGGGCCAGGTGCGAAGAAAACTGGTAATTGTGGGTGTTTTTCCAGCCATTTTACTATATTTTCACCTGTTGTTTCTTCAATTTCCAGGCCGCAGATATATACGCTATGTACATCTTCTACATCAATTTCTTCCAGCCACTGTGACTGAATAAGATATTCTGCACCGTGATAAGAAACAAATGTTCTTTCGCCGCTTTCTTCAACAAAACAGTAGCAACAGCCATTATCCATATCCACCGGTGGAATAGGACTGATAAGGCCTTTTTTGCGCAAACCGTTGCGTACAAAATCGCCATAGATTCCACTGCCTACAGGTGAAAACAGAACATTAGGTGTGCCGAAATTTCTGATAGTATCAGACACATTGTATGCACAGCCACCCATAGATGCTGTCTGACTGGAAATATGTATATCTGCCTTTGTTGTTGGCAGATGGTCAACATTAATAATCATATCAACAACAGTTGAACCTATAACAAAAATCTTTTT
The DNA here is from genome assembly GCA_017555565.1 of Oscillospiraceae bacterium. Taxonomy (GTDB): domain Bacteria; phylum Bacillota; class Clostridia; order Oscillospirales; family Ruminococcaceae; genus RGIG3102. The sequence goes on from JAFZGF010000016.1 coordinate 30,187, forward strand.
CATAATGACCTCACAGAAATATATTCTCTACTGAATATTATACAGTAAACCTGAGATTTCTCAACCATAATTTTACATTTATCTTATTATATTTGACCACATCAGCCCTATGTGATACTATTATCAAAAAAGACGGAGGTTTATGAAAATGAAAGTTGTTTGTTATCCTAAATGTGGCACCTGCAAAAAAGCCCTGGCCTATCTGGAAAACCTGGGCGTAAACTATGATTACAGAGATATAAAGCTGGAAAATCCATCTTATGAAGAACTGAAAGAATGGAAAGAAAAAAGTGGGCTGGAAATGAAAAGATTTTTCAATACCAGTGGCCAGCTGTATAAATCTATGGAACTTAAGGACAAACTGCCACATATGACCGATGAAGAAAAACTGCACCTGCTGGCAACTGACGGTATGCTGGTGAAAAGACCTATCGCCATCGGTGATAATTTTGTTCTGGTTGGATTCAAAGAAAAAGAATGGGATGATGTGTTCAAAAAATAATTTTGAAAATTTTTCAAAAAAAGTGTTGACATTATGTTGCAGCTGTGGTATTATAATTGAGCACTAAGCGATGGGGTATCGCCAAGCGGTAAGGCATTGGACTCTGACTCCAACATTCCCTAGGTTCGAATCCTAGTACCCCAGCCAGAAGCACCGAGAAATCGGTGCTTTTTCTTTTTGTCATAACTAAAAATGCGGTCTTTTGAGACCGCATTTTTTAGTATTCAATATCTATCACAGAAGCCGGACAGGCTTTCTGCGCCAAAACAACACTTTTAACACTACCTTCGGGCACATCGCAAGGGTCTGCCCGGGCTTTTCTGTCATTGTCAAAAGCGAACACTCCCGGACAGATAGAAATGCACAAGCCACAACTGATGCAGCCTTTTTTATCTACAAAAGCTTTCATATTATCCCCCTTTTTGTAATATTTTTTACACATCAAGCAACAATATGCATATGTTCTGTTAAGATTTTTCTACTTTACAAATAATACCATACAGTATAAAATGAAAACATCAATATATTAGGAGTCAGCGATATATGATTAATTATCTTCCAATTATGCTTAATATACGGCATATCAATGAAATGATGCACGAAACCCTGGCAGGGCTGGTTAATCTGTTTGTTATACTGCTGGAATTTATGGGGCTTATTGTAATTGCCTACACAGGGCGGAAAGCTTTTATTGAATGGATAAAACACGACCGGCAGACAAGACTGCATCTGGCAGAAGGTCTGGCCATGGCGCTGGAATTCAAACTGGGTGGCGAAATACTGCGTACCGTTGTAGTACGTGATATGGCAGAAATCGTGCAGGTAGGCGCAATTATTCTGTTGCGTGCCGCACTGACCTTCCTTATTCATTGGGAAATCAAAAACGAAGCTGCCGAAATCGAAAAAGAACACAGTAAAACTAAAATTGCTGAAAAAAGCGAAAAACAGCCGTAATTTATACGGCTGTTTTTTATTGGTCAATTTTAATTTTTCATTTTGTCGGCTACCAGACTGGCTGCAAGCATAACCAAAGTTACACTTACCCAACCAAAGCCAAGGCTGTTAAGCGGCAATGCGTGACAGAATGTACTGATAACGCCCATATTCACACCCAGACCATCTATTGCAGACAGAACGCTGATAACAGATGTACCGAGAATTGTAAACGGATATATGTACCGGTTGTTTTTGATTTTTTCGTGGGCAAGGCCCAGAATAATCAAAACAATTGACACAGGATAAATAGCATTCAGAATAGGTACTGATATACTGAGAATCGCTGTAAGACCCTGGTTACAGATAACAAAGGCAAAAATAGAAATGCCAAAAACAAACTGTCTGTATGTAAACTTTTTAAACAGTGTTGAAAAATACTGTGAAATGGATGTAATAAGACCTACACAGGTTGTAAGGCAAGCCAAAGTGAAGATGGCAGCCAGCAAAACCGCACCAGGCCCAGCAAACAGCTGATAAACGATGCAACGCAGAGTCCATGCGCCATTGTCCTGTATTGGATAAACACCGCTGGAGGACATACCCATATAAACCAGCACAAAGTAAACCAATGCAAGGATAGTGCCTGCAATGATACCGGCAAATACTGTATGGCGGATAACATCCTTTTTCTCGCTAAGTCCCATTGTGCCAAGTGTAGTGGCAATAACAAGACCAAAGTTGAGGGCAGCTATGGTATCCATTGTCTGATAGCCTTCGCAGAAACCCTTCAGAAATGCATTTTCAGACCATGCCAACTGTGGTGGCGCTACTGAAACTGTGCCGTTTGTAACAAAACTGATAAAAAGGAAGACAATAAGTATCAACAGTGATGGTGTAAGAAACTGACCTATTCTGTTAACCAGTTTGTTTGGCGTAAGAGCCAACCAACCCGCAACAATAAAGAACACCAGTGAATAAACTACCATACAGATACCAAGGTTCGCTCCTTCAGGCAGATATGGAGCAACAGCCATTTCAAAAGGAACAGATGCCGCACGTGGTATACCAAGGCCAGGACCAATGGAAAGATAGATAAGCAATGTAAACACCATAGCAAAAGCAGGGCTTACACGGCCGGCAAGTTTGTCCAGGCCATCTGACTGCGCAACAACAATAACGCCCAAAATAGGCAGGATTACAGCTGTAATGATAAAGCCCCGTGTAGCCACAGGTGCCCGGCTGCCTGCATTCTGACCAAGAAAAGGTGGAAAAATCAGATTACCTGCGCCAAAAAACATAGAGAACAGCATAAAACTGATTAAAACCATTTGTTTTTTTGTAAGTTTCATATAAACCTCTTATAAAATAATATATCTCAAAATATTTTACTACAAAATAATTTATATGTAAATAACAACATTGTTTAGATATTTTTCTAAATAACCATTGACAACATTCCAGCCGTACAATATACTATATTTAGAATCTTATCTAAATATAGTATTGCGAGGTTGAATATATGATATGCGAAAATATTGTTGTGGGCAAAGACACAAAGTACCCGCTGAAGGGGATACTGACACTGCCTGATAATATAACAGAACCTGTTCCTGCCGTAGTACTGGTACACGGGTCCGGCTCCAGCAATATGGATGAAAAAGTAGGTAAAATTACACCTTTCAAAGACCTGGCCGAAGGTCTGGCAAAGCAAGGTATAGCCTGTGTAAGATACAACAAAAGGTCATTTTCATACGGATTTAAAATGGTGATGGATAAAAAGAATATTGTCACAGTAAAAGAAGAAACCATTGACGATGCGATTATGGCGGCAAACCTTTTGAAAAATGACAGCAGGATTGACACAAGCAAAGTATTTATAATCGGCCACAGTATGGGCGGTATGCTGGCACCAAGGATAGATGCCGAGGGAGGTAACTTCCGCGGGCTGATAATGATGGCAGGCTCTCCCCTGCCAATGGAAAAAATAATGTTAATACAGCTTGAAGAACAGATGTCAGAAATGAAAGGGCTTACTAAAAAAATCATTTCGAAACAGCTGGATAAATTTACTGCTCTATTCGAAGGACTGTATGAACTGACAGATGAAGCGGCAAAAGCAACAAAAATCGGCAATGGAGTAACACTGTATTACTTCAAGGAAATGGGACAGCCATCTGTCGAAGATTATCTGAATAAAACCGACAAGCCAATGCTGATTATGCAGGGCGAAAAAGATTTCCAGGTAAGAGCAGACAGAGACTATGCTGCCTATCAGAAAATTCTGGTCGGTAGAAGTAATGTGACTTTTAAACTGTACCCTGGTCTCAACCACGCTTTTGTACCTGCAACTTATGAGGATATATCAATGGCAAAGAAAGAGTACAGTATAGAAAAACATATAGGTGATGATGTTATCAGTGATATAGCAAACTGGATTAAAAGCATAAATTGATATAATCAGAACCACCAGCTAAGTGAAGTGATAAGATAAAGGTAGACACATGGAAACCACCATGTATCTACCTTTTTTGTTATGCTAAAATTAAATTGGAGGTGAAAATATGAAAAAAGGACAACATCCAAGAAAATGGAATAAAGAGCA
>JAFZGF010000017.1 GCA_017555565.1 Oscillospiraceae bacterium
AAGTTCGTCGAACCCCATCACACTAAGTCTATTAAACTCTGTGCGTAATCTCTTTTTAGCTTTTGCAAGCTGTTCATCAAGATACTGATACATCGTTTTCCTCGATTTCTATAGGATTCCACTTGGCCATTTCTTCATCGTAGTACGCTTTACTCTGCAAATATGCACTCTCAGGATCAGCAAACAATCCGCAAGCCGCAAATGCAAGCTCTGGATGAATCTTACCGCTGTTCAGCATAGCTATCAGCACCTGAGATTTTGTTGCGATATTTTCATAGTTTCTGCGAGTAAACTGAATATCAATATCAGTTATACGCAGGTCTGTACCGACTGTATCACGCAGGATGCTCAGTACCAATTTCAAGAACTCAATTTCTGATGCCTTGAAAATAGTTTCTGTAGCTTTCGCTCTCGCTTCCGCTGTTTCCCAGCCGTCACGCATTATAACAGCGCTACCTGTATCACTCGTACTTGAGCCGCCATTACGGTTAGGCACACCGCAGATTGTAAGGATAGACTGGTAAATATCGTCTTTCAGCGTCTGTACATCATTCTGATTCATAGCTACTGACAGATATTTTGCGTCTACGCCTTCTGGCAGACACAGTAACTTATATTCGTCCAGCTTAGCGTGAGTTTCCTCATCAAGCTGACCGCCGAGAATCGCAAGGAAGCTGTTTACGAACTGTACAACATCGTCCAATCTGTTTGACTGCAGCTCATTAAGCGCGTTCAACAGTGGCAGTACAATCTCAAAAACGCCCAGCCTTGAATTATCAGCGGGGTATTCCATAATTGGAACAACACCCAGAACGTGTGGTACTTCAGTTACTTTGTTTTTGCCATAAGCAAATTCAAAGAAACTGTCTTTAGTATAAACACTATACAGCCTTGTACCGTCGTTCTGCTCTACATAGTGTACAGCCATCATAGGTTTGTTGCCTATGCGGTTTGAGTACACCACGAAAGTATTACGTGGATCAAGCGCATACACAAAGAATGGAGGCTCATCACCATCGGCGTTCCAATCAGCGTTAGGCAGTGTCAGTCTGTAACTTGTGCCAGTTACATACAGCCATTCTGCCAGACTGTTATCGCATACCGATTTCTTTGCGTCTGCCATAAAACCATTCAGCGCGTTGATGTCCTCTGCGATTTTATCGTCAGCCACATCTGTGCGCTTGGAATTTTCTCTACGAACATACTGAATTGGTTCGCCAAAGGTGTAACCCTTGTGGAAACTAACAATCTCGTATGCTCTGTTTTCATTCACTTTATGGTTAATGCTTTCGCGGATTTCTTTCTTTTTAAAAAGGATTTCCGTTTCGCCTTTATAGTGTTTGTACAGAGTTTCACTGTCGAAGTGGTTCTGCTGATGTACAGCAAATGCCTTTTCCACTTCTTCAACTACGTTCTTGCGGGTGATATTAAGTGCGTCTGTGTATATAATTTTTCGACCATAATTCATAATATCTCACCTTAATTTATTATATCACAATAATTTCCAAAAATCAACATATTGTAGTAATATTATCAGATATTACTAATAGTATAAACGCCAAAAATTCAGTTTTATATGCCGTTTTTTGTAACAAAATCGCAAAAAACAGCCGTCATAAACCAGTTTTCTGTTTTAGAACGGTCTCTTGCCGACAGTAACTATCTTTATACCCGCTGTCATAAAATCAACCAGCATACCCAGACTGTCAGGCGCGTCATCGTGCAGGTTCTTACCACTCACAGTGAACGTTGTTACCTCGCGCATAAACCTCGCATACTCACTGCTACGGTTCTTCTCGTCAAGGAAATAAAACCTCTTAATATCTGGGGCGTACTGAATTATTCTCGACAGCTTACTCTGTGTAGTCGGCGCTTTCTTATAGCTCATATTAATCTTCACGCCATCTTTTCTAAGCCGTTCGTCTACAATACCGCCGTATTCGTCACCACCGTTATTACTTTCCCAACGAACCATGTGGGGGTGGTACTTTTTAAGCTGACCTATTACCACAGGGCGTGTCACCGTCTTATCCCCGTTATTAAATACCACGTCAACGATATACACATCGTTACCATACACATACGCTATCGGCATACTCAGGCTATCGCCACCACCCCATGCGGTATCGACTACAGCCATCTTTCTATCAGGCTCGCCATCAGGCAGAACTCCGTTGAAATACTGCAATTCAGCAGCAGGGAACAGCAACCCTTCACGCACATACGGGTTACCCATATATTTCGCCATCCACGTTGCGTCATCAATACTCGCTTTCATATCTTCGTAGTACGCAGTATCGAAACCCAGACCGTACTTATAATTAAAATTACTTTCGCCTTCGTCGTTCAGTGCAGAAATAACTCTGAATCTATAACGCGGATTATCCCTGTACTGTTCTTCAATCCTACCCAGCGGATCAGCTACGTTCCAGCGTGTACCTACCATCAACTCAACTGCACCCAGCTTTTTACGGTCTTTAAGCTGGTTCAGATATGCGTCATATTTATTTTGCAGACGAACCGGGTTCAAACTTTCTTCCAAGTCCTCAATCAAGTCGTCACAGTACAGCACGCCGCCAGTACCAATTTCAACAGCACCAGTCAGCGTACCGCTAATACTTCTACACGTCATAGTAGGAAATCTTTTCTTCCTGCCTAAATCTATGGTTTCGTTCTTCGCGCTGTTATCTACCACTTTCACTTCCGGGAATATCTTCTGCCAGTCATACTGTGTGTCGTCTGTCATAATACTCAGCAACTCGCGGTAGAACCCGTCTGTCAGTTTATCACTGTGGCCACTCATTACGCTGGCTATGTCAGGTCTATGCCCCATAACGAACGTCATATAAAAAATACACAGCGTACTCTTGCCAACACGCGGTGGTAAGCTAACACCGAGAAAATCAAGTTTTCCGTCAAACAAATCCTGTAAATCATCTACCAGCACTTTCAGTACGTCACGGCGTGGCAGATAAAATCGTTTTTCCGGCTCTCTGTTCCATTCCAGTGCTATGCAGTAATCGTCAAAACAGCCATCTCTCGCACCCTGTACATACGTTTCTCTGACCAGCTCGTACACATCGCTTTCAGGGATTTTTCGCCCCTCCAGTCGGATATATTTATACCACTTCTGTTTTTCATCCCTGTCCTCGCACAGCTTCGCCATATCAAACAGGTCTTTCAGTTTCTCGTAGTCAGCACCCTTAATCTCTATCGCTCGCTTAATCTTTTCGCAAATATCCATCATAACGCCCCCGCTTCATACCACGCTAAAATTAATTTCGGCCCTTGAAATGCCAACCAGTCGACCATTTCCTCATTCATAGCCCACGCTTCACTGCGCTTGCTGTTCTCAGCCATACCACTTTCAAACAAGAACGCGTGTACAATTTCGTGCCTCAGCACTTTCTTCTGATAAAAAACTACATCCCCAAGATTACTGTCGCTC
>JAFZGF010000018.1 GCA_017555565.1 Oscillospiraceae bacterium
GGCGTAATTCCAAAAGAAAACCACCCTCTTTACCAGGCGGAACTGGCACAGTATGGCGAAGGAATAAAAGATGAATAAACAAAAAGCACAGCATATGTGAAATGATAAAATGATGGTAGACACAAAAAAGTGTCTACCATCAATTTATTTGATAGAATAAAAAAGAAAGGGAGTGAAAGAATGGGACGACCAAAAGGTGGAAAAAATATAGCGCATAGCAAAGAGGAAAAACTTCGCATAGTAAAGCGAAATTTAAAAGGAGAAACATTACTATCTTTAGAAAGAGAAACAGGAATTTATCACAGTCAGATACATAAATGGACAAAGCAGTATCTTGCGGGTGGAGAATCGGCATTGGAAAACAAAAGAAAAGCGGGAAATCCACTGGCAAAATATACACGAAAGAAAGAACTTACGGAAATAGAGCAACTAGAATATAGAATAGCTGTGCTTGAAAGAGAATTGCTGAAGAAAGATAGCGAAATCGAAAAACTAAAAAACTTAAACGCACGAGAAAGGGGCGATGGCAAAAGATAGTAATACAACAGATATATGCCATAATAGAACAGAAAACTGATATGTTTTCAATAAAGGAATTATGCAGCATATATGGTGTATCTCGTTCAGGATATTACAAATGGCTGAAAAGAAAGGGACAGACAAATCAATATCAGATATGGCATAATCAGCTTGATATTCTTGTTAAGGATATACACTCTCACTATCCATCTGCAGGATATCGTACAATCAATGATATCTTGCTTAACACCCATGGTTTGGTAATATGTGATGTATCTGTATGGAAATCTATGAGAAGATTGAATATCAAAGGATACATTAGAAAGTCTAAAGAAACTGCTGTCAATCAAGGCTCAGAACACTCTGTTTTTCCTAACGTTCTTAACCGTAAATTCAAGGCAGATATGCCTATGCAAAAGATTGTTACTGACGTTACTTACATAGAAAACAAGGGCAAATGGTATTATTTGGCCTGTTTTATGGACTTGTTTAATAATGAAATTATCGACTATGAATTTGGGGATAAATTCGATAATCTTCTCGTTATGAAACCAGCTCAAAGGATTCTGGCAAAAAGAAAGAGTACCGAAACCCCTATCATTTTCCACAGCGACCAGGGTGTACAGTACTCATCAGCAGGTTATTCTAACCTGCTTAAATCTTACAATGTTACTCAAAGTATGTCAAGAGCAGGTGTACCAAGAGATAATGCTGTCATAGAGTCCTTCTTTGGTAGATTCAAAGATGTTTTATCATCTCATTTCCAGTATCAGATGTGTGATGATATACGTTCTGCTGTCGACCATACGATTTTCTATTTCAACTACATTAAACCTTTAAGAAAACTTAACAAAAAAGCACCAGTCCAATATCGCATTGAACTGGTTGCTTAATTTTTCCTTTTTGTGTCTACTAACTGTTGACTATTTCACAAAAAAGCTCTGGTTTTATTATTTACGTATTCTGTGCTATTTCTTCATCAGTTCGGGTTACATCCTTAACCCATTTACCGCTTAATATTCTGAACGCCGCCGCAAAACATTCAAATATTGTTGTAGCTTTCAGACAGATATACACTATACCTGCAGGCCAGTGCAGTACAAGACCGGCTATCCAACCCAGCGGTACACTCAGCAACCACATACTGCCTACATCAGTAACA
>JAFZGF010000019.1 GCA_017555565.1 Oscillospiraceae bacterium
GGTATGTGGCAGTATTCAAGCAAGGGTAAAGTAAACGGCATTAGTGGTAACGTGGATATGAACACTTGCTATGTAAATTACCCTACAGTAATTAAAAACGCGGGCCTTAACGGCTACCAAAAAGATTATAAACCTGTAATGCAGACATTCACAGTGAACGCATCACAGGGTGATATTAAAAAATTCATTGCTCTCGCAGAAGAACTGCAGATCAAGGGCTACGAGGTGAAATAATGGAAAGCATAATCGTAGCTCTGATTACAGGGGCAGCAAGCGTGCTGGCGGTTATCATTACGAACAGTGCCAGCAATAATAAAATTCATCAGGAGCAGGCAGTTCAGCAAGCTCGCACTGATGAAAAAATCTCAGAACTTACAAGAGAGGTTCGCGCTCATAACGGTTTCGCTGAGCGTATTCCTGTTATTGAAGAAAAAATCAGTGTGATTAATAATCGCATTAAAGACTTGGAGGCTTATCATAAATGATGTTTGAAAATTTTGTTGATTGGACTATTCTCGGTTCATACGGCGGTTCTATTATCGCAACAGGTCTGCTTACACAGCTTGTTAAAAACTCAGGTAAACTGAAAGACATCCCTACTCGTTGGGTAAGTTACGGCATCGCTTTCGTTGTACTGCTGTTGGCTTCATTCTTCACAGGTAGCCTTACAGTTTCAAATGCAGTACTTACACTGTTCAACGCAGCAATCGTTTCACTGGCAGCTAACGGCGGTTATGACGCTATTGGCGAACCTTGATGGAGGTAGATAAATATGGCTTATACAAATTTATTTAGAAAACTCGCACAGGCTTGGGGTGTTGAAACTGAAGCTAACACTGAGTTTGGCGCGCTGAACGCTATTGCTGAAAACCCACCATTCGGCACAAAAACAGAAATTGAATATGTAGAACTTTACAGTACCACCGATTGGCTTGCTGGTGGTAGTTTGGGTGGAAACGAAAAAAATATTTACAATAGGTCAATGCCTGATGGCAGTAAAATTAATTTTATAGCTGGTAAAAAATACGCTGTAAATGTTTCAGGTAAAGAATTTACATTTATAGCAGAGGCAGTAGATGTAAATGGTACAAAAGTTGTAAAAATCGGTGCAGACTTAATTAGTCTGTATGAAGCTGACTTTTCTGTTCATAAATTCGCAATGTACACTTCAAGCGCAAGAACAACTACAATTTGGCACGATGATTTATGTTTGCATAATTTTATGCCAGAACTGTCAGCTTCAGCACACGGCATTTCTTTAAAAGTATATGAAGTGAATGAAGTTGAAATCGTAAAACAGCTTGACACTAAATTTATGCCAGAGGGTTATCCAAAGGTTGAAAGAAAAGTAGTTGAAATTGTGCCAGAGCAGAGTGTGACGGGGCAAGAAGTTGGAGATATCACTTATACGATTCCCACAATACCTGACGAGATAAAAACAATCACACCTAATTCACAGTCAAAATACACTGCTGTTGTTAATAGTGTAAAAATACCGCTGAACTATTACGAAGAAGATGGTGTTGTGTGGATTTCTCACAACGATTATGGTGATGCTGATTTTATTCAACTGTATGTTGATATGGGTATGTTGTTAAGTATTGAGTGGGCAAAAGAACTTGGCGAAACAATTACACTTGCAATCTATGCAGAACAGGAAGTTGTAAAACAGCTTGACCCTAAATTTGTGGGTGGTAGTGTTTATTATATGGATTATGACAATTATCTGTGTAAAGACAAAGATTTTACAGAATATTACACAAATGAAGAATTGTTATCTTTTGATATAAGAAATGCTTTGCTCATAAATGAAATGGGTCATCATTGTTTACCAGTAATATTTAAAGTGGAAGACGGTATAGCAAAAATAGCTGTTTTGAATGAAAGCAATTATCAGATTTGGTGTGTGGCAAAAGATATAGCACCATCTGGTCCAATGTAACCAC
>JAFZGF010000020.1 GCA_017555565.1 Oscillospiraceae bacterium
TACGATTGTTTCAGAGCAAAGATTCTTCGGACAAAGTCCTCAGAATGACAGAGCTATAGTAAAAACAGAATGTCATTCCGAGTGAAACGAGGAATCTATGATGCGATAAAAAAAGTAAAAGTAATAGTTTTACGATTGTTTAAGAGCGAAGATTCTTCGACTCACTGATGTTCGCTCAGAATGACAGAATGATAGTTTGGTGGAAAGTATGTATTATGTTTATATATTATCCAACTGGAACAACCAGGTTTTATATATTGGTGTAACCAATAATCTTGAAAGAAGATTATATGAACATAAAAACAAATTAACAGAAGGTTTCACCAAAAAATATAATTTGAATAAACTTGTTTATTTTGAAGAAACAACTGATGTAAAGTCAGCTCTTGAAAGAGAAAAACAACTGAAAGGTTGGAAAAGAGAAAAGAAAAATATTCTTATAAATTCTCTTAATCCTAATTGGAATGACCTGAGCAGCAGTTGGTATAAATAAAATCAGAATGTCATCCTGAACGAAGTGAAGGATCTATGATGCATAGAAAATATTAAAGTGACAGTTTTACGATTGTTTCAGAGCAAAGATTCTTCGGACAAAGTCCTCAGAATGACAGAGATATAGTAAAAACAGAATGTCATTCCGAGTGAAACGAGGAATCTATGATGCGATAAAAAAGTAAAAGTGATAGTTTTACGACTGTTTCATAACAAAGATTCTTCGACTCACTGACGTTCGCTCAGAATGACAGGGAAAAAGTAAAGAGCAGAAAAATGTCATCCTGAACGAAGTGAAGGATCTATGATGTAATAAAAAGTAAAATTAATAGTTTTACAAATATTACAGAGCAAAGATTCTTCGGGCGTAGCCCTCAGAATGACAGAATATTAATAAAAATGATTTATGTACATCGAAATATTTACAGATTATTTAATCAATTCTGATGATGTGGTGGGGGTGTTTGACCTGGACAACACCACAACAAACAAATTCACAAACGACTTTCTGAATCAGAAGCAGAAAGAAAACAAAATCACTTATCTTGTAAGTGACATCCCAAAAAGTTTTATCCTTATGAATGACGGCAGCGTCTATGTAGTGGAGCTGTCCAGTCAGATACTGAAAAAAAGGTTTGAAATTATATAAAGGCGGAGAAAAAATGTCGAATATTGAAAACAAAGTAGAAAACAACTACGGCGGCGAGCAGATTCAGGTTCTGGAAGGGCTTGAAGCTGTAAGAAAAAGACCTGGTATGTATATTGGTTCCACAGGGCCAAAAGGTCTGCACCATCTGGTGTATGAAATTGTGGACAATGCCATTGACGAAGCACTGGCCGGTTTCTGTGACCATATTGAAGTGGAAATACTGCCGGACAATGTTATCAGAGTAACTGACAACGGTCGTGGTATCCCTGTTGGCATTCAGCCAAAGCTGGGTATCCCTGCTGTAACTGTTGTATTTACAATTCTGCACGCCGGCGGTAAGTTCGGCGGCGAAAATTCCGGTTACAAAGTGTCTGGTGGTCTGCACGGTGTAGGTGCATCTGTAGTAAACGCCCTGTCTGAATGGCTGAGAGTTACAGTCCGCAACGGCGAAGGCGTATATACACAGAGTTTTAAACGCGGTGTGGCTGACGGTCCGCTGGAAAGAATCGGCGATACAACAGAAAAAGGTTCTACAATTGAGTTTAAAGCAGACTATGAAATGTTTGAAACCCTGGTGTATGAATTTGAAGTGCTGGAAACAAGACTGAGAGAACAGGCATTCCTCAATGCAGGTGTGCGCATCACTCTGTCTGACCTGCGTGATGAACAAGCACCAATTGTGGAAAGCATGCATTACGAAGGCGGTCTGAAAAGCTTTGTTGACTACATCCATACAAAAAGAGATATGACTGTACTGCACCCTGTTATCCATCTGAAAACAGAGACAAGCAATTCCACAGCTGAAATTGCCATGCAGTACAATGACAGCTACAATGCAAACATCATTTCTTTTGCCAACAACATCAACACTCCTGACGGCGGTACCCATGAACAGGGTTTCAAAACTGCGCTGACAAGAGTTTTCAATGATTTTGGCAGACAGAAAGGCTATATAAAAGAAAAAGACGACAATCTGTCCGGCGAAGACGTGAGAGAAGGCATTACAGCCATTATCAGCGTAAAAGTGACAGAAGCACAGTTTGAAGGCCAGACAAAGGCAAAACTGGGCAACACAGAAGTGCGTGGCCTGGTAGAAAACCTGGTGTACGAAAAACTGCGCGACTTCCTGGAAGAAAACCCTGGCACAGCCAAGGCTATCTATGAAAAGGCACAGAGCGCACAGCGTGCAAGGGAAGCTGCAAAACGCGCCCGCGAACTGGTAAGAAGAAAATCAGCCCTGGAAACAGCCCGTATGCCTGGCAAACTGGCAGACTGTTCTTCCAAAGACCCAACTGAATGTGAAATCTACATCGTTGAAGGGGACTCTGCCGGCGGTTCTGCAAAAGGCGGCAGAGACAGAAGATATCAGGCTATCCTGCCACTGTGGGGTAAAATGATAAACGTTGAAAAGGCAAGACTTGATAAAGTTTACGGCAACGAAAAGCTGACACCTGTTGTAACGGCCCTGGGTTGTGGTATCGGCGAAGAAATCGACCTGGAAAAACTGCGCTACCATAAAGTAGTTATCATGGCCGATGCTGACGTTGACGGCCAGCATATCAGAACACTGCTGCTTACATTCTTCTTCCGTTTTATGAGACCACTGCTGGAAGCAGGCCATATCTACATCGCTATGCCACCGCTGTACAAAATCAGCAAAGGCAGCCAGCACAGATATGCCTATGACGAAGAAGAAAGAGAAGCAATTATTGCACAGTTTGGCAATAACTATAAAATTCAGCGTTACAAAGGTCTGGGCGAAATGAACCCAGAACAGCTGTGGGAAACAACACTGAACCCTGAAAACAGAGTTATGATAAAGGTAGAGCTGGAAGATGCACAGAAAGCTGACGAAACCTTTACAATTCTGATGGGTGACAAAGTTGGCCCACGTAGAGAATTTATTGAAAAGAACGCCAAGTATGTAACAGACCTGGACGTATAGGTGAAGTTATGGAATATCCTTTACAGATAGAACTTAATGTAACCCAGGACGATTTTATTGAGGTGGAAATACTTGAGCAGGAACTGGAAGCACAGCTGTGGAAAGAAAGCCTGAAAAAGACATTTATTATTGAAACAGCTGTTATAGCCCTGGCAATAGCTGTGGTAATGTACTTTGCAAACAAAGGCACCATTATGATGGCTACAGTAGGGTTCCCGGTGTTTTTCTGGATTATATTTCTTATACAGTTTGTTTACACATATAAATGGGGTGTAAAAAGGGAATTCAATATGGCCATACAGCATCTGCTGGAAAGCAAGGATACCCACGAATTCTTTACACCGGAAAGAGGTATGGTGCTGTTTTTTGAAGACAGATGCGAATACCTGACCAACGAACAGCGAAGATTTTTTGACTATGACAAAATCAGAAATATAAAGATAATCAAACATCTTTATATTTTTGTGATGAAGAAAACAAAAGATAAAAATCTCAGGGGTTTTGTGTATATGGTGATTCCAAGAAGAAACCTGGATTCAGCCCAGCAACAGCAACTGGACGAAATCTGCGCCCGTATCACACAGCAGTATGAACTGAAAGAGTGGATGAAAAGCCAGATTTTTGGGTAGTAATAATGGATTTGCCAAAAAGAAAACAAATCAGATTAAAAGAATATGATTACAGTACAGACGGTGCATATTTTGTGACGGTTTGTACGAAGGATAAAAGGCATATATTAAGCAAAATAGGCGTAGGGGGCGGCATCCCTGACGCACCGTACATCGAATTGACGGAAAAAGGCGAAATAGTCAGAGAACAATTTGAAATAATGAATCATTTGTATGAAGATATAAATGTAAACCATTATGTGATAATGCCGAATCATATTCATTTTATAATTGAAATTAGTAATGGGCGGTCGGGGACGCCCGCCCCTACGCGTGCAAATGCTATAATTCCCAAATATATATCCACTTTTAAGCGTTTTACAAATAAAAAATGTGGTATTGAATTATGGCAGCGTTCATACTATGACCATATAATACGCAATGAATCTGATTTAATCGAAAAACAAAACTACATCCTCTCCAATCCTTATAAATGGATAGAAGACGAGTACTACTCCCAATAAAATCCTACAGTTTATTTAACAATTTGCCTTTGGCATTCAGGAGATAAATTTAAAATGATAGTTGACAATACAAGATATATAAACAAAGACATTGAAAAAGAAATGAAAGGCAGCTTTCTGAACTATTCCATGTCTGTTATCGTTTCACGTGCATTGCCGGATGTGCGCGACGGGCTGAAGCCTGTTCACCGCCGTATTCTGTATGCGATGTACGAAAACAATCTGGACGCATCCCACGGCTACCAGAAGTCTGCACAGACTGTTGGTGAAGTGCTGGGTAAATATCACCCACACGGTGACGCCTCTGTTTATGATGCAATGGTGCGTCTGGCCCAGGATTTCTCCCTGCGCTATCCGCTGATTGACGGCCAGGGTAACTTTGGTTCAGTTGACGGTGACCCTGCTGCTGCATACCGTTATACAGAAGCCAGAATGGAAAGAATTTCTGACGAAATGCTGCGCGACATCGAAAAGGATACAGTTGATTTTGTAAACAACTTTGACGATTCACGTCAGGAACCAGGTGTTCTGCCAAGCAGAATTCCTAACCTGCTTATCAACGGTTCTTCCGGTATCGCTGTTGGTATGGCTACAAACATTCCACCACACAACCTTAGCGAAGTGTGCGATGGTATTGCATTCCTTATAGATAACCCGGAAGCTGACTTTAATCAGCTGATGGAACACATCCCTGGCCCGGACTTCCCAACAGGCGGTGTGATTATGGGCAGAAGCGGTATCCGCTCTGCCTATGCAACAGGACGTGGCAAAATCACACTCCGTGGCCGCGCTGTAATCGAAGAAGGTGACGACGGCAGAAACAGCATTATCGTTACAGAGATTCCATATATGGTTAACAAGGCAAGACTTATCGAAAGAATTGCTGACCTTGTTAAAGAAAAACGCCTGGAAGGCATTGCAGACCTTAACGATGAATCCGACAGAGACGGTATGCGTATCGTTATCAAGCTGAAAAAAGATGCTATTCCACAGATAGTGCTGAATCATCTGTATTCACTGACAGAACTGCAGGAGACAGTTGGTGCAATTATGCTGGCGCTGGACGGCGGCGTGCCAAAGGTTATGGACCTGAAGACAATGCTGCAGAAATACATCGACCATCAGTGTGAAGTGCTGGAAAGAAGAACACGTTTTGATCTGAAAAAGGCTCTGGAAAGACAGCACCTGCTGGAAGGTCTGAAAATCGCCTGCGACAACATTGACGAAGTAATCAAGGTTATCCGCGAAAGCTACGACAATGCAAAAGAAAGACTGATGGAAAAATTCGCTCTGTCTGAAATTCAGGCAACAGCTATCCTCAATATGCAGCTGAGAAGACTGCAGGGTCTTGAAATTGAAAAAATCGTAAACGAACTGGCTGAACTGGCTGAAAAAATCGCTTACTACAGAGAATTCCTGGAAAATCATCAGATGGTTCTGGAACAGGTTAAAACTGATATTCTTGAAATCAAGAATAAATACGGAGATGAAAGAAGAACAAAAATCGAACATATCTCCGGTGAGGTTGATATCGAAGACCTTATCCCAGACGAAGAATGTATCTTCACATATACAAACTTTGGTTATATCAAACGTCAGCCTAAAGATACTTACCAGGCACAGAGACGCGGTGGCCGCGGCATCAGTGGTATGAGTCGCCGTGACGAAGACTATGTGCAGGAACTGTTTATGGCACGAACACACAACTATATTATGTTTGCTACAGACAAAGGCCGTGTATACAGACTGAAAGGTTACGAAATTCCGGAAGGCAGCCGTCAGGCAAGAGGTATCAACATTGTAAACCTGCTGCAGCTGCAGCCTGATGAAAAGATTACAAACGTAATTCCTACAGAAGAAGGCTTTGAAGGCAATGTGGTAATGGTTACACAGAAAGGTATTATCAAACGTACCCCTGTGGAAGAATACAAAAATGTGCGTAAGTCCGGTCTTATTGCAATTACTCTGGACGAAGGTGACAACCTGGCATGGACAAGAATCACCAGCGGCATAGACGAACTGATTGTGGCAACAAAGAACGGCCAGGCTATCAAGTTCAGCGAAGAAGACGTACGTCTTGTGGGCAGAAGCGCCAGAGGTGTAAAAGCAATTGAACTGACTGACGATGATATCGTAGTTGGTATGGGCATTGCCAAAGAAGGCACAAAACTGCTGACAATTACTGAAGACGGCAAAGGCAGACGTACAGATGTAAACGAATACCGTCTGCAGACACGTGGCGGTAAAGGTGTAAGAAACTTTGACGTGGAAAAAGCAGGCTATGTAGCAGGCGTGCGCATTGTAAATGACGATGATGATATTATCCTTATTTCTATGAGCGGTATTATTATCCGTATGCACGTGAGCGACATTGCTGTACAGAGCCGTTATGCAAACGGTGTTAAAGTAATGCGCCTGGATTCAGAAGACAAAGCTGTGACATTTGCTGTTACTATGCGAGAAGATGCAGAAGATTCTGACGAAGAAACAGCAGAAGAATTAACAGAAGAAACAGTTACAACTGAAGAATAATTTTTAAAACTAATGTAGGGGGCGGCGCCCTCGACGCCCCGAAAAGCGGGATGTCCAGGGGCCATCCCCTACAATTTATTTATATTTTATTAAAATATTACTATTTGTATTATGATTTACTATTTTTACAGTGTCCAGAAGGGGCTTATCGGTCTTCTAAATTACAGATTAATTCAAAATAGTCTTAAAACAGATAAAAAACAATTAATTGAAGAACTGAAAAAACAGAGAAAAACCAAAGGTTTTATTTATACCTGCAGGCAGACAGAGGGGCAGTTTCACAACAATGCCTATAAAACTCCTAACCCTGCACAGATTACAGGCTGTGAAAAATTGGAGGATTTATTATGAGCGAATGTATGGTTTGTGACAGAATACGGCTGACAAAGAAAGGTGAAAATCCATATTTTGTACGCGAGATGGAGACGGGTTATGTAGTGATAGGCGACTACCAGAGGTTCTATGGCTACACAGTTTTTATCTGCAAACAGCACGCCAGCGAACTTTTCCAGCTGGAAAATAATTTCAAAATGAAATTTCTGGAAGAAATGAGTCTGGTGGCTGAATGTGTGTACAAGGCATTCCCTTGTGACAAAATCCATTATGAACTGCTGGGTGTGGGCAGTGGTGTGCATATGCATTGGCATATTTTTCCACGCCGTGAAGGCGACAGCCCGGTAAAAGGCCCGGTATGGAAAGTATCAAAGGAAGAAATGTACAGCGAAAAATATAAGCCAACCCCAGAACAGCTGACAGAAATGAAAGATATTCTGGCCAAAGAGCTGGATAAAGTTTTTAATTGATTATGGAACACAAACCAAGGAAAAATATAAGGCTGAAAGAGCATGATTACAATTCAGCGGGAAGTTATTTTATTACATTCTGCGTGCAGAACAAAAAGAAAATTTTGAGCCACATACACGTAGGGGCGCTTCACGAAGCGCCCGAAATAGAATTGACTCAATATGGAAAAGCAGTAAAAGATGTGATAGAAACTGTAGAAAAAAGATTTGGTGTAACAGTTGACAGATATATTATAATGCCAAATCATGTTCATATTATAATAACAATAAAAGAATGTGAAGAAAGGGCGATTCATGAATCGCCCCTACGTGGTCGTTCAGTTATATCAAAGGTAATTGGTTATATAAAAATGAATTCATCCAAAATGATTCATAATATAAATCCTGAAATAATTATCTGGCAGCGTTCCTACTACGACCACATTATCCGAAATGAAGCTGATTATATTGAAAAATCGGATTATATTATCAACAACCCTGCAAAGTGGGCGGAAGATGAATATTTTACTGAAGGTTAAACTATGAAACTGATTTACAAAGGAAAATTTAATGGTGATGCAAACAGTATTCCCCACGGAGAACACAAACCTGGTGCTGTGAAATTCCGCGAGCCGGAAGACCCTAAAAAACTGGGACTTATCGCAAATGGAATAGCTGTGGGGATTATAATTGCAGCTGTGGCAGGGGTTATATTAAGGGCTGGAATAAGAAATTTCAGCATTGCAGGTGTGTTTTTATCCTATATAACTGTATTCCCACACGAAATTTTACACGGCATATGTTTTAAGGATGAGGTGTATCTTTACACAAATCTGAAGGACGGTATGCTGTTTGTAACCGGACCGGAAGATATGAGCAAGGCAAGATTTGTGTTTATGAGTCTGCTGCCGAATATAATATTTGGTTTTATCCCTTACATACTGTTTATGATAAATCCACGGTGGAAAGTGCTGGGCACATTTGGGGCGACCTGCATCAGCATGGGGGCAGGGGATTATCTGAATGTATTCAATGCGCTGACCCAGATGCCAAAGGGTGCAAGAACATATCTGTACGGCTTTAACTCCTGGTGGTATATGCCGTAAAAATCAAGACCTTGCAAAAGGTCTTTTTTTGTTACTGTTTTGTATTTCTTTATTAATGATTTCTTAATCAAATTCAGTAAAAATATGTGTTATATTTATAGTAGGGAGGGCTGAATATGAAAAAGAGAATTTTTACAGTATTTATAACTGTTTTTATGCTTTTTAATATGGGTGTAACTGCATTTGCAAATGCAGGGCCGTCTGTGTGGTACGGTGCAGACTCTGCCAGTGTTGTGATTATAGATGACTGCCCTCTGATTGTGGAAAAAGAAATTCTTACATTTGATATTTATCAGAAGCCTTATGAATATTTTGAAGGTTTGCAGGAAAATGCAGAGCAATATACAGATAAGTTTACTGCACAGTATACTTTTTATAATCCGACTGACACAGATATAACTGCCCAGCTGGCTTTTCCCCTGGGTATGGTGCCGGATTATATAAATATGAAGATAGATACAGAAAAATATACTGTTTCTGTTGATGACAAGGAAATAGAAAAGGAAATAAGATATACCAATTCTGACCAGTACAATGAATTTGATTACAGAAAAGAAGCAGTAAAACTGATTGATGGCTATATGCCGGATGATTTTTTCTCCCCGGATATGACTGTGACTAAATACACCCTTGTTCCGCATACTGATGAAGAAATCGACTATCATCGGGAAATGAGAATGGTGTGGGACGGAAATATTTCAGATAAAACAAGGATAATCCCGATTGGCTTTGATTCATTTAAATGGGAAGAAGGGCAGAAAGCAGAAATAGCATCTGGTTTATTAAGAAAACACAATGCGGTTATTTATGCAGTGGGTCAACCTTTGGAAAAATTCCCGGAATATAAGTTTTATGACAGCCATAAGGATAATGCAAAGCAGATAGACGGGTATGTAGAAATAAAAGAAGAAACAACCACACTGGAAAATCTGTTGGTGGGGCTTTTTGCAGATTTCAGCGGCAATTTGAATATAGAATCAAAAGATTTGTACAATATGTTTATCTGCCATATTTCTGAAAGCAAAGACTATTATGAAAAACTTGGCATTATACATACTGACAGTTTCTACACATATAATCATGTATGCTGGTATCTGTATGAAATAACAGTGCCTGCAGGCCAGAGTGTTGTAAACACAGTAACTGCGCCGGTTTATCCTGATGTGAATGTAAACTATACACCCCATAAATGTGATTACACATATCTTTTGTCCCCTGCAAAAGAGTGGGCGGACTTTAAAGATATTGAAATAAATATCAACACTCCTTTCTATATACTGGAAACAAACCAGAACGGTTTTGAAAAAACTGAAACCGGTTATATATATAAAGGTGTGGGTCTACCAGATGGGGAACTGGAGTTTACACTGTGCGAAAGTGAAACACCACAAAAGGATGACAATTCCGAATACAATCTGTTTATGTTTGTATATATTGTTTTACCGGTAGGTCTGTTTGTAGTGGGAATAATACTGTTTGTGGTTCTGATTAAAAACATAGATAAAAAGAAAAAACAATAAATACAGTTTGAAGGCGGGGTACACACCCCGCTTTTTTATCCAAATATTCCAATTTAAAAATTTATTTTCCTATTGTTACAAGTGACAAATTATGATAAAATGATAAGTTAGAAAAGTATGTATTAAGGAGAGGGAAAATGAGTAATTGTATTGCCGCTATGGCTACAGCACCGGGCAAGGCAAGTCTGTGCAGCATCAGAATTTCTGGTGATAATGCTTTCAGTATTGCCGCAAAGGTGTTTGTTCCTTTTGATAAAAAGAAAAAAGTAGAAGATGCAAAGGGTTACACAGCTATGTTTGGTTCTTTTTACCGCAAAGGTGAGGAGATAGACCAGGCAGTTGCGCTGTTTTTCCGTGCTCCAAGAAGCTACACAGGTGAAAATGTGGTGGAAATCAGCTGTCACGGTGGTTCTGCTGTTGCAGACCAGCTGCTGAAAGCCTGCTATGAAGCAGGTGCACAGGCCGCAGGTGCAGGCGAGTTTACAAAACGTGCTTTTCTCAACGGCAAAATGAGCATTACCCAGGCAGAAGCTGTTATGGAAATGATCAATGCCACATCAAACCAGGCACTGAATGCTGCAAAATCTGCATTGGAGGGCCACCTTTACAAAAGAGCCGCAAAAATCAGAGATGATTTGCTTGTACTTGTTGGACATATTTCTGCCTATACAGATTATCCTGAAGAAGCAGTTGAAGATGTAACTGACGAAGAAGTAAGCGGTATTCTTTTTGGCGCAATGGAAAGCCTGAAAAAACTGATGGACGGTTATGACACCGGTGCAAAAATCAAGCAGGGTGTGCACACAGCCATTGTTGGTAAGCCAAATGTAGGTAAATCCACACTGCTGAACGCTCTGTCTGGCTTTGAAAAGGCTATTGTTACACCAATTGCAGGCACAACACGAGATGTTGTTGAGCAGGAAGTTATTCTGGGCGGTGTAAATCTGATTCTGCAGGACACTGCAGGTATCCGCGCAACAGATGACGAAGTTGAAGCCATCGGTATTCAGCGTTCACTGGACAGACTGCAGGGTGCAAACTTGGTTTTCTGTGTGTTTGATGGCAGCAGAGAAATCACAGAAGAAGATATTGAGCTGGCTGGCAGATGTAAAAATCTCAACAGCATTGCAATTATCAACAAGCAGGACTTACAGCAGGTGTTTGATGTTTCCAAAGTAGAAGAAAACTTCAAAAAAGTGCTGTATATCACAGCCAAGGATTTCTATATGTCAAAAGAATTTGAAAATGATGTAATGGAAGTGCTGGGTGTGGCTGACATTGATGTGACCACAGGTGCTATCGTAAACGAAAGACAGTACGAAGCTGTGCGCACAGCCTATAATTCCATCAAGGACGCATACGACAGATTCTCTGAAGGCTACAGCCTGGATATTATCGGCGTGGCTGTGGACGAAGCGCTGTATGCGGTATATGGTCTGACAGGCGAAAATGTTTCCGACGAGGTTGTGAACGAAGTGTTCTCCAAATTCTGCGTTGGAAAATAGAGTATGGAAAATGATAAATTTCCGAAAAGGAAAATAAACCGTTTGAAAAGTTGGAATTACAGCAACAACGGCGGTTACTTTATAACAATCTGCACTGATAACAGAAAGCATATTTTAAGTAAAATATGCGTAGGGGACGGGTTTCCCGTCCCGCAACTGACAAAAACAGGACAGATTGTGGATGATTACATCAAGAATATCAATCTTAAATATTCTTGTGTAACAGTAAGTGAGTATGTGATTATGCCAAATCACATACACCTGTTGTTATTGATTGATAATAACGGGACGGGAAACCCGTCCCCTACGGTGGGAAATATAATCGGTTGGTTTAAATATAACACTACAAAGAGTGTTA
This sequence comes from Oscillospiraceae bacterium, assembly GCA_017555565.1. Lineage (GTDB taxonomy): Bacteria > Bacillota > Clostridia > Oscillospirales > Ruminococcaceae > RGIG3102. Next base: position 12,022 of record JAFZGF010000020.1, read on the forward strand.
ATGAAAAATATAAAACAGCCGGAAATAAACTTTGGCAACGTTCATATTACGACCATATAATCCGTGATGAAAAGGATTATATGGAAAAGCTGAATTATATTCTCTCAAATCCATTGAAATGGATTGATGATGAATATTATTCTGATTAAATTTATCAAAAACTGTATTTGATACAGATACATTTTATAAAATTTTAGTTTGCTTACAATCGGTGAAAGGGATTGCAAAGTTAACGTACATTTAAACCTAAAAGGAGCTATTTATGGTATTAGGAAATTATGATGTAGTAGTTATCGGTGCGGGTCATGCCGGAATTGAAGCGGCTGTGGCCAGCGCAAGACTGGGCTGCAAGACCGGTCTGTTCACATTGACTCTGGATGGCGTAGGCAATCTGCCTTGTAACCCTGCCATCGGCGGTACAGCAAAGGGTCATCTGGTAAGAGAAATTGACGCCCTGGGCGGCGTAATGGCTATTGCAGCTGATGCAACCAGCCTGCAGATGAGAATGCTTAACCTGGGCAAAGGCCCTGCTGTGCATTCTCTGCGCGTACAGTCTGACAGAGTTGAATATCACAAATATATGAAAAAACTCTGTGAAACAGAGCCTAATCTGGACTTAAAACAGGCTGAAATCTGTGAAATCAAGTTCAATGAAAATAACGAACCTGTTGCAGTTGTAACTCAGCTGGGTACACAGTATGACTGCAAGGCTGTAATTATCGCCACAGGTACATACCTTACAGGTAAAATTTATGTAGGTGATGCCGCATACTACTCCGGTCCGGACGGCCACCACAGCGCTATGAAACTGTCTGACAGCCTGAAAGCTGCAGGCATTGAACTGCGCAGATTCAAAACAGGTACACCTGCCCGTGTAAACAAGAGAAGTATAGATTTCTCTGTGATGGAAGTGCAGGAAGGTGACGAAAAAACAGTGCCAATGTCATTTATGACAAGACACGAAATCAAAAACAAACTGCCTTGCCATATTCAGTACACAAACCTGGATACACACAAGGTTATTATGGAAAATATCCACCGCTCTCCACTTTATGGTGGCAAAATCGAAGGTATCGGCCCAAGATATTGTCCTTCACTGGAAGACAAAGTTATGAGATTCTCTGACAAGCCAAGACATCAGTTCTTCGTTGAACCTTGCGGTGCTGACACAGATGAAATGTATCTGCAGGGCTTGTCCTCATCACTGCCAGAAGATGTGCAGGTGGCATTCTACAAGACTATCAAAGGTCTGGAAAATCTGGAAGTTATGCGTCCTGCATATGCTATCGAATACGACTGTGTAGACCCGCTGGAACTGAAAGCTACACTGGAATTCAAAAAATACCCACATCTTTACGGTGCAGGCCAGTTCAACGGTACATCCGGTTATGAAGAAGCTGCTGCCCAGGGTCTGATTGCAGGTATCAACGCTGCAAGAAAACTGCAGGGTAAAGATGAATTTACACTGACAAGACAGTCTTCCTACATCGGCACACTGATTGACGACCTTATTACAAAAGGTGTTCTGGACCCATACAGAATGATGACAAGCCGCAGTGAATACAGACTGTATCTGCGCCAGGACAATGCAGACGAAAGACTGACACCAATGGGCAGGGAAATCGGTCTGGTTGACGATGAAAGATGGGATTATTACAACCACGTTCTTCGCGTTAAAGAAGAAGAAATCGAAAGAATTTCTTCCATTACAATCAAACCAAGCCAGGTTAAAGAACTGCTGACCAGTAAAGGTCTGCCAGAACTGTCCACCGGTGTAAGAGCAAACGAATTCCTTAAACGCCCACAGATTACATATGAAGAACTGGTGGCAGTTATCGGTGAAAACCCAGAAGTTACACCATTTATCGGCAGTAAGGTAGAAGTAGACGTTAAGTATGACGGCTATGTAAAACGCCAGATGGCACAGATAGAACAGACAAAGAAACTGGAAAAAACTCTTATCCCAGAAGACATCGACTACAGCGAAATGAAAGGTCTGCGCATGGAAGCAAGGGAAAAACTGATTAAAATCAGACCAACCAATGTAGGCCAGGCAAGCAGAATTTCCGGCGTAAGCCCAAGTGATATTTCTTCACTGCTTCTGGAACTGAAGATGAGAGATATGAGAAAATAATCTATAATTAAAAGACTATGTAGGGGCGGGGTTCCACCCCCGCCCGTTATATAAATTAGGAGATTTATATGATAGACAGAATCCGTTTTGCACAGACTCTGAAAGAATACAATATAGAACTGACAGAAAAACAGATGGACCAGCTGGACAAATACGCTGAAATCCTGGTGGAATACAACGAAAAAGTAAACCTGACAGCTATTACAGACCCGCTGGGCATTGAAAACAAGCATTTTCTGGATAGCCTGCTGTTTGCTGCAAACCCACTGGTAAAAGGCAAGGTGGCTGACGTTGGCACAGGTGCAGGTTTCCCTGGTATTGTAACAAAAATCTATAAACCTGAAATCGATATCACACTTATTGAACCAACCGGCAAACGCTGTACATTCCTGCAGTATGCTCTGGATACACTTGGCCTTGACGGCCACGTGGTAAAGGAAAGGGCAGAAGAAGCTGCAAGAAAACAGTGGAGAGAACAGTTTGATGTGGTTACAGCCAGAGCTGTTGCTGATATGAGAGTGCTGAGTGAATACTGCATTCCGCTGGCAAAACTGGGCGGCTATTTCATAGCAATGAAAGGCGACGGCGAAAAAGAACTGGCACCGGCGCTGAAAGCCATTGATAAACTGGGCGGCAGATATGAAACAATGAAAACTTTCACACTGCCGGACGAATCCAAACGCTGTCTGATTATTACAGCCAAAGTTAAGGAAACACCAAAGACTTACCCACGCAACGGCGGCAAAATTGCAAAAGCACCATTATAATAGTTATTATATTAAATCCCCCTTACACAAGGGGGGATTTTTTAATATGACGGAATTGTAAGTTTCTTTTTAATAATGTATATGTTATTATATAAAAAAGGAGTGGTTTTATGAGAAAAATAATCAGTTTACTAATGTTTTTTATTATTTTGGTAAGTCTTGTTGGCTGTGGCGGACAGGAAAAAGCAGAAAAAATTGAAATTGTAAGGAACAGTCAGCCTTTGACAGCTAAAAAGATTGAACTGCCACTGGAAGTGCAAGGATACAAATATGTGTATTTAAAATCTTTCGATGGTCAATATGCTGTTTTTACCGTTGAAAGGGAAGAAACCATAGGCCAGGACAGCTACCCAGGTGACACCGGCAGAGTAGCGGTGTATGATGTGTTGGCAGAAAAGGTTGTACATCTGGTAAATTTGAATATGCCTGGTTTTAAAGTAGGCAGTGCTGTAAAACAAGGTGAAAATTTATATTTTACAGCTTATAACCAAGTGGATTTTACAGAATATGTAAATGTAAACAATGGTCTTGGTAATATTGCTATTGATGCAGACGGTATAGATGATAGCTACAATTATTCTCGCTTATATAAAGACGGGGATAATATTTTTCTTATAAAATCAAAAGGCGAAATCGGTAATACCGAATATGATATCTTTCTTCTGAACGGCAACAGCTTTGATTCTGTATGTGGTTTTGAACCAACGGGTAATATTATAGAGTTTCAGGGTCTCGAAAACGGACAACCTGTTATTCATGAAACTGATATAAGTAATGAAGAAAATATTTATTTCAATATTTATAAAGGTGACGAAAAACAGACAATTTTCAGTTTAAAAAATGAACATACCCACTCATTTGTTCAACTGGGGAATATGTTTATACACCCTGTGGACAGTCTGGAAAACGAAAATGCCTATAAAATGATGGCTGTGACTGACCTTGAAAGTAAAAATGTAACCGAAATTGGTATGATGCAGGGCGGTTTCCTTGGGAATTTCGAAAATAAAGGTATTATGTGTACATATGGAGAAAGTCCTGAACGGATTTATCTGTATGAAGCAAAGGATAATGTGCTGGAAATAACACCTATTGATATTGACGTAAAAGGTATGAATAATCATTCTTACTATATGGCAGAAAAGTATGCACTGATTAAAACAGGCAAGTTTTCTTTTGAAGGAACAAATTTAATTGAAAGTGATGAACAGTGGTATCTGGTTGAATACTGATATTTGTTCCACGTGGAACATAAAACACAAAAGGCACTCGTAATGAGTGCCTTTTGTGCGGTTAACAGGGAGTGTGTGATGGTAATTGCTTTCTTTGTTATATATTTTCAAAACACGGAATGTGTTTATGAATCGGATTAATTCTTTAATTCTATTGCAAGATAGATTTAAAGATTCTTCGTCGTTATACTCCTCAGAATGACAGAGGGGGGACGGGAATGTTTTATGAATCGGATTAATTCTTTAATTCTATTGCAAGATAGATTTAAAGATTCTTCGTCGTTATACTCCTCAGAATGACAGAGGATGGGACGGGAATGTTTTGTGAATCGGATTGATTCTTTAATTCTATTGCAAGATAGATTTAAAGATTCTTCGTCGTTATACTCCTCAGAATGACAGAGGGGGGGACGGGAGGCCTCCCCTACGTCAGCTTGTGGGGTAAATCGTATTTATGCCTTGATTTTAGGCACAGAAATCTGATAATGGATATAATTTTCATCTTCCTGGGTGTTGTAATCGGCTTTTACACCGGCTGACTGTATGATTTTTACCGCTTTGTTGATGGTATTTGTAAAAATCTTTATATCCTTTATATTTATAATAGTTTTCTTTTTATGTTTTGGGGCAGGGGAAAGCAGGCTGTTTACATATCTGTCGGTGGCAGAAACATTTAAATTATTCTTAATTATATGGTCAAGTGCCTTGTCCTGCTTTTCGCTTGGCAGGCGGGAAACCGCTCTCGCGTGACGTTCAGTAAGACCCCAAGCCAGTATCTTGGTTTGCTGTTCTTTTGAAAACTGAAGCAGTTTCAGTTTATTTGCGACAGCAGGCTGTGATAATGAGAGTTTCTGCCCCACCTGTGCCTGGGTGAGTTTAAGGTTTATCATAAGTGACTGTATGGCCAAGGCCTGCTCGAAGAAATTTAAATCTTCGCGCTGCAGGTTTTCTATCACTGCAAGCACTGCAATTTCCTCTTCAGTTTTATTCAGTACTATAACGGGCACAGTTTCCAGCCCTGCCTTTGACGCGGCCAGCAGCCTGCGGTGGCCTGCTATAAGCTGATAACGACCGTTTGGCAATTTTGTGGCAGTAAGTGGCTGTAGTATACCGTTTTCTTTTATATTTTCGGATAAATCTTCAAGGGCTTGTTTGTTCAGCAGTTTTCGTGGCTGATATGGGCAGGGTTCTATAAGCCCTACAGCTATCTGTGAAACTGTGGTTTCATTCTTGTTTTTGAAAGAGGTTGTAAACATCTGTATCATCCTTTCCTGGTTATACCTTAACATAAAAAATTCATTATGGACAGTTTAAAATATCGCAGGAAAAGACAGCAAACCCCTTTGTTTTCAACATTTTTTGTGGATTTATGTGGAAAAAAGTGGAGAAAAGGAGAGAATGGTGGTAATTTGCGAAATGTTTTTGCATAAAAAGTTCCACGTGGAACATTGATACAGCAATTTCACACAAAAAGCAGGTATTTTCTTCTTTAAAAACAATAATTTATATGATAGAATAGATATACCGATAAAAATCGATTGGAGAAGGCAAAAATGGCAAAGATTATAGCAGTTGCAAACCAGAAAGGCGGCGTGGGCAAAACCACAACAGCAGTAAACCTTGCGTCATCTGTGGCAGCAAAGGGAAAAAGAGTGCTGCTGGTGGACCTTGATCCTCAGGGCAACACCACCTCCGGCTATGGAATTATCAAAAGAGGTCTGGAACATTCCACCTATTCTGTAATTCTTGGTGATGATGATATTAAAAATGCCATAGTTAAAACAAAGTTCAATGTTGATGTACTGCCTTCCTCCACAAAACTGGCAGGTGCGGCTGTAGAATTGGTTATGCTGGATAATCGCCACGCAAGACTGCGTTCTGCGCTCAACAGAGTAAACGATAACTATGATTTTATATTTATCGACTGCCCACCGGCATTGGACCTGCTGACAATCAATGCACTTTCAGCGGCTGATACTGTTCTGGTGCCTATTCAGTGTGAATTCTTCGCCCTGGAAGGTCTTTCCGAACTGATGAATACCATCCGCCTTGTAAAACAGCACTACAATAAATACATCGATATCGAAGGCGTACTGCTGACAATGTTTGACGGCAGACTTAACCTTACACTGCAGGTAGTGGAAGAAGTGAAGAAATACTTCCCAAACAAAGTTTACAAAACCACAATTCCAAGAAATGTGCGCCTTTCCGAAGCACCAAGCTTTGGTGAACCTATCAATTTCTACGATGCATCTTCCAAAGGAGCCAAGGCCTATTCCGCCCTGGCAGATGAAGTGCTGAGTCAGAACAGATAAGGTTATACCCTTTTTAAATGGGCTGAAGATAAATATTATTGTATAAACCACTGAATATACAGCGAAAAAATTGCTTTATTTAGCAAAAAATTAACAAACCTCTTGTTATTTTGCAGTATATATAGTATTATTAATGAGTACAGGTGTAGATTGTGAAAATACACTTGTTTTATAATTTGAATTTATAAAGAAAGGAAGATGCCCATGGCAAAAAGAAATTCAGGTTTAGGGAGAGGGTTAGACTCGCTGTTCCTGTCCAGCGAACAGCAGATTTCGGATGCCTCGGCATCCAACATAAAACTTTCGGACATAGATGTTGACCCAGGTCAGCCTCGCAAGACTTTTGAAAACCAGAGTCTTGAGCAGCTCAGCCAGTCCATTCTCGAACACGGCGTGCTGCAACCTATCGTGCTTATGCCAAACGGCATCGGCAGATACACTATTATCGCAGGGGAACGCCGCTTCCGTGCAGCCAGAATGGCAGGTCTTACAGAGATTCCAGCCATTGTAAAGGATGTTTCTACCCAGAGCGCCAAAGAAATCGCTCTCATCGAAAACCTGCAGCGCGAAGATCTTGACCCTGTTGAAATCGCATACGGATACAAAAGCCTGATGGAAAGCTTTAATCTGACACAGGACGAAATCAGCCAGAAGCTTTCTATTCCACGTTCATCCATTGCAAACAGCCTGCGTATCCTGAATCTTCCGGAAGATATTCTGGAAATGATAAAGACTGACGAAATCAGCCTTGGTCACGCAAAGGTTATTCTTTCTGTATCAGACGAAAAAATGCAGAGAGAACTGGCACAGCAGACAGCAGAAAAACAGCTGTCGGTACGCCAGTGTGAACTGCTGGCAAAGTCTATGGTTAAAAAACCAAAGACTGAAAAACAGTCCAAAGTGCCATCCATCGTTAAAGAGGTGGAAATCGCCCTCAGCGAAATGCACGGCACACCTGTCCGCATCAGCTATAAAGATGGTAAGGGCACACTTAACATTACATTCAATAGTCAGGAACAGTTACTTGAACTGGCTAATTTACTTGAAAAGAAATAAAAGGAGCATATTAAAATGTTAGATATTAGATTTGTACGCGAAAATCCAGACGTAGTTAAAGAAAATATCAAAAAGAAATTCCAGGATGAAAAACTTCCTCTGGTTGACGAAGTTATCGAACTTGACGCTGCACGCCGTGATATTCAGGGCAAAAGAGACGCTCTGCGTGCTGAAAGAAACAAACTTTCCAAAGAAAACGGTCCTCTGTTCGGTGCACTGAAAAAAGCAGCTACAGATGAAGAAAAAGCTGAAATCCAGGCAAAAATCGATGCAAACATGGCTAAAGTTAAAGCTGATGAAGACGAACTGACAGCTCTGGAAAACAAACAGGCAGAACTGGAAGTAAGAATCCAGGAAATCATGTACACACTGCCAAACATCATCGACCCATCTGTACCAATCGGCCCAGACGATAGCCACAACGTTGATGTACAGCACTTCGGCGAACCAGTAGTTCCAGAATGGGAAATCCCATACCACGCTGACATTCTTGACAGCCTGGGCGGCGTTGACCTTGAATCTGCAGGTCGCGTAGCAGGTTCTGGTTTCTACTACCTGCTTGGTGATGTTGCACGTCTGCACGAAGCTGTTCTGGCTTATGCACGTGACTTTATGATCAACAAAGGCTTCACATACGTTATTCCTCCATTCCTTATGCACGGCAACGTTGTTAAAGGCGTTATGTCCTTCCCAGAAATGGAAGCTATGATGTACAAAATCGAAGGCGAAGACCTTTACCTCATCGGTACATCCGAACATACAATGATCGGCCGTTTCATCGACCAGACTCTTGACGGTGCTAAACTGCCTCTGACACTTACATCTTACAGCCCATGTTTCAGAAAAGAAAAAGGCTCCCACGGTATTGAAGAACGTGGTATCTACCGCGTACATCAGTTCGAAAAACAGGAAATGATCGTTATCTGTAAACCAGAAGATCATATGGAATGGTACAACAAAATGTGGCAGTACTCTGTAGAACTGTTCCGCAGCCTTGAAATCCCAGTTCGTCAGCTTGAATGCTGCTCCGGAGACCTTGCTGACCTGAAAGTAAAATCCTGCGATATCGAAGCTTGGTCACCAAGACAGCAGAAATACTTTGAAGTATGTTCCTGCTCCACACTGGGTGATGCACAGGCTCGTCGTCTGAACATCAAATATAAAGACGAAGAAACAGGCAAAACACAGCTGGCTTACACACTGAACAACACAGTTGTTGCTCCACCTCGTATGCTTATCGCATTCCTTGAAAACCACCTCCAGGCAGACGGTTCTGTATACATCCCAGAAGTTCTCCGTCCATACATGGGTGGCATTGACAAAATTGTTAAAAAATAATTTGTCTTAATTAAGACTAAATAACAATTAAATAGTTTATAAAACACCTCTCCCGCTGGACACAGTACTACCTTTCTGGTTCCCTAAACAATGCTGGAGGGGTGTTGTTTTGCCGTAGGCAAATCAACACCCGTGCCGGTTTGCCGTGGAAGTCAGCTTTGCTGACGACCGCGCGCAAATGCCGAGTGAACCGAGGCAAGGCAAAAGAAAAGCGAAAAGACCTGCAGGGCAGGGGGAGAAAAACAACACCCGTATCGGTTTGCCTATAGTCAATAACATATGAATACTTAAATCAGAACCGCCAGCTAAGTGCAATAGTCAAGCAAAAGTAGACACAATAAAACCACAGTTAAGCAAACCCTTGTTCAATTTTAAATTGGACAGGGGTTTTGTAGTTCAATTTGTAAGAAAGACGATGATTGTTAAAGTAATATACATAATCATCTATGAA
>JAFZGF010000021.1 GCA_017555565.1 Oscillospiraceae bacterium
ATATAGTTCAGTTCCTGCATCATATGTACCTCCAATAAGATTCAAACATTCTGTTAAAGATAGAAAAAGGCGATACCTGGTTGTGAAAACCAAGTATCGCCAATTTTTCTTGTCGCACTCCTGTACGGCAGCTACCCTATGCCAGTAATGTTCTCATACTGTCTTATTGGAAACTACCCTTCGGCAGGTCTTTTTTGTAATAATCTAAAACACCATAGAGGGTTTTAAAGAAATATAGAAATTCTAAAACATATATGGTACAATATGGTTAGAAAATGTGAAGTTGGCCAATGGTTGCTTGAAGGATAATGCCTTTGGTTTTACAGGAGAAGTTATGGAAATAAAAGTTAGAGTTGAAACTGAAAAAGATTTCAGGCGCGTAGAAGAAATAACAAGAATTGCGTTTTCATACCCGGGTAGAGTTGAACGTGGTGGAATAGGCTGTCCCTATGAACATTGGATGGTAAACGAACTGCGTCGCAGGGATGGATATACAGAATTAAGCCTTGTGGCTACAATAGATGAAGAAATTGTGGGCCATATTATCTGCAGTAAAGCAGAAGTAAAAACCGACATAGAAACAATACCGGTGCTTAATATAGGCCCAATCAGCGTATTGCCTGAATATCAGAGAAAAGGTGTGGGCAAGGCTCTTATAACTGAAATGATTAAAAAAGCAAAACAGCTTGGTCACGGGGCCATACTCTTCTGGGGCAGACCAGAATATTACCCACAGTTTGGTTTTGTTGCGGCATCAGGTTATGGTATAACAGACGCCGACGGCCACGCTTCACCTGCATTTTTTGCAATGGAGCTGATTCCAGGCTATCTGGCTGATGCTTCAGGCGGTAAATATTATGAATCAGATATCTATGATGATTCTCTAAACAGGGAAACAGTCAAGGCATTTGATAAAGTGTTTATGAATAACTGATATATCATACAGTCGGGCAAAAAACATTCCCCGTATTTAATAAATAAAAGAGGACACAGCAGAAACCCTGCTGTGTCCATTATTTTATATACCATATTCAATATGCACAATTCTGTTGTTTTCTTTGTATACTCTTGGCACGCGTTTTGGCACTCCACACATCATTTCGTAAGGGATAGTGTATGCTTTGGCGGCAACTTTTTCCACAGCTGATTCGCCTTCGCCACCCCACACAGTCACTTCATCACCGATTTTTACATCACTGTCAGTAATATCAATCATCATCTGGTCCATACAGATGTTGCCGATTACAGGATAGAATCTGTAACCGATTTTCACTTTATGACCGGTAAAGCCAAGTATACGGCTTATACCATCGGCATAACCGGCGGCAACAGTTGCCACTTTGGTATCCTGTGTTGCTGTCCAGTTCATACCGTAGCTTATGCTCTGGCCTGCTTTTACTGTTTTTATATGGGTAACAATGGTTTTAAGTGACATTGCAGGTTTAATCTGTGGGAATATCACTTCCTCAGAAGGATTTACACCATAAAGGATAATGCCTGCTCTCATTGTGTTGAATTTGCCATTCAGCTTTCTTGCAATACCTGCAGAGTTCTGTCCGTGCATAGTTTTAAGGTTAAAACCCCAGCTTTCCATCAGTCTTACTGTATCGCCAAATATTTCAACCTGCTTCTGTGTCATCACCAGTGCTCTGTCGTCCAGGGCGTCAGCAGCAGGAAAATGGCTGTACACACCTGTACATTTCAGATTGTGCATATTCAGCAAGGCGCGGATATCGCTGTATGCTTTTTCTTTGTCAGCCAGCAGGTCAAATCCCAGTCTGCCCATACCGGTGTCCAGTTTTATATGGCATTCAATAGGGTACAGGGCCTGGTCGTTAAGTGCTTTCGCATATTCCAGGCTGAAAACTGTCTGTGTCAGATTGTTTTTGAACAGTTCATAGGCTTTGTTAGGTTCTGTGTAACCGAGTATGAGAATTGGCTTTGTAATGCCGGAATTTCTCAGTTCCATCGCTTCGTTGAAGTTTGAAACACAGAAACCGAATGTATCCATTTCGCTGTAGATTTTTGCAATATATTTTGCCCCGTGACCATATGCATCAGCTTTTACAACTGTGTAAAAAGGTTTTTCCAGGGTGTATTTTATCAGTTCATAGTTGCTTCTGATGGCGTCAACGTCAATTTCCGCCCAACAGTGTTTTTCTTTAAGTTCCATTTATTCTCCCTTAAATTTTATTTTTGATACCCCAGCCGTCCAGGTCTTTTTTCTGGAAGGCATTCAGGCTTTTTGCTCTGAAAGACGGGTCGGTTTTACATTTTTCTGTAACAAAGTCTTTCATATTCTGGCGGTTAGTCACACCGTCAGCAGGGCAGGCAGATTTCACTATAGGCATTTTCATCTGGTTTACAGCGGAAACAACATCGCTTTCCACGGCCAGAGCCAGCGGACGAATCATTGTCACATCTTTTCTTGAAAGATATGTAACAGGGCTGAAAGTGCCGATTCTGCCTTCGTTCCACAGATTCATATAGAATGTTTCAATAGCATCGTCAAGATGGTGGCCCAGGGCAATTTTGTTGCAACCCAGTTCTTTTGCCACGTCGTGCAGAGCACCGCGTCTCATTCTTGCACACAGGCTGCAAGGGTTTTCTTCCTTGCGCTGGTCAAAGATGATAGGGCCGATGTCAGTGCGTTTTATTACATATTCAATGCCTCTTTCACGGAACAGTTCTTCCAGTGCAGAATAGTCTGTTGGCTTTGAATAAAACTGTGGGTCCAATGTAACTGCCACCAGGTCAAATTTAATATCTATATATTTCTGCAGCTGTGCCAGGGCCAATGTCAGCGCCACGCTGTCCTTGCCGCCGGATACGCCAACACACACTTTATCGCCGTCCTGCAGCATATCATATTGTACTATTGCCTTGCGCATCAGCCCGCATAATCTCTGAAAATAGTTTGCCATAAACTCCTCTTTATTGTATAATTAATAGTTAGTGAAATATGTGGTTTTCTCTTTAAAATATTAACATAACTAATAGTATATGCTTTTTCAATAAATAAAACAAGATAATTTTGTACATTATTTCTGTGAAAAACGAAATTGCCATTTAAGAAAAATAGAGAAAAACATATGAAAAATAGAGAAAATAAGAGTTATCTTTGATTTCGTTGAAATTTTTGCAAAAAATCGTTGACTTTAAGGGCCCTTTTTGGTATATTATTTATGCACCCGAAAGGGTCTTTTAATTTGTTAAAAAATCAGTTATAAAAAATCAATCAGGGGGATACTATGAGTACTTTTCTTCAGAAACCAGAAACAGTAGAACGCAAATGGTACATCATCGATGCTGCAGGCAAACCACTTGGCCGTACTGCTGTAGTTGCTGCTGACCTGCTCAGAGGCAAAAACAAAGTTACATTTACTCCAAACGTAGACTGTGGCGACCACGTTATCATCATCAACTGTGATAAAGCTGTTCTCACAGGTTCTAAACTGGACAACAAATTCCACCACCACCACACAGGTTGGATCGGCGGTATGAAATCCGTTAACTACCGCACACTGATGGCAACAAAAGCTGACAAAGCTATGATGCTGGCAGTTAAAGGCATGCTCCCAGGCAACAAACTTGGTGACAAAGCTCTCACAAGACTGCGCGTATACAAAGGTGCAGAACACAAAAACGCTGCTCAGAAACCAGAAGTTTTTGAATTCTAATTTTAGGGGGATAAAATAATGTACGAAACAAAAGCATATTTTTATGGCACAGGCCGTCGTAAATCTTCCGTAGCAAGAGTTAGAGTTTACAGCGGTAACGGCAACATCACAATCAACGGCAGAGACATCGACGATTACTTCGGTCTTGAAACACTGAAACTCATCGTTCGTCAGCCAATCACACTGACAGAAACAGCAGACAAATTTGACATCGTTGTTAACGTAAACGGCGGTGGCGTTTCCGGTCAGGCTGGTGCTATCAGACACGGCCTTTCCAGAGCTCTGCTCCAGTACGACGAAAATCTTCGTCCAGCACTGAAAAAAGCAGGCTTCCTGACACGTGACCCACGTATGAAAGAAAGAAAAAAATACGGTCTCAAAGCTGCTCGTCGTGCACCACAGTTCTCCAAACGTTAATCGGATTTATTCTGGATATCATTGGACGACTAAAATGTGCCCTAAAATAGCCTTAATACGACTATTTTTAAGTGATTTCACGAGAAAATTGTTGCAATTAAAAAGTTACAATAGACGCACAATAGACAAAGATAATTATGACCACAGTTCTTTTTTCAGAGAACTGTGGTCTTCTTTTTTATATTGAATTTATAGCAGATAGAAGGTCTGATAAGTCCAGATGAGTATACACTTTTTCGGTTATACTCATAGCGCCTGAGTGGCCTACTATTGTTTTTATAATAGTTTGATTTACATCTGCTTGGGCCAGTAACGAAATACAGGTATGTCTGCAGGTATGCGGAGTACAGGATATATTTAGTTTGCCTATGACTTTTTTGAAATATGCATCATAATAATTTCTGTGCAGTAAATGTTTACCATTTTCAGTGCAAAGCAGGTATTCACATTCGGGATATCTTTCATACCAGTTTTTATAAAAAGGAAATACCTTATCTGCAATAGGTACAATCCTTATGCCATTTTCAGTTTTACTGCTTATAATTTCAAAATAATGTTTATCAAGATAAACATTATCCTTCTTTAAATTTAACAGCTCGGAAACTCGAACACCGCTGTATATCAGCATCAGTATAGTTTGACAATATATATCGTCTTTTTCTTTCCATAGCTTTTTGATTTCATCATTGGATAACTTCTTTTGCTTGTCTGATGGTGATTTTTTGCTTTTGTGTTTGGCTATATCTATGTATTCTGAATAATTTTTGTTTGTAATTTCATGCTTAAGTGCGTAGTCATATAGCTGATTAAACAGTATTTTTATGTTTTTCAGAGTAGGATAATTCTTTCCACAGGTATCTATAAGATTTTGCAAATCAAATAGCTTCAATTTTTTGAATTCCTTGTTATATAAGGGCGAGCAAGCATTATATGCAGCGACATAACTTCTGATGCTAGAGTCAGATATGTAAGGATATTTTTGTTCACTCCATTTTTCGTATAATTCAGAAAATGTAATTTTATCATAAGTTAAATCAAGCGGATAGTTATTGTATTTGGCTAATAAAGATAAAGCCTCAGCTCTTGTCTTGGTATAACCAATAAACTTATATTTCTGTTTTTTCTTTCCGGTTATTTCATCAGTTACCCAGCCAGTGGTAACTCTGATTCCATAAGGTTTTCTTCTGTTGCCGGATAATTTTGTTATACTGCCATATCCATTTGGTAATCTCATAAATTTGTCCTTCTTTCTAAATTATGGTTAATGGTAATATACTATAAAAGATAAGAAGGGCGTAATAGTAGGGATTTTATTGTTAAGACAATAAAATCCCTACTATTAAAAGTTAATCAATTATGATGAAAACAGACAGATAAGAAAAGGCTGTACTGTTATAAAGAAAGGTGAAGTTTATGAGAAAAATATTTTCACTGTTAAAAATCCCCACTTTAGAAGTGAAGCTTTTCTGGATGAAGCCAAACAGCAGTATACAGAACTTATCAACATATATGTTAAAAACAACGATGAAAAACTGCAGGTATTTGACCCAAACGGAGTGTATCTACCCACCAAGAAAATCGGCAAAAACAACCCCAAAGACGAACAGATTATGGCTGACAATGCTGTGAGCCAGTAGTGGAACAGAACGGCTGATTTGGCTTTGGTTTCCGGTGTGGGCAAAGAAAAGATACTGCAAATCAAACGGACTGAAATAAAGGATAAAACAAGACAGTCAGTACAGAAACACGGCTGGCTGCCTGACCTTTTAAGGCTGATTATAAAGGCTGCAATCGAGATTCTGAAACAGCTTATACGAATAACAGAACTGACGCCAAAACCTGTTTTAAAGGTAAATATGGACAAGTTCAAGGCTATGGAAAAGACACTTTCAGATGTGCAGGCAATCGCCCGTGAAATCAGAAATATGCAGAATACTCTGCCACAGCTGAACAAACAGCTCGAAGAAACAAAAGGTATCTTCAAAGGAAAGGAACGCAAAGCTATCACAGAGCAGATTCAGCTGACTGAAAAGAAAATCTCGGACAAAACAGCCGAGATTTCAAAGACAATTCATAGCAAAGGCTACCCGGATGTACAGGCATTTATGAATACATATGATAAGGCCAAAGGTGTAATTATGGAGTATAACTTTGAACTTGCAGACTGGGAAAGCAGGAAAGAAAACCTGCTGAAAAAAGATAATGTTATCGAAGAGCTACCATCAAAACAGAGTGTAAAACAGCGGCTGAAACAAATCCAGGCAGAACGTAAGATGGATAGAAATAAGCAAAGAAAAATTGATAGAGAAAGATAAAAAGGTGCCAAAATGGCACCTTTTTTGATGGTTTATGATTATATTTTGTAGTAAAAAGTGCCATTTTGGCACTTTTTACTTGGTGAAATACATTTATTAATATGTAGTTTTTCTAATATACCTATGTGGTGCAGGGCCTAGAATAGGAACATTTAATGATTTTGTACTTTTACGAATTGTTATAAATGGCAATTCGTATTTTTCCAATATACTTGCTCCAGCATGAAGGATTATAGGCCCTACATTAGAATCAACCATTTTAGTAGTTGACTCCAACTTATCAACAAAATAATCCCTTAATTCATAGGCATATTCTTCAGAGTGTCTTTTAGTAAAAAATGTCATTTCGTATGAATTTCTACAAAATATTTTGTTTAATTCATGGGCTGTTTCTTTTGTTACACTACAAATCATACTATTATTTGTTGAAAAATATATTTTGGGATCAAAAAGGCAAATACAAATCTTAGGAGTTAAAGGAACCAAAATACAAAGTCCTTTTGAGGCAAGACCATAATTACCTCTGTAATCTCTATTGGTAAGAAATTTATTATATAAAACTACTGGATTGTCTGATGTAATGAATTCAGTCTCTGAATTGTTTTCTATTACGAGTAGCTGTAAATCTTTGAAAGTTTCGATAGTACTTAAAGTTGTATTTATGGGTGCTTCCATTAAATTACAACCATTAGGATAATATCGATTTAAAGTTTTTTTAGCATCATCGGGAGTTTTTGAGTGGTCATAAATGAAAGTTGTTAAAAAATTTTTAAGCTCGACTTGTGTATCATATATGCGCAAAGTTCTTGCATTTTGAAACGCTATAAATGACATTATCTGAAAAATTATTTTTTTCCATTTCATCATTGGAAACATCTTTATCTGCTATAATGGCTTTAAAAGCCTCCGCCCAATCTCCCTCAAGTTTTTTTAATATGTTTTCAATAACTAAATCCTTGCCATATAAATACTCTTTAAAAGCTACACTATCTAACCCCGCTTCTTTAATAAATCTATCTTTTGAGTGAAGGAAAGTGGCTATAAATTTGTCTCCATCTGAAAAGTTTCGTAAATAGCATTTAGGGACATAGTGTTGATTGCGATTTTCATTTTTACTTGCCATATTCAATACTTTCTTTAATCTTTCAATGCTGTAATCGGCACAACATAAACACCATCTTCACGCTTATATGCAGCGGTGGACAAGCCACAAAGTACGCAGAGTACACTCGGTGGCACACCGTCTTCTTCTGCTGCGATTTCATCTCTGATTTTTATAAGATTTGAAGCTGCAGTGTCAATTTGATTTGCGCCAAGTTTGATTTCAAAAGCCGCCCATCTGCCGTCTGTCATTTCGATTACAGCATCAATTTCTCTGTTTTTATAATCCTGATAGTGATAAAGTTTTGCGCCAAATGATTCGGCATAAATCTTCAAGTCTCTTTCGCACAGAGCTTCAAACAGAAAACCTAATGTTTCTAAATCATTCAATAATTTCTCCGGTGTAGCTTTAAGCAGCGCACAAGCAAGTGATGGGTCTGCAAAATGTCTTTTTTCGGCCTGTTTTACTCGTACAGAAGATCTGATTTTAGTTGCAAATGGTGGCTGATTATCGATAAGGAATAGTCGCTGAAAAACATTAAGATAATCGGAAATTGTATTGTCATCAATATCAGCACTGTCTATTTCTTTTATATCTTTTTTTAATACTGCTTTAGATGCTGTTGTGCTTTCATTTCTTGCAAGAGAGCGTAACAGCAAATTCATTTTAGCAGTATTTCTTTTAATACCATCAAGTCTGTGTGCATCGTCGTCAATAATAGCTTTCAGATATTCATCTGCAACTATGCCTGCTGTTTTGGCAGGTGTGTTAATATTACCAGGCCAACCACCGCGAACGACGAGGTTAATAATATCTGTAAGCTTTATATCTCCAGTCATTGTAACTTTGATATTGTCATTGCAAAGTTCTTCCAAAGATATTTTCCCACTTGAATCCCCGGATTCGTAAAGTGACATAGGATGCATTCTGATTTTGGCAATTCTGCCTGCACCGCTGTGTAACTGTCCCTTGTGGTTTGGAGTAGAAGAACCTGTAAGAATAAACTGTCCTTTTTCGCCTGTCTGGTCAACCTTGTGGCGAACAGCATCCCATATAGGTGGAACTTCCTGCCATTCGTCTATAAGGCGTGGGTTTTCACCTTCTAACACTGCTTCTGGAGCAAGCTGTGCCAGTTGTCTGTTTTGAAAATTACCAGCAGGGTCGCCAAGCTTTATTTCACTATTGCTATGATATGAAGATGTCCAGGTTTTACCACACCATTTTGGACCTTCAATGCACACAGCACCGAAAGTCTGCAAATATTCTTTTACTTTTTTATCAACTATTCTTGGTTTGTAATCTTTTTTGTTCATAATGCACCTCGTTGATTATATTGTACATTAAATCAATAATATTTTCAATTATTATTCAGTGAAATTTTTGTGTTTTATTCAGTAAAATTTTCGAATAATATTAAGTGATATTTTATGAATTTATTCTGTGTTTTTTATAATATCATTATTTATCTTGCTAATATTCCTGATATCAAATATACTATAGTACATATAGTTGTGTTAATCCTTTTACAAAGAAATATAAATAATAAAAAATATTTAATATATTGGAGTTTATATGCAATTTTTCAATTCAGCAAGTGCGCAGTCCGTATGGAGAGGCTATTACTATTTCAAAGATAATAAGGTGCTGTACTATGAACAAATAGACAAAAACATATATTATGGTGAAGTATTGGGCAGTGAAAATAATGAGTATGAAGTTACGATAGATATTTCCAAGCCTAAACGCTCAACCTGTAATTGCGCACACGCAGAAGGCACAAGAAGAATATGCAAGCATAAATGTGCCCTGTATTTTGCTGTTTTTCCTGAAAAAGCCGATGAATTTATGCGAATGGTAGAAGAACGGCAGGAAGAGAATGAAAAACAAAGAGAAAAGCTATATGTCGCAGTAAAAAAATATGTATACAGCCTGAATAAGCAACAGCTTCGTGATGAGCTTTTATGGCTGGTATATAATAGTGGCGAATGGGTGTTTGAAAAGTTTGTGAGAGATAATATTGAAAGATAAAAGTATATGAAGTTTTGTTAAATAGCTTACAGTGGTTTTCTGTATGGAGCAAAAATGTAGCAAAACTACTACAACACCGCTATTTTGCTGGGTTTTCAGGTTCTCCAAACGTTAATTTTTGGATTACAGAGATTAATTTACAGCTCCTCGCAAGAGGGGCTGTTTTTTTGTGCTGATAAGTATACAGACAATAACTTTGATGAAACTGTATACAATATGCAGCGAGAATTCAATGAGCAGGGTATAACCGATAAATATGGTAACAAACTGAAAGAAGATGGTATATATGGGCCTAATACGCAGTGGGCACGTAATGCTTATATAGGTATGTTTCCGTCAACAAATATAATTGACCCATTGCAATCAAAAATAACAGATGTTGGTTATAGAAAATTTGTAAAAGGACATGGGAAACTTCCGCCAACTGTTGCAAACACTAAATATCAGTTGTATGATAAAAGAAACAACAGCAGACTTTTTGAAATTGAATATCATCCGATAAAAACAAATACCCAGGCGATAAGACATATTAATACTGTATCTCCTAAAGGAGCAACAAAATTGCAGAAAAAAGCAGCAGATTCGTTGAACCATAAGGAAGTGTCACAGGAAGTATTTGATAATTTCAGAAATTTTGATGAAATTATTGATAATGTGAAATTCGCCGGGAAAGCTGTAGCTACAGCAGGTGTTGTTCCGGAAGCTGTTGAGTATGGAGATACAGTATATCGTGACTTGAATGATGCTGATGGTAAATTAGGCAAAGAAACACTGAAAGCTTCTGTAGGTATTGTTGGTGAATGGGCAGGTGGTTTAACTGGTGCTAAATTAGGTGCTATGGGTGGAGCTGCTTTCGGTTCAGCTATATTATTAGGAGCAGGCACAGCTGTAGGTGGTTTTGTAGGTGGTACTATAGGCGGCATAATTGGCTCTATAGCCGGCAATGATTTAGCGGAAGGTTTCATTGAAGGATATTATACAGGGGATTAAAATGGAAAACAGAGAAATAATAGATAAAACATTCTATTTACTGGAAGAAAGCATAACAAAAGACAGAACTCCTGGTTTTTTTTACTGTACAGTTATGGCAGATAAATCACATATGTATGGAGATATAGAGCAATTCAATGAATATGCTTTATATTTAATGTCTGAATTTTCAAAGGACAGATTGGTGGAATATGCTTTTTCTGCAAAAGAAGAAATTGCCGATAAACATTTTGTGCCTGGAAAAATGCTTGCGGCAAAACACACCTGGGAGTATGAAACAGGATGGATTTTTAAAAGAAAAGAAACCTTTACAAATATTCATACGATTTGTAAAGGTGATGAATTTTTAAAGTACAAAAATAAGCTTTATGAAGATATAGCTTTTTCTATACTGGTTTATCCTTACAAAGAGCTGAACTTTGAATGCAATAATCCACAACTGGTTATGGAATATGTTGTGTCAGAGGACTATATTATTTCTGTTTTACCTGAAATAATAAATCCGCAATGCTGGTTTGAAGTGAATACCAGATATATGTCAAAAGAAGAATTTATCAGCCAGCTTACAATATTAACCGAGAAAACAGGGCGAAAATTGGAGGTGGAAATATAGAATATGTTCAGTAGATTTTTTAAAAAGAAAAAAGAAAAAATAACTGTATATAATCCAAACTCAGATGACAACCATTATTATATGGACACCGCTAAATACACTGAAAGAACAGATGAAGTATATGAATATGCAAGAATATATCCTTATGACAGTGTGAATTATCATTCTGATGACTTTCTGGATGTCAGCTATGATATTATCTGCAAATTGGCTGAAAACTATAATCTTTGTTATTATGTAGAATACGATAAAAATCTTGCAGAACACAATGAAGTTATAGACCATCTTCAGAAAAATTTTGAAAACGGTGATATTTACGGCATAATTTATTCAGAAAATGCTCCTTTGCTTTGTATTTGTCAGTACACACCAACGGTGGAAATAATGCGTAAGGCGGGAAAAGACGGATACGAATATGCCTCAGGCATTGACGCGTACATATATAAAAGCAAACCGGCATTAAATAAAACCATGTATCGCAAATCTTTACAATTGCTGGGTATAGATGAACAATATATGTTTAATATACATGTTGACGACAATGTGAATCGCATGAGCTTTAAGTACGATAAATCTTTTATTACATTTGATGAAATAAGAAAGGCAGCAGAAGAAATTTTGGCGAAATATGGGAAATATCTGGAGGTGGGAGAATGAAGTATTATACAAGTCATTCAAACAATCATGCAATAGAAAAAAACTTAAAAATAGTAATTCGAAAAGGAAATTCAAAAAAAAGCAATTTTTTTATCAGGGAAAATTGAAGATGGTTGGATTCCTATTGATTACAATATAGAATGGAAGAATTGAATTTTAACTTTGCGAAGAAGCAAAAATTTTCGGTTTGATGAAGTGATAAATTCCAATTTACAAGTCAGTAAAAAATAGAGGAGGAAATCGTCTATGAGAAATAGAGATGTACAAACACAAAAAATCTATAGAATGCTCAAAGATGTACGATGCGGAAATGCAGAAACTTACTTCAATAATAAAGAAGATGAGTCAATAGAAGTAAAATATATTGGCGATATTACTTTGCCAACAGGGAAAATTGTTGCTAATGACCCAATTTGCATGTTTGAATATCAACCTCTTTCTATAACTGCACCAATTGGTGCATTTCCTGTATATATTTATGTGCATCATATTAAAACGGATAAACGAGTATCAATGGCAGAAATTAGATTCAACGAAGACATTCCAACAAGATATGAGTTTGCTGTAATAGATAGATTTGCTAAACTTCAATTTAATAATATTTATTATATGGGGTATGGAGTAGATAGTGGAACTGGTGGATTCATGGATAAATCTTTGGCAGAAAGTATCCATAAATATTCTGATGATCAATTTGAGAAAATGCAGAATGAGCAAACAGAGCAGACGAACAAAACATATATTCCTACATACTCAACTTTTAATTACACACCAGAAAATGAATCATCAAACATGGTTGGATTCTCTAGTGGCTGGGGAGATGGGTCTTACGAATCTTATTGGGGATATGATAATAATGGCAATATTTGCTCATTAACGACTTACTTTGATACTTTGAATTGTGAATTGGATTGGGAATCAGGCATCAATTTAATGAAACATGTATTAGATGCTGGATACAGTCATAGTCCAAAAATTGCAAAAAAGAAACTCAATTTAGATATTGCAACTGGCTGCAATCATTTAGCAATCTTTTTAAGATGGATGTATGAACATCATATGTTAAGTGATTATTTATTAAGTGAATACCCTGCGCTGGCATCCATTATTGAAGAAAAGACAATCGACCTAAGAGATGTGTTAAGGTTGACACCAGTATTTGCAAGCAGATTAACACTCGCCCATTTTAATGATATGGGTCAAGACTTTGCTAGAAAATATTATATATTTGGTCAAGGTGGCTATCCGTCTGATGTTGATAAATATGCAGAAGAATACTTTGGAACAGAGAAGTACAATAGCGATGAGTTCCAAGATGAAGCATATTTATTTGTTCCATATGACGAAGAATACTATCAAGGCCTTTCAAAATATATTGATAAAGCGTTTGAAAAATATGCAAGTGAATTTATAACAAGTGGACCTTTTCACTATGATGAGCAATACAAAATGTTTATTGCAGAAATTAATAAAGTAAAATTCGAATGTGAAATGATTGATATGAATTTAGAAATGAAAGCTTTTGAATATGCAAATTTCTATCATAAATGCTTAAAGAAGATTATTTCGAAAATAATCGATGAAATAACATCTTTCTTTGGAGAAATGAGCGAAGAAGAGTTGATGAATTCACTTGGAAAACCAACAATTAACTTAGATAATAAATTGATAACTTACACTGAACATACATTAGATGATGTTCATATTATTGATGTTGAATTTTCTGGTATTTTTGAAGAAATAATAGAAGTTAAAATTGATGGATAATTACAAAAAATCCAATTTATCTGTAAGTTTGTGGAATTTTAATATATGGTGTAATGTTGCCTTGAATAAGATGCTCGTAAGATGCAAAAGTAATAATAAGTGCCCTTTGTATGGGAATATAAAATTAACCAAACCTTAATTGTTGGTTTATACAGACTTTTCAAAAGCTCCTCGCAAGAGGAGCTTTTTATTTTGCAAAAAAATAACAGTGCGGCATTGCCGCACTGTTATATGGTAATTTTTTGATTTACAGCTTTTCTATAAATTCTTTCAGCTGGTCAAAGCCACCGTTAGGGTAAACGGAAATATCTTTGTTTTCCTTGTTGATGATATAGTCAGTCAGCAGGAAAACCTTCATTCCCAGCTTTTCAGCTATCATATCTTCAGACACATCATTGCCCACCATTGCACATTCTTCAGCTTTTAATCCCAGTTTGCCCAGAATTTCTGTATAGTAATTCAGGTTTGGTTTGCAGTAATGACAGTCTTCAAACGTGGTAATCACTTCAAAGTCGTTTTTATTCAAACCGGCCCATCTAACACGGCTTTCTGTAGAAACTTTTGGAAACAGAGGGTTTGTAGCAATTACGGGACGCAATCCTTTTGACTTCACCAGCTGAATCACTTCGTTTGCTCTTTTATCCGGTTTTGTCACAGCCGCAACCTGCTGGAATTCATTGGTATAAAAATCAAGAAAACTGTTTTCGTCCTGACGGTTGCTGTGGCCCATTATACCGCAGTATACATCCCAGAAAACTTCTTCGTTTGTCTTGCTGCCGTCGTTCATCACCATCTGGCCAATAGCACTCCATATGCCTTTTCCAAGCAGTTTTGCATCATAATTCTTTTCTTTTACCATCTTTTTGGTCATCATACCAGAAAAAGTACCTACAAAAACATCCTGGTCCATAGGAAGTAATGTGCCGTCCAGGTCAAACAATACAGCTTTTATCATCATATAACCTCGCATTTGTTCATAATATTATAATTATATATCACTTCGCCATTTTAATCAAACAGAATAACAAAATTGTAACTTTCACAAAGATATATTGAATTAAAATGCGAAAAAGGATATAATGAAGCTATAAAATTTTAGGTTAAAACCGGGAGATTAAAAATGAAAAAATTATTATCAATCTTTCTGGCTGCCTTGATGATTGCATCAGTATTTACTGGCTGTGTACCTGCACCGGACAACAGCGAAGATCAGCAGCCTGAAATTGTTGAACCAACACCACCACCTTACACTCCAAACCCTTGGACAGGTTGGGAAAGAGACCCAGACTTTGACACAAATATGCGCGCTACAGCTATTATGATCAATAATATCTCATCAGCTCGCCCTCAGAGAGGTCTTTCACAGGCAAACCTTCTTTTCGAAAGCAAAGTAGAAGGTGGTATCACACGTTTTATGGCTGTTTTTGAAGACTATTCCAAGCTGGAAGGTGACGTGGGCCCAGTTCGTTCAGGCCGCGACCAGTTCCTCCAGTGGGCTATGCCTTATTTTGCGCTGTACTGCCATATCGGCCGCAGTGGAATCACACAGACATATATCGATTCTTTTGAATATAACTACCTGGATATCGATGGCCAGCACCGTGTATTTACATACAGAAGAAACCGTCCTGGCTATGCTACAGAACACACATCATATACAAATACTGAACTGCTGCAGAAAGCAATTGACAAGTATGAATATGATATGAACAGAACATACGGCAGCCCTATTTTCAACTTTGTAAAATATGATGAAAACAACGGCACAAGAGACCTGACAGGCCAGGCAGTAACAGATATTTCTGTTGTTCATTCTGAAACATACCGCACTTATTTCACATATGACGAAGCAACAAACCGTTATATGATGAGCCAGTACAATGGCAGCAAACGCGTAAGAGAACAGACAGTTGACGAAAACAATGGTCAGCAGCTGGGCTTTGAAAACGTATTTATTGCATTTGCTGATATTTCCAAATACCCATGGCCAGGTGACGGCCCATACGATCCAAACTACCAGAAAGTTGACCTCAGCTATGGCGGCGTAGGTTACTATTTCTCCAACGGCAGAATGGAACAGATCCGCTGGTTCAAAGGTGGTGCTCCGGAAGTTCTTAAATTTACAGATATGGACGAAAATCCTCTGCAGGTTAACTGCGGTAAATCCTATATCGGCTTTGTAGACTATGACGAAGCAGAAAGATTTGAATTTGTAGGTCCTGAAGAAGAAATTGTTGAAGAAGCAATTGACAACACACAGGAAGCTACAACTGACGCAGAATTTGAATAAAAATATAAAAGCTGTATCCCATGGATACAGCTTTTGTTTTTTGTGGTAAATGATAAATTGGGATTTAGCGAACAGATAAATATACCTTGCGGCTGAAAGCCGCCCAGCGCACAGCGCCCCAATTACGCAATGATGGCGAAGCCGCCTTTGCGAAATTGCAGGGGTTCGGGGAAATACTTTCCCCGAATATAAATCGCGAAGTCTGCGGAGAACAAGCAGAGAGCCAGGGTAAGCAGAGCACAGCGATGCTTACAGGTGGCGATATGCTTGTGTAAATCGAGGGAAAATTACAGTGCGAAGGAACGTAGTGACGAAGGTTTGTAATTTTTCCCGATTTGTAGCAGACAGAGCATACCACACTTGTGCAGCGTTGGGGCGTGGGGGAATCGCAACCATAAATGGCCCTGAAAAACAATCGTCGCATACTGCGACGGGCTGAAGCCCCTCTTGTCTGCTCGTTGTTTTCCCTTCC
>JAFZGF010000022.1 GCA_017555565.1 Oscillospiraceae bacterium
AAGAAGCGCTGTAACTGTTGTAGGTGCAACAGATGCACCAGGCAGCCAGCCGTGCAGTGGGAAAATAGCTGCTTTAACACCGAAGCCGGCAAACATAAGAAGATATGCAAAAAGTATTGTAGTATTGCTTTCAAGTGTGCCAATACCACCGTAGGTAAACTCGAGGCTGCCACCATTGAGAAGTACAATCATCATACCAACAAAAGCAAGAGATGCACCGCCTACGGAATATACAAGATATTTACCGCCTGCGTAGGCACTTCTTTCGTCTGTTGTGTGCATAACCAATGGCAGAGTGATGAATGTAAGCATTTCATAGCACAGATACAGTGTGAGCATATTTGCTGAAAAAGCAATAGCCAATGTAACACCGAAAGTCATAATGTAGAAAGTGAAGAATTTTTTCTGTTTGCCTTCGTGTTTCATATACTCTGTGGCATAAACAACAGCAAGTGGCCACAGAAAGCTTACCATAGCGCCAAACACAGTGGAAAGGCCGTCGACCCTGAAGTCGATTTTAAGCATATCATTGAATCTGAAAAGTGTAACGCTTTCACCTGACATTGAAACAAGTGTTACTGCTGCTGTCAAGGCTACCATTACAGTAGCAGTAACAGCATATCTGTTCAGTTTTTTGATATCTTCAAGATCATATTTCAAAACACCTGCACCCAATATAAAGGCGGCAACTGTAGGTAAAAGTATAAGATAATTCACTTGTAGTGCCTCCTTTCATTAAACAATGTGCTGTGCAATTGCAGAAGCTACTGCAATTACAGGCGTTGGGAATATACCAAACAGTACAATAAGAACTGTAAGTACTGCCAGTGGAATAATCATATATTTGTTTGGTTCAAAACTTTCGCTTACTTCGTCTTCCCTGCTGGCAAAAAATGCTTTTGCTGTAACAGTTACAAGATAGCCGCCTGTAAGCAATGCACTGACCATAATTGTAGCAATACCGATAAAGCCGATAACACCACTGCCCTGGTGCAGCGCGCCCTGGGCAAGATACCATTTGCTTACAAAACCTGCAGTCATAGGTACACCTACCAGTGAAAGACCTGCAACAGTAAAGCAAGTAAGTGTTTTAGGCATTGATTTGCCCATTGCGTACATATCGCTTACCAGTGTTTTACCTGTTTTATAGATAAAGGCACCTGCTGTAAGGAACAATACATTTTTTGCAAGAGCATGGAATGCAACCTGCAAAAGTGCACCTGTAACGCCTGCAGTATTCAGCAGCATAAGACCAAAGATAACGTATGATACCTGGCTTACTGTGGAATAAGCAAGACGTTTTTTCAGCACCTTTTCTTTATAAGCCAGCATAGAACCCATAAATATAGTAACGATTGAAAGTGTAAGCAAAATATACTGTGCAGGTGTGCCACGCAGTACGTCTGCGCCAACTGTAAAGTAAACAACACGGATGATTGCAATTACGCCAGCTTTTGTAATAAGGCCAGACAGCACGCTGGAAGCAGGTGCCGGTGCCTGTGGATGAGCTGTAGGCAGCCAGGCGTGGAGTGGGAACATACCACCTTTACAGCCAAAGCCGATAACAGCCAGAACTACCATAAGTGACAGCATTGGCATTCTGCCGCCAAGTTCCATAGGAACAACACCACCCGGAGTAAATGCTGTATCCCAGCCTGTTGAGTAGAAATAGAAAATACCGATCAGACCAAGGGATGCACCGAACAGTGAATAATAAATATATTTTCTGCCGGCAAGAAGACTTTCGTTTGTTCTGGAATGAACAACAAGAACATAGGACAAAAGGCTCATTGCTTCGAAGAAAAGATAAAGTGTAACAAGGTTGTCTGCATAGGCAACACCTGTAAGTCCGCCAAGGCTGGCGATAAAGAATGCAAAAAATCTGTTTTCTTCGCCTTCGTGCTTCATATATTCAAGGCTGAAATAAGCCACCAGAAGCCAAACAAATGCAAATATTGTGCTAAAAAATACAGCGATGCTATCGATGTGAAAAGCAATTTCAATACCACCTGCAAACTTGGCAAAAGTGATATGTGTATCAGCAAACAGAAAATTTGCAACAAGTGTAAGTGCAAGGTTTACGCCAAGCACTGACATAACATATTTTTCTCTGTCTTTGAATCTGGAGATTTTAAGATCCAGCATTGCAAGACCTGCAAGGACAGGAAAAAATACAGGAAATAATGAAACCATATTTATAACCGTCCTTTCTTAGAAAAACTGAAGACCAAGGCTGAGAATATCAAAGATTTTCTGATAAAACAGACCAAGGGCAATATTTGCTACAATGAAAACACTCATACCTATTGTATAGGATTTTGAAACTTTGTGTCTTGCCAGGTCTTCTACGCCTTCGCGGGAGAAGATGCAGCCCAGTGCCCTGATGTAGTAAACAGCATTGAGAACTGTACTGATAGCAAGAGCAAGGAATACAAACCACATTTTGCCAGGATTTGTAAGAGCTGCTGTGGAAAGATAATATTTCGCACCAAAACCTGCAAAGAAAGGAATACCGATCATTGACATACTGCCGATAACAAAGGCGACAGCTGCTATAGGATTGCGGTAACCTGCACCTTTGAGCTGGTCAAAGTGGTATTTATGACCGCTGGCGCCTGCAAAACCGCCTGCTGCTGAAAACAGCATTGGCTTTGTTATAGCGTGCATAATAATATGGAACACAGCTGCAACAAAACCTGCTTCTGTACCAAGGCTGATACCAACATATATATACCCCATCTGTGCTACTGATGAGAAAGCGATCATACGTTTGATATGTGTTTCGCCGATAGCATCGATAGAACCGATGATCATACCAAACACA
>JAFZGF010000023.1 GCA_017555565.1 Oscillospiraceae bacterium
CTCTGAAACAATCGTAAAACTATTACTTTTACTTTTTTTATCGCATCATAGATTCCTCGTTTCACTCGGAATGACATTCTGTTTTTACTATAGCTCTGTCATTCTGAGGACTTTGTCCGAAGAATCTTCGCTCTGAAACAATCATAAAACTGTCACTCTTATATTTTCTTTGCATCATAGATCCTTCACTTCGTTCAGGATGACATTCTTCTGCTCTACATTTCACTCACGCCGGGTAATAACCCCACCTTCCACATAGAACTTTCTGCTTTCAGATAACTGTATACGCTCTATATGGCAGCTGGTTATAAACACCTGCCTGCCTTTTACATTGTTCAGCAGATAGTCCTGGCGTGCAGAGTCCAGTTCACTCAGCACATCGTCCAGCAGCACAGCAGGGGCCACATCGGTTACCTGCTGCATAATATCGCTTTCGGCCAGCTTCATTGCAATCACTATGCTTCTCTGCTGGCCCTGGCTGGCATATTCCCCTGCTTTTTTGCCGTCAAGGTAAATATCTATGTCTTCTCGGTGGATACCGGTAGATGTATACCCCAGAATTTTATCCCTGTCTCTGTTATACACCAGCTTCTGCAGGATTTCATCCCCTGTTTTTCCCATATCTCGGTAAACAAAGGTCAGTTTTTCCCTGCCGTGAGAAATTTTATCATAGTAACTGCCGGCATATTCTGCCAGCAGCTGTATAAATTCTTTTCTCATTCGGTAAATCTCATAACCAAGATTTGCCAGTGTGGTATCCAGAGTGTCAAAGATGGCATTCTGCTGGTCGGTATCATAATTTTTTATGTTTTTCAGAAAATTGTTTCGCTGGTCGATTACATGGAGATACTGTCTGTAATTCTCCATAAATCCCGGATACATCTGGCACAGACAGGCATCGGCAAACTTTCTGCGCAGTGCAGGGCCGCCGCTGATAATATTCAGGTGCACCGGTGAAAAAATCACCCGGTAAAAATTGCCTGCTATCCTTGACGGGCTGACAAAAGCGCCATTGTTTATCTTTGCCATTCTGCCGGAATATTTAGGGTTGTTCTTTGCACAGGCCACAGTGATTTTCACTTCTTCATTTTCACCTGCAACAGTACCCTCTATTCTGAACGCATCCGCATCAAAACCAATCATATCCCTGTCTTTTGTTCCGCGGAAGCTTTTGCCCCCGCTCATCAACCATACGGCTTCCATAAAATTGGTTTTGCCCTGGGCATTTTCACCGTAGATAATGTTTATCCCCGGTGAAAACTCCACATTAGCTTTTTTAATATTTCTGTAATCTGTAATGTCTATATTTTTTATATACTGGCCGGGCATTATCCTCTTACCACTATAAATTCTTCTTCATTGAAGTAAACTGTGTCACCTGGCACCAGTTTTTTACCGCGCATTGTGCACACTTCGCCGTTTACTTTTACATAGCCATCCTGGATAAAGCCTTTTGCATCGCCGCCTGTGTAAACACAGCCTGCGAATTTAAGGAACTGGTCCAGTTTGATAAATTCAGTTGTAATTGCTATCTCAATCATTTTTAAATCTTACAGGCAGTACCAGATAGGTAAAGTCGTCTCCTTCTTTTGGAATAATTTTACATGGTGCCAAAGGACCAGAGAATTTAAAAATCAGTTCGTCCTTTTTGCTTGCTTTCAGCGCATCCAGGATGTATCTGTTGTTGAAACCGATTTCCATATCAGGGCCCACCTGGCCAACGCTGATTTCATCATACACATCACCCAGTTCTGTAGCACATTTTACGCTGAGTGTATTGTCGCTGATGTTGATTTTTACAGGGTTTCTCAGTCTTTCTGTGATGATGAGAGATACCCTTTCAACTGCTTCCTGCAGTGCTCTTGTATTGATTACAGCATCTGTCATATAGTTTGCAGGGATAGCTTTTTTGTAATCCAGGAAATCGCCTTCCAGCAGTCTGGACAGTACAATAAATTCGCCTGCTTTGAACATAACATATCTGCGGGATGCAAAAATTGTGATTTTGCCGTCTTTGTCCCCTGCAATTTTTCTCACTTCGTTCATAGCTTTTGCAGGAACAATCATATTGAAGCTGCCGTCAAAGTCAACTTCTCTTTCACATACAGCCAGACGATAACCGTCCAGGGCAACCATTGTCAGCTGTCTGTCTTCCAGTTTGATAAGCACACCTGTGTGTGCAGGTCTTTTTTCATCTGTGGATACAGCATAGATAACATAGTCACACATTTCTGTGAACAGGCTGTTTTCGATTTTTACGCTGTTGTCCTTGCCTGCAGATGGAAAATCTGGGTAGTCTGTGGAATCAATGCCCTTGATGTTGTATTTTGTGATACCGCTTTTGATAACACAGTTCATTTTTTCATCGCATTCGATGGAGATATAGTCGTTGTTTACTTTTCTTACAATGTTGCCCAGCAGCTGTGCGTTGAGAACAACATCGCCTTCTCTTTCCACTTCACATTCAAAAGTGGTCTTTATTCCCATTTCAAAATCATAACCTGTCAGTGTCAGGGTATCATTTTCTGCTATCAGCAGAATACCTTCGATTGATGCCAGATTGCTTTTTGTTGCTACAGCTCTTGAAACTATTGCAATAGCTTCATTCAGCTTGTCTCTGTTACATACAATTTTCATATTTTTATTCCTTTCGGGTTTTTAACATTTACCTGGTGGTAAAAAAATATTTTTTTCGTTTTATCAGGGAATTTTCCCATTCCCTGCAATAATATATTAACAGTAGTAGTAGTAGGGGCCCACAAAATGTTTAAAACTTTGAAAACCCTTATTTTCAGCGGAAAATCCCATATTTTTCCCCGTTGAAAACTTGTTTATAAATTGTTGAATCCCACAGAACAACTTTTTGCCCTGTTGAAACTGTTGAAAACTTTCTGTTGAATGTTGAAAACTATGTTGAAAGTTTTTACATTAAACACTGTATAAATATACGGGATTAACGTGGGAATGTGTTTTTCTATGCATATTCATCTAATTGTGAAATATTCCGACTGAGAAACACATATGTTTTCAACAATAATATAAACACTGTGTTGAAAAGTAAAGGTTTTTATATTGCCTTTACGTTTTTGATGATGTCTTCAGCTGTGTCGCGGTAGAAAGAATCCTTGGCCAGTCTCTGTGAAACATTGCTGATGGAGTAAACCACTGTGGAGTGGTCACGGCCACCAAATTCCTTGCCTATTTCTTCCATTGTCAGGCCGCATACTTCCTTGATGATGTACATAGACATCTTTCGGGCTTCTGCAATTTCCTGGCGGCGGCCTTTGCCTCTGATATCAGAAACAGAAACATTGTAAACCTTGCCTACTTCTGCAATTATTTTTTCAATTGTAACAGGTGTGGACATCTGTTCGTTGAGAATATCCTTGATGGCTGCCTGGGCATTTACCATAATTGGTGGTTTGCCTTCCAGTCTCTGCAGGGCATCCAGCTTTTTAACCACGCCTTCCAGCTGTCTGATGTTTGTCTTTACCTTTGAAGCGATAAATTCAATTACATCAAACTTCATATCCAGTCTCAGCAGGTCGGATTTTCTTTTGATGATGGCACATCTTGTTTCAAAGTCAGGTGGCTGTATATCTGCCATAAGCCCCCATTCAAATCTGTTTCTCAGTCGGTCTTCCAGACTTTTGATTTCTTTTGGTGGGCGGTCAGATACCAGAACAATCTGTTTGCCGGCGTTGTGCAGGGCGTTGAAAGTGTGGAAGAATTCTTCCTGGGTTCTTTCTTTACCGGCGATAAACTGGATATCGTCTATCAGCAGCACATCTGCCTGTCTGTATTTGTTCTGGAAATCACCTGTTTTGTTTTCTCTGATGGCGGCGATAATTTCGTTTGTAAAAGTTTCGCCGTCTACATAAACAATGTTTGCTCTTGGGTTGTTTCTGCTGATTTCCATTCTGATGGCGTTCAGCAAGTGGGTTTTACCCAGACCGCTTTCACCGTAGATAAACAGTGGGTTGTAAGCAACAGATGGGTTCTGTGCTACAGCCAGGGCAGCAGCATGGGCAAACTTGTTGGAAGAGCCAACAATAAATGTATCAAATGTAAATGCGTATTCACCGCCGTTGATAGGTGTCTTTTCCACCTCATCTTCCGGCTGTTTTACTTCAATTCTTGGCACAAGGGTAAAACCCAGCACCATTTCAAAACCCTCTTTGAGAATAGAGGAAAATCTGTCTTCAATAATTCCTTTAGACCATTCGCTGTTGGTATAAAGTACGGCGGTATCGCCCTCCAGCCTGCCGGCTTCCATCGGTTCGATAAAAAGATCGAAGGATGCCTTTACAATTTTCTGGGAGCAGTACTCTTTAACCGCCTTAAAAACGTCGTTAAAAGATTCCATTTTTACACTCCTGTATCAAACGTTATATACTCTATAATCATAGCATAAAATTGTTGAAAACTCAATAATAATATAATATAAATATAAAGATATTATATTATTAATATATTAGTTATTCTATACTAAATAATATGCTGGATTTGTCTCAACAAAATCCCTATAAAATGTTGAAAACTTTTCTGCGGGAAAATGTGATGTATGGCAGGTTCCTCACCACTGAAGTATTCTGCAAACTGCGTAGGGGACGGCCTCCAGGACGTCCCGCAAAATTTTATATTTTACACCTAGTGTGTAGGGGCGGGCGTCCCCGACCGCCCGTTTAAAATTCACAGCCTACCACTTTGTCATTCCGAGTGAGCGAAGCGAAGAGGAATCTTATTACCACAAAATCAGAATTCTGTCATTCTGAACACCGCAGGTGTGAAGAATCCTTGCTCTTGTATAAACACAAACTCTTTTTACGCTGCGCTGGCGTTACTTTTGGTGGCAAAAGTAACCAAAACGTGGGTGACGGAGTCGACCGCCGCCAGTGGCGGATGAAGGGAGACGGAGGAAGGGAAAACAACGAGCAGACAAGAGGGCTTCAGCCCGTCGCAGTATGCGACGATTGTTTTTCAGGGCCATTTATGGTTGCGATTCGCCCGCACCCTAACGCTGCACAAGTGTGGAATGCTCAGTCTGCTACAAATCGGGAAAAATTACAAACCTTGCTCACTACGTTCTCTCGCACTGTAATTTTTCCTCGATTTACACAAGCATATCGCCACCTGTAAGCTACGCTTTGCTTACCCTGGTTCTCTGCTTGTTCTCCGCAGACTTCGCGATTAATATTCGGGGAACATTCCCCGAACCCCTTTTATAAAACTGCCGTTTGCAATTACCCGTAGGGGCACATGCCCACATCCGCCCACAGTAAAACCACTCAAATAAAATTCTTGCGTAGGGGGCGGCCTCCAGGACGTCCCGCATATCAAAACCACAGCTTGCACAAACTGTAGGGGCGGGGTTCCACCC